>NZ_JBMERO010000117.1:0-520 GCF_049310945.1 Bacillus sp. DJP31 | reverse complement strand
AACACAATAAATACAAGTATTGGAAGGATTTCTGTCGAACAAACTTTGGAAAACGCAACGTCTTATGGAGGGATTTTGCCCCTTCTTGACTATATTAAGAAAGTTGGGCTGAGTCATCTATTAGAAGAGCTTCTTTCTGTGAGGAAATCAGGGGGAATTTACCCATTATCACAAGTTTCATTAGCTCTTATTTTAGGTCGCCTACTAGGTAAGGAGAGAATTTCTCACTTAGAAGACATCGAAGATGAAATCATGCTAAAACGGTTCTTTGGATGGCGTAAATTGCCAGATTACACAACCTACTACAACGAACTGAAGCGGTTTCAACAGAAGGAAGATTTGATTGGTTTTAGCGAAACAAATCAAGTGTTAACCCAACGTATTTTAGCCAATCAAGAACGTGTGATTCTTGACTTTGATTCTTCTGTCAACACGGTTTATGGACATCAAAAAGGAGCCGAAGTAGGGTTCAATTCAAGTAATCCAGGCAAGAAAAGTTTTCATCCTCTTTATGTATTTG
>NZ_JBMERO010000116.1:0-522 GCF_049310945.1 Bacillus sp. DJP31 | reverse complement strand
TTTAAAAATAAATGGTAAATTTAGGAAAGAAGCAAGAGAACCGTCCCCGTGCTTCCTTTGATGAAATTCTATCACGATTCTATTGGAAAATTGTTATTCTTCCCAGATTATTTAAGAGCTGCTCACCCACAACGTGATGCTAACTAGAAATAAATATAAAGAAACCCTCAATTTTATAATTCGACAAATTTCGGGTGGTGACAGCACCCGAAACTATCTTTCTATAAACATATTTCTAGTATTAAGCTTTCTGGGACTCGGAACATTAAGATTACTTCATGCTACTACTACACTTCACTTGGTTAAAGGAAGCAGCGGAACCGTCCCCGTGCTTCCCGATGAACTGGATGTCATTGAGCGTTATGAGCAACCAGGTCGCAAGCCTCGCGTTGGTGAGATGACGAAAAAGCAGATGGGCTTGTATGAGTATCTAGGAGTTGAAGTGCCAACCTAGGTATAATTGTTCGGGAATTCAGGTTGATTACCAAAGCTCTTTTCCGTATGGTAATAGTTCCCTCGGAA
>NZ_JBMERO010000115.1:0-526 GCF_049310945.1 Bacillus sp. DJP31 | reverse complement strand
TGCATCTTTAAACAAGCGAAAGTGTACATGTTTAGGTTGACAAATACATTCCATTAACATTTGATATTACCTCCTGCGTAAGGTGTTCTGATTGTGTTCTTTCCATACTCCACCCTGCATAAGCACACCCATAGATTCACCACTTCTTTCAATAAACAGGTATATCGTTTTCTGTTTCATCGGATCGAAAAATAAGCCTAGTTCCTATTTTCCAATGTCTTACTCTCACAAGGGGAGTCCCCCAACTACCATCGGCGCTTGAACTTACCTTCCGTTTTCGGTTTCGTTCTAAAATGAGCGGCGAATCTTTTCGTCAGCTTCATTCGTTCAGATCCTCACAGTTTTTTATAATATGATTGTACATATTTTATGTAATGAACTAGCCCTTCGGGCTATACATAAAAAAAGAAGCAGCTATAAATAGCCACTTCTTCATCTTTTTGCTTGGCAATGTCCTACTCTCACAGGGGGAGTCCCCCAACTACCATCGGCGCTGAAGAGCTTAACTTCCGTGTTCGGAATGGGT
>NZ_JBMERO010000114.1:0-534 GCF_049310945.1 Bacillus sp. DJP31 | reverse complement strand
GCACCTGTCGGTCCCATTAGAATTAATGTAAAATAGTTTTCTATCCAATTTAATTCTTTTAAGATATTAAATTGCTTCTCTCCTAATGCATTCTGTTCTTTTAAATCATAGCTATCTAATGTCTTATGTTCGGGGAAATCAGCCCATTTCATAAATCGTTCAACGTTCTTTTTTTCACGGCTTGTCAACTCGTAGGTTAAAAGTTCATGGATGAATTCATGGTACGTCCAACTTTTCGCTTCTGCTTTTCGTAAGATATTTGGTAGCTCTTTTGCTGTTTCGGCAAGACGGAGTGTGCGACACTTCTCCTGTAAACTGATCATGGGGTTTGTCATGCGTGCCGCCCTCCGCTTAATACTTTTAGATAGGCATCTTCGGGACGCTCAGGTGCTTTTAAATCTCTATATTTCTCATTTATTTGAGGAGCTTCTGTATTCAGATTTTTTCTCTTTTCTAATGAGAAAGCTATGTCTCTGAAATCATTCCCACTAATCAATCGAAGTTTTTTCACTTCATTTAACGCTTCTTCTAAAC
>NZ_JBMERO010000113.1:0-546 GCF_049310945.1 Bacillus sp. DJP31 | reverse complement strand
TATTTTTAAAAATTATTCTTGTAATCATATTTATATTGTGATAGATTAATCTTATCAATAAAATTTACATTCAACTTAGCAAAGAACAGTGAATTAAAACTAAATACATATAAGTATGTTTACGGAAGCACCGAAACGTATAAGATATAAAATTAGAATTTTTCTAATTTTTCAGTCTTATTTGTTTCGGTGCTTTTTTTATTGTTCTGCTATTGGTTGATTGTATTTTTAAAAATCTGATGGGAGAGATGTTATGGATAAGCACACCAACCAAGGTATATTAAGAAAAAGGAAATAAATTCCAATAAATTAGCTCGGTTATTTTACCCGAAACCTGAAATCGCTCTTTCTATTTTGAGATTATAGGGGGAGAAAAAGAAACAGATTTCCCCTCTTCACGAGGAAATAATTACACATCTTAAGGGTTAATAGCAAAGGGAGTAGTCATGAATTTAAAGTCGATAGGTCTATTGATTACTATTGTATTCAAAAAAGATGTTATAACAAGGAGTTGGATAAAGTGAAAGCAACATTAAACAGTACTTT
>NZ_JBMERO010000112.1:0-550 GCF_049310945.1 Bacillus sp. DJP31 | reverse complement strand
ATATTTCGACTTAACCCACCATAAACCTTTCAATTATACCAAGCTATTAATTTAAAATATGATGATTGTAAACGATAATTATATTAGATCCTCGGTTACCAGTGAGTGAATGACTTGTACATACTAAGAAAAATATATATATGTACCCTCTGCTCTATTTCTCTGACAGGTATTGATTCTCCAGTTAAATACAAAAAACCGCCCTGCGTGAAGTGCTTTGCTTCACGCAGGGCGGTTTTTTGTTTATTACTAAAGGGAGTCTTTGATTCTATATACATAAAAATTCCAATCTTCAGTTGGAAGCAGTAGCAATAAAAAGAAGATATGGCAATATAGGTAATTGAAAGTAAGCAGTACATACAATGGTGGGACATAGTACATAGTTCCCTTGTCTCTGGGGTTGTATTCGAGGTCAAGGAGAAGTAGCTTCTTTTTGTTTAGGGAGCAGGAGGCGAATGCTGTGGAGTATTAATAGAATATGAGTGGTCGATGCCCCCTTTCGGGCTAAATATCTAAAAAGGAAGCAATGGGAACCGTCCCCGTGCTTCCC
>NZ_JBMERO010000111.1:0-560 GCF_049310945.1 Bacillus sp. DJP31 | reverse complement strand
ATACGCTGACGACACTCTTATCTTTGTGAAGAGTGAGAAAGCAGCAAACAGAGTGATGAAATCAATCGTGAGATTTATAGAAGAGAAGTTAGGGTTGATAGTTAATGCCGAAAAGAGAAAAGTCTCTCGCCCAAAAGAATTAAAATTCTTAGGATTTGGGTATTACTACGATTCTAAAAACAAGAGAATTCAGGTGAGACCTCATCCAATTTCAGTACAGAAATTTCAAAGGAAGCTTCGACAATTGACGAAGCGAAACTGGAGTGTTTCGTTAGACTATCGAATATTGAAACTAAAAACAAGTCATATTCGGATGGGTAAACTACTTCAGAATCGCAAATATGAAAAAAGCGACGAAACGAATCGATGAGAAGTTGCGCTCAAGAATAAGGGTAATCATATGGAAGAAATGGAAGGTTTCTAGGGAACAAATCAAGTCGCTCATTCAACTAGGAATACCCGAAGAAGAAGCGAAAGGATTAACCTACTGCCGAAAAGGGTACCGATATATCGGATTATCAAAAGTTGTTCAAAGAGCACTCTCAAACAAAAAACTAAAG
>NZ_JBMERO010000110.1:0-583 GCF_049310945.1 Bacillus sp. DJP31 | reverse complement strand
CGATAACAATTTTAAAAGGGCTTTTAACATCCTTAAACTCTTTTTCTCGATCTTTACGAGTTTGTTTATTCCCCACTAGTTTAGCAAGTTCTTCATCGTCTTGATTGTTTTCCGTCATAACAATTTTGACCTTTTGCTGCCAATCAGGACGTAGTTGAATTAATTCTTGATAGATAGAAAAGGCCAATTTCCTAGAATAGGCAACAATCATTGCTTTACCTTCAACAAGGTCTTTACGATCCTCATAGTGGTCAACCATATCTGTGGCAACTTGTTTAATCCGATCCTTACCACCAATAATTAGTTCCATACGAGACAGTTGCTTTTGACTTTCCTCTATTACGTAGTCTTCCACACCCTCATTAACTTGCATTCTCCAGTATTCTTTATCAATCTCACTCATCTGCGTCTCATCTAATTTAACTTTCGCTAACCTAGACTCATAATAAATCTTTACGGTTGCCCCATCTTGAACTGCCTGTGTCATATCATAGGCATCAATGACTTCCCCAAACAGTCCAGATGTTGACTTGTCTGTAGTTTCAATTGGCTTTCCTGTAAAAGCTATAAACGTTGCATTCGG
>NZ_JBMERO010000109.1:0-594 GCF_049310945.1 Bacillus sp. DJP31 | reverse complement strand
TGTGCTTCCCTCCTGGTAGACCTTTAATCATAACAGCTCTTCCTGGTAGATGAATGTTTAACTCTTTATATCTAAAGTAATGTTCGACTGATTCCTTTAAGTACAATGAAATCCTAGGTAACTCTTGGGTTTGTCTCCATTTATCAAGATCAAGTAATGAATGGATAGCTGATTTTCTCCAGTATACCTTCATTTATTACTTCCTAGCATCGAAGTTATTTCTTTGTTAGATAGTAATGGATTTTCATCTTCTTCTAAAGCTTGTAAAAGAAGTTCCTCTTCTTCTGAATCAGTTACCTCATATATGTTTTCTTTAATTTGTTCTACTTCTACTAATAGAAACTTTCGCTCACCTACTTGAATATAATTCTCACCGGATTTAATTGCATATTGAATGTCTTCATTTTCAACCTTAATAGGATTCAATTTTCACCCCTCCTTTTTTTATTTGGAAATATTATAGCATAATTTTGAATACATGAGTAATCAATGCAACTTATCAAATAGTATCCTAAGAGATTAAAACTAAAAAGAAGCACGAGAACCGTCCCCGTGCTTCTTCCCGTGCTTCTTCAAAGTCTACTTGAAGTTCCT
>NZ_JBMERO010000108.1:0-617 GCF_049310945.1 Bacillus sp. DJP31 | reverse complement strand
ATTATTATCCGGAGGATTAGCTCAGCTGGGAGAGCATCTGCCTTACAAGCAGAGGGTCGGCGGTTCGATCCCGTCATCCTCCACCAATGATTTTTACTTAAGTAAAATATCTTTTCATAATGGATAGCAAAGAAATTGTTTTATTATATGCCGGCTTAGCTCAGTTGGTAGAGCAACTGACTTGTAATCAGTAGGTCGAGGGTTCGACTCCTTTAGCCGGCACCATTTTACACGAGCCATTAGCTCAGTTGGTAGAGCATCTGACTTTTAATCAGAGGGTCGAAGGTTCGAATCCTTCATGGCTCACCATTTTTTACGCGGATGTGGCGGAATTGGCAGACGCACTAGACTTAGGATCTAGCGCTTTACGGCGTGGGGGTTCGAGTCCCTTCATCCGCACCAATTTTTTGATAAGTAAATGCAGTACATTGTTGCGGAAGTAGTTCAGTGGTAGAACACCACCTTGCCAAGGTGGGGGTCGCGAGTTCGAACCTCGTCTTCCGCTCCAACTTTCTGATGTATTGCCGGGGTGGCGGAACTGGCAGACGCACAGGACTTAAAATCCTGCGGTAGGTGACTACCGTACCGGTTCGATTCCGGTTCTCGGCACCATCTTA
>NZ_JBMERO010000107.1:0-617 GCF_049310945.1 Bacillus sp. DJP31 | reverse complement strand
ATGGATATGCAGTTAGAACTGCTTCCTTACCATTACTATAACACACTCGGTTTTGACGTTGAACTGATTGATTATATTAATTTGGTAGATGATTCAATTGTGTTAGAGAAAATTAAACCCCTTTTTAAAGATGGAGGCCGTCGGCCTGTAGATCCAAGGACTTACTTCCGAATGCATTATCTCTACTTTACACGTCCTGAAATCACATCTTTTCGTCAGCTTTGTAAGCAACTGATCGATCCCAAAAACCATGCTTGGCGTAACTTTATAGGAACTCCGAATATTAAAGATGTGCCTGTTCACAGTAGTTTGAGTCACTTTCGAAAGGCAGTCACTGTTGAATTGTTTTATGAAATTTTGTTTAATCTTATCCGCCAAGCCTTGAAATTGGATGGCTTTTTACAAACAACCCTTGCAGGCATTGATTCAAGACCTGTTTACGCACTTGTGAATGGTTATAAAAAGAAACGATGCCACTGTGAAGATAAAAAAACATGTGATTGTGAAAAAACATATTCCGATCCTGATGCTAAAGTGGAAGTCCAACGAAATAAGGCCAATCAAAACAAGTTTTTCATTGGATATCGCAAGCATTCTATAGTGTGTCCTACTCCTAA
>NZ_JBMERO010000106.1:0-650 GCF_049310945.1 Bacillus sp. DJP31 | reverse complement strand
AACTCATATATCTATCGGACTAGGTTTAGAAGCTATACAGAAAGGTTATCAAGTTATGTTTATAGCAATGGGAGAATTAGTTCATCTACTAAAAACAAAGGAATTTTCTCGGAAGTCACAAACGCTGCATAAGAGATTAATAGACTCAGATTTGGTTATTATTGATGACATGATGTATATGGCGATGGACACAAAGGAAGCTAATCTCTTCTTCCACTTAATCAATGAATTGTATGATAAAAGCTCCATTATAATAACGTCTAATAAGGGGCCTAATGAGTGGGGAGACCTCCTTGGAGACGAGGGGATAACGACGGCTATTCTAGACCGGCTTCTTCATCGGGTTGAAGTGATAAATATTAATGAAGATAGTTGGCGCATGAAGCATCGAACTACCATCTTTGATAATACGGATGTAGGAGCTGGAGGAACAAAAGGATGACAATATTAACGGATCAAGAAGCTACATCAATCTTACATACTTATGGGATGAAATGTAGCATCGATGAAGTAAGGCAGTGGCTGATGGAAGGAAGGATTAAAGCGTCTGAAAAGGACGGCAGGTATACAGTAGAAGAAGATGAGGTATATCGCTTCCTACATCACTACAGATGGGAAGGAACTGCCCACGATCCAGGCATTGATGATAA
>NZ_JBMERO010000105.1:0-677 GCF_049310945.1 Bacillus sp. DJP31 | reverse complement strand
CTTCAGCGCCGATGGTAGTTGGGGGACTCCCCCTGTGAGAGTAGGACATTGCCAGGCTATTATTATTCGGAGGATTAGCTCAGCTGGGAGAGCATCTGCCTTACAAGCAGAGGGTCGGCGGTTCGATCCCGTCATCCTCCACCAATGATTTTTACGTAAGTAAAATATGCTTCCATAATTGATAGGAAAAGAAATTGTGATTATTATATGCCGGCTTAGCTCAGTTGGTAGAGCAACTGACTTGTAATCAGTAGGTCGAGGGTTCGACTCCTTTAGCCGGCACCATTTGTACGAGCCATTAGCTCAGTTGGTAGAGCATCTGACTTTTAATCAGAGGGTCGAAGGTTCGAATCCTTCATGGCTCACCATTTATATGCGGATGTGGCGGAATTGGCAGACGCACTAGACTTAGGATCTAGCGCCTTATGGCGTGGGGGTTCGACTCCCTTCATCCGCACCATTTTAGTGAGTTTTAAGCGATACATTGTTGCGGAAGTAGTTCAGTGGTAGAACACCACCTTGCCAAGGTGGGGGTCGCGAGTTCGAACCTCGTCTTCCGCTCCAACTTTCAGATGTATTGCCGGGGTGGCGGAACTGGCAGACGCACAGGACTTAAAATCCTGCGGTAGGTGACTACCGTACCGGTTCGATTCCGGTTCTCGGCACCAAAGTTTTTT
>NZ_JBMERO010000104.1:0-741 GCF_049310945.1 Bacillus sp. DJP31 | reverse complement strand
AAAATCCTCTTATTACCAATTATGGGATTTCACATAGTTGGAATCTTGTTTTTTATTTATTAAGGAAGACTCTTTTTGAACACACTCATATAGTGTTAGTCGACTCTTTAAATCTTTATCACTGACAATTAAAGAAGTTGAAGAAGATATTTCATAAGATAACTCCTTCCGTTTTCTACTTTTTATAGCCAAGAGTATTGGAATAATAATAGCTACAACAAGACTCAAAACCCCAAGAATATTAGTGTATAAATACTCCCACATAATTACAGATACCTCCAAATAAAATGGTAGTTCCTTAGCTAAACCTTTAGAATTTTTCAACACAATCTGATCTTCATTTTTTATTACCCACTAATCACCTTTATCAGTCTTAACATAACCATAATAAGTGTAGCCATTATAATCTTCTAGCTCCTCCTGAAAAATCATTCCTTTTTTAGTAAGCTTCGAAATTGCGATAGAAACTGCGACATCGTTGTAACCCTGTTGATGCATTTCCTTTTTTAAATCAAAACCGGAAATACCATCTCCAGACTCTAACCCATATGCCATTACAGTAATAAGTGCTACTATTTCATGATCTGAAAGACCCTCTGTCTCCACCACAGCTGGATTAATTGAAGCGACGGTCACTTGTTTTTGTAACAGAGCATTGGTTCTAGTAACAATATCATCGTATAACTTAGTAAATGAACTTTTTGAATCGGTATCATAAGATACTATACTTCTATGCCTAAC
>NZ_JBMERO010000103.1:0-781 GCF_049310945.1 Bacillus sp. DJP31 | reverse complement strand
CAGCCAATTATAAGGTCCATCATACAACTAAAAAAAGACCTTTTGAAGTGCACGCCATCGAGAAGCAACACTTACAAAAAGTCACCACAAGCTTCTCATTTGAGAATAATCTTACTAATAGTATAACAAGAAGCATACGTAAGGACAATGTTATTTGGTATGAGTCTAACCGTTACACCGTCCCTACCGGGACGTATCGACCAAAGAAAAGCAATCAAGCCTACATAGAAGTAACAGATGAAGATCGTCTGCTTATTCGCTTGTCTGCCAGTGGAGAAGTAATTGCAGATCATGCCATTCATAGTGGAAAAGGAGAACTTATACAAGATTCTGACCACAAGAGAAAACGATCCAATAAGATTGACCAGTGGCAAAAAGAGATTCAACAAGCTTTCCAAAATAAAGAGCAAATTGAGGAATTCATTTCTATCTTAAGAGAAAAGTACCCTCGTCACCTGGGAGATCAATTCTCAATTTTGTGGAACTTAATACAGCAGGAAGCAAACTGGATCAACCAGGCATTAGACAGGGCGATGGATCTTCAATTGAAAAGCGCAAATGACCTACGGGATTTATTAATTTCACTAAAAAGAGAGGAAGAAAATACAGATAGTCAGGACAAGGGTTCGCAAGAGTGTTCCACATCCAATTACTCTCACATTTCGGCATCTACTAGAAACCTAGATTCGTATATTGAGATTATGAATGGGGGGAAAACTGCATGACGCACCCAATGGCACAGTTACAAGAGCAGTGTCGTTCGTTACGATTAGCTGAAACT
>NZ_JBMERO010000102.1:0-872 GCF_049310945.1 Bacillus sp. DJP31 | reverse complement strand
CTCACGAATCGGAGTCCTCTACTTTCTAGTTCCTTATCGAGTTCATTCAAAATAATATTACTCAATAACGGACTGAGGTTACCTCCTTGCGGAGTCCCAACTGGTGTTTCTTCATATTTTCCCTTCACCATGACTCCACTGACTAAGTATTTTCTTATTAGCGAGATAATATCTCCGTCGTCTATTGTGTTGGATATGATTCTCATGAGTTTATCGTGGTGGACTGTATCGAAGAATCTTTCAAGGTCAATGTCCACTACCCAATCGTGTTCATCATTCAGAAATTCCAAACTTTTTATAATCGCCATCTCATAGCTTCTTCTTGGTCTAAAGCCGTAGCTGAATTCACTGAACTGTTTTTCAAATATCGGACTGAGCACTTGATGAATGGCTTGTTGAACTACTCTATCCACTACTGTTGGTATTCCCAATTTGCGCATCTTTCCATTTTCTTTTGGGGTCTCCACTCTTAAGGCAGCTTGTGGTTGCTATTTTCTTGTTCTAATGCGCTGACGCAGTACATCCTTGTTCTCTTTCAGATATTGCTTTAGTTCGTCGACTGTTACTCCATCGACCCCACTTGCACCTTTATTTTTGTAGACACGTAAGTAGGCTTCATTCATATTTTGATTACTTAGAATCCGTTCTAAAAGTTCCACACTCGTTTCTCCTTTCCTCTCACGTTGTAAGTGATTGCTCTATTTTGGTTACCCTCTGAGATACGCTCATACTTTCACCATTAACGCATTCGGAGTTCGTCACTTACGCATTCGTGGCGTTGAAACACTATAAATTGTTCAGCCCTTCATGAATTATAGTTCATTACTATGGCTTTCTGCTGACTTCTTGCGACTAACCTTTTTCGACTGAAA
>NZ_JBMERO010000101.1:0-885 GCF_049310945.1 Bacillus sp. DJP31 | reverse complement strand
CTCGTGTTCTCCACTCTGAAATTCCCAGTGATAGCAGCGCTTTGAGGTTCTTCAAAAAACTCAACTACTACATCACCCGCTTCAATCGCACCTTCTATTGGATACTTCTCTTGATCTTCAGCCTTTGTACAGCCTACTAATGAAAATATAAGAAAGCTGCTTACGATAAAACTTCTAATAATTTTCACTAAAATCCCTCCTACTCTTGATTTTATTTTAGCTTTTATTGTATCCAATTTTTTTGAATATCTTTGAATATGGGTTGGGTATATTTATATCAAATCTAATTTACCCTCTATAAAAAAAAGATGAATTTTCATCTTTTTTTCTGTGTGATCATAAAAAGTTTAAATGCTGTATTTTTAATGGAACGTAATACAAACAAATTCTTCTGTAATCAAACAACCAACTATACCAATTTGCGAGGTGCATTTTCATGGATATGCAGTTAGAACTGCCCTTACCATTACTTCCACCAGATACTTCAGACGTGAACGTACTTCTTCCATTGATTGAAAAACTCAATCAAATAGGAGAGTTAAAAGTGGAATATCTAGCAGCTGATTTAGGCTACTTTAGTGCTGAACATCAAACTGCCTCATTGGTTGAACACGATGTAGTAGTTGTGACGAACTTTAAGAAAAACACCATTATTCCAGAAACTTGTTCCCCGGAGGGGAAACCCGAGTGTAAGGCTGGACATGAGTTAATCTGGGATGGATTTGAAAAAGAAACGTTGATGACTTGGTATAATGGGGACGAAGATAAATGTATGTCTTGTCCTTTGCAAGCGACTTGCGACAAGCAGTTCAGTTTCTCTTTTGAAGAAGATCCATTCTTTTATGGTCCCATTCCACAGGGCTCTGAGTCACAAAAACAAATGCT
>NZ_JBMERO010000100.1:0-900 GCF_049310945.1 Bacillus sp. DJP31 | reverse complement strand
TTTATTCAATTTGCGGAATCGAAGATTTTGAAAGATGACTGGTCACCTGATGCGGTCTATGGTCATGCTAAGCGGCTTAGTCTCTTTGATGATGCTCTTGTTTGCACAAAGACGCTCTATAACTACATTGAACTAGGAATTATGCGTGTGAAAAACATAGACTTACCAATGAAAGTCCGACTCAATACTAAGAAAAAACGGTGTCGAAAGAATAAACGAATACTCGGTCGAAGTATTGAAGAACGTCCTATTGAAGTAAACGGGCGCAACGAGTTTGGACACTGGGAGATTGACACAGTTATTGGTAAGAAAACGAATGATGAGGCATTGATGACACTTACAGAGAGAAAGACCCGCAAGGAATTTATCATTAGGGTTCCTGCTAAGGATAGCGAAGCTATCACTAAAGCTATCTCCTGTTTAAAAAACACCTTTGACTCTCGATTCTCAAACATATTCAAAACGATCACTTCCGATAATGGATCAGAGTTTGCAGACCTAGATTTCTCGGTAAACGATGTCCAAACAGACATTTATTTTACTCACCCATACTCCTCTTGTGAACGAGGTACAAATGAGCGTCACAATGGGCTAATACGTCGTTTTATTCCTAAAGGAAAGGCTATTTCATCAGTCTCTGAAGCAACTATTTTATATGCAGAGACTTGGTGTAACCAACTACCTCGGAAGATCTTAGCTTACAAGACTCCTGAAGAATGCTTTCAGGAAGAACTGGCTCTTTTACCATCATGACAACTAGACTGTTTATTCAGCTAGAAGTAACTTGACACGGAGCCTCGGCGAGCTTGATTTTCCAGCCAGGAGCCCAGCTATTCGTATGTCCGGCTGCCTAGCCAAGTCTATCATGCTCGCCACTCCATATAAAGTTACGCAATATAT
>NZ_JBMERO010000099.1:0-907 GCF_049310945.1 Bacillus sp. DJP31 | reverse complement strand
CAATACGTGGAACAAATTATTGCTATTTGGCCGAAGCAACAACGTGAGACTGCGATCAAAATCATTGGTAAGTACAGACTACCTCAGGAGGCCACTGCTAGTCGGTTAATCTGGTATAATAACGGTCGTTGGAAGTGTACAATCGTTCACAGAGATGCTGTTCCTCATCATTTTCCTACGACACATCCTGACTTTCTTGAACAGACGATTTGTTATTATACTCCAGTGAATAAATTTGATGAAATCGCTATGTTTGATGGAAGTACTTACCCTGATCGAACAAGAGGAGAAGTTACGGCTATTTGTGATAAAGAAGAATTTAATACGTTGAACATTAACATGTTGCATGATATTGTTACGTGTAAACGCACAGTAAATAATGCGAGAGAATTTGCTACAGCAACTATTGCAAATTATCTTATTTATAATATTTCGTCCCCTTATTTTGAGGGGTTTCTGTTCCCTCAACAGACTCGTACTGCAGACCCAGATATTCAAAAATTTTAAAGATATAACTACAGGACGATATCATTTTGGATATCGTCTTTTCTTTCAATAAATCCCTTACTTCAGAATATGATTCTTACTAATTACACATTTTAATGGTAGCTAATTATAAAGGAGCGACTACTATGACCAAGGATACTAGCTACGAAGAATCATTGAAGGCCGTTCATCATGCAGAAAAAGAAGTCTATGAATCCCAATCTAATACTAATGCTGAAGAACGACAACAATCTTTTCAACAGCTTCAAATAGCGAAAGAAAAGGTGCAGGAAGCCAAAAGACAATTGGATGAAAATAGCTTTGAGGAAATGCATCGATTACTTCAAGCTGAGGAGCAACTTCGCCATCTAATGGAAGCACAGCAATCGTTTGAAGACTAAAAGGCAGAACCTTGGTTCCT
>NZ_JBMERO010000098.1:0-919 GCF_049310945.1 Bacillus sp. DJP31 | reverse complement strand
TCACCAGGTGTATCTAGCCCGCGGAAGCACGGATCTACGAAAGTCAATTGATGGCTTAGCGGCATTGGTGAAAGAGGGGTTTGATTTAGACCCCTTTTCTCCAAGCTACTTTGTATTTTGTAATCGCAAACGCGACAAGTTAAAAATCCTTCACTGGGAACTAAATGGTTTTTGGTTGTATTACAGGCGCTTAGAGAACGGAACGTTCCGCTGGCCCAAAGAAGATAATAATGAAGTGCAAAAAATAAGCTTACGAGAGTTCCGCTGGCTACTAGATGGACTACCAATTGAGCAGCGTTCTGCCCATCCAGAGGTACTTGCGAGAACTGTGATATAATTTGGTGTTTTTTCAGAAAAACCTACTGTTTTTAAAGGATTTTCAACCGTTTTGTCGAATATGTTAAGTATGGAAAATACGACAAAAACACCCACCCAACCAATTGAAAATTTACAAGAGAAATGTGAATCATTAGAGTCCAAAGTTGCAGAATTGATGCAACAATTAAAATGGTATGAGGAACTTCTTCGCCTTAGTCAGAATAAGTGCTTTGGCTCCTCTAGTGAAAAAACAGATCCTGATCAACTTGAGCTTTCTCTGTTTAATGAAGCAGAGGTAGAAGCTGCCCCTAACTTAGAGGGGACTCCTACGGAGTCTATTTCATATACGCGCCGTAAAAAACGTGGACAAAGAGAAACCATGCTTGAAGACCTGCTAATGGAAACGGTGGAATACCGTCTTTCCGAAGAAGAGCAGGTTTGTTCGTGTTGCGGTGGAGATTTACATGAGATGAGTACAGAAGTAAGGCAAGAAATTCAAGTCATTCCAGCTCATGTGAAAGTAAAGAAACATGTTCGTTATGTGTATTCCTGTCGTCATTGTGAGCGAGAGGAAACCCAGACACCAATTGTCACGGCACCT
>NZ_JBMERO010000097.1:0-920 GCF_049310945.1 Bacillus sp. DJP31 | reverse complement strand
CCACCAGGTGTATCTAGCCCGTGGAAGCACGGATCTACGAAAGTCAATAGATGGCTTAGCGGCATTGGTCAAAGAGGGGTTTGATTTAGACCCCTTTTCTCCAAGCTACTTTGTATTTTGTAATCGCAAACGCGACAAGCTAAAAATCCTTCACTGGGAACTAAATGGTTTTTGGTTGTATTACAGGCGTTTAGAGAACGGAACGTTCCGATGGCCCAAAGAAGAGAGTAATGAAGTGCAAAAAATTAGCTTACGAGAGTTCCGCTGGCTACTAGATGGACTACCAATTGAGCAGCGTTCTGCCCATCCAGAGGTACTTGCGAGAACTGTGATTTAATCTGATATTTTTTCAGAAAAATCCACCTGTTTTTAAAGGATTTTCAACCGTTTTGTCGAATAAGTTAGGTATGGAAAATACGACAAAAACACCCACCCAACCAATTGAAAATTTACAAGAGAAATGTGAATCACTAGAGTCCAAAGTTGCAGAATTGACGCAACTATTAAAATGGTATGAGGAACAGTTTCGCCTTAGTCAGCATAAGCGATTTGGCTCTTCTAGTGAAAAAACAGATCCTGATCAACTCGAGCTTTCTCTTTTTAACGAAGCAGAGGTAGAAGCTGCCCCTAACCTAGAGGGGACTCCTACGGAGTCTATTTCGTATACGCGCCGTAAAAAACGTGGACAAAGAGAAGCCATGCTTGAAGACCTGCCAATGGAAACGGTGGAATACCGTCTTTCCGAAGATGAGCAGGTTTGTTCGTGTTGTGGTGGAGATCTACATGAAATGAGTACAGAAGTAAGGCAAGAAATTCAAGTCATTCCAGCCCAAGTGAAAGTAAAGAGACATGTTCGTTATGTGTATTCCTGTCGTCATTGTGAGCGAGAGGAAACCCAGACACCAATTGTCACGGCACCA
>NZ_JBMERO010000096.1:0-1008 GCF_049310945.1 Bacillus sp. DJP31 | reverse complement strand
TTTTTGTATTGTGATGTATCTTATAATTACCAGTCCTTTCTAACCATCGAAGGGTTGCGGCATTCCAATCAGCTAAATTATCATAGAGACGGTTTTTACTAAAATTGTTTTTGACAAACTTTACTACCTGTTCAACCTTTCCTTTTGACTCTGGATCACTTTTCCTACAAAGGTAAATTTTAAATCCTCTAGTAGAATGATACTTTGTAAAATCAGCTGTAAGTAACAAATCCCCAGCATTTTCACTGACAGATAATATGGCATCTTGGTCATAGACCATTTCCACAGGCATTCCTCCAAAGAAATGAAACGCGTTCTCGTGACATCTAATCATGTCTGTTGTTCGAAAAGGACGATCCAACCATTCCACATATTTATATCTTGAATGAGATAAAATGAATGCAATAAAGTAGAGTCGCTTATTACCACCACCATTTTGCTCAACAACGGTTTGTCCAAAGTCCACCTGAATCTGATAGCCCATCGGGCTCTCCGGAACCACCGAATAGATTCTCTGACGAACGACTTTTGGTATGTGGTATATCTCTCTTAATTCATTTACATAATTCCGGACAGTGTTTTCAGCCACTCCTTTAAAATCGAGTTTATCCTCTAACCAATCGAACACTTGTGCACTAGACAGATCTGGATGTTCTTTCAGCCAACTTAAGATTTGGTCTCGATAAGGGTCCAACTTCTTAATTCGATCCTTAAGAGAAATTACAAACTCTTCGAACTCATCAGGTGTCTTGCTTAGATATGCTTTCACTGTATTTCGAGACATCTTTAGCTTCCTAGCAATTGCATTAATTTTAAATCCTTCCTCTCTTAATTTCTTTATCTCTAGGTATTTCATAAATCTTTCCACTCCATTTTTCCCCACTTTCAATACACTAGATTAAGTATATTAAAAATGGCTATATTTTTGGGGAAACTGGTCAATCTTATTTGTGGGAAAGTGATCTATGTTAATTGTGAAATACTGCTCTCTCTAGTTTAGCGTTTACA
>NZ_JBMERO010000095.1:0-1027 GCF_049310945.1 Bacillus sp. DJP31 | reverse complement strand
TGTATATAGTACTCTAAAAGTGGACCACAGTAGTCATTGAAAATTCCCCCAGTATATAATAAACCCACAGATATATATTTCATAAATGTGGGGAGCTTGGAGAGTTGATTAAATTGAATAAGAAACAAGATGTCTTAATCATGCATTTAAGGGAGGGAAGATCACAGAGAGAGATTGCAAGGATAACAGGAATTGATCGTAAGACAGTTAGGAAGTATATCAACGAGTACGAAAGTAAGAAACAGGAGATTGAACAGTGCAACAACTCAGTCCATACAGGGGAATTAATTCAGGAGCTTGTAGAATCGCCGAAATATAAAGTTGGAATTCGTAATAAGAGAGTTATGACAAAGGAGATAGAACAAAAAATAGTAGACCATCTCCGTGAGAATGATGAAAAGCGTCAGAAAGGTCTGCGAAAACAACAAAAGAAACCCACAGATATCTTTGATGCGTTAGAAAGAGAAGGTATAGCGATAAGTTACAGTACCGTTCTTCGAACGATAAGAAAATTAGAGAAAAAGGTGAAAGAGGTTTTTGTCAAAGGATCTTATTTACCAGGAGGCATTTGTGAATTTGATTGGGGTGAAGTAAAGGTTCAGATTAATGGAAGATGGACAAAGCTCCAAATGGCAGTATTCACTTCAGCCTATGGAAATTACCGAATGGCTTTTTTATTCACTAAGCAGAAAACCGAGTGTTTCCAAGAAGCACATGCTCTATTCTTTAAAGAAGCTGGTGGAGTATATCAAACGATGGTCTATGACAACATGAAGGTAGCCGTCAAACGCTTTATTGGCACAGAAAAAGAGCCAACAGATGGGCTATTAAAACTATCCATTTATTATGGCTTTCAGTACCGTTTCTGTAATGCCCGCAGAGGTAATGAAAAAGGTCATGTCGAGCGTAGTGTAGAAGTGATACGAAGAAAAGCATTTGCTTTCCGAGACACTTTTGAAACAATTGAGGAAGCTAATCAATATCTATATGAGGTTTGTAATGGATTAAACCAAAAACCCCAGCCATC
>NZ_JBMERO010000094.1:0-1041 GCF_049310945.1 Bacillus sp. DJP31 | reverse complement strand
CTATTGAAAATTCTACGCCAGAAAATATGACCAATTTTTCCCCTATGACGACATTAGGTCTGGCTCCAAACAGAAAACTGGTTAAAATTAATTGTGGAAAACTGTTTAATTTTACTTGACGGTTACACTCGGTCTCATCATGACAAAAGAATGCTCCACCTAATTAACTTCTTTGGTTTCTTATATTTTTCTTGAAAATATTTATTATCCACCATAGAAAAACTGCTATTAGAATACTCTCACAGGCACTTACACAGAGAGCAAATATAAGTCTTCCAAAATCCTCAAGTTCATTGAAACCATAATTTTGAAGTTCCAAATAATAGAACATATTATGAATAGAGATAAAAACCATTATTAAAAGAAATAGAAACCAAAAAAATTTATTGCTTTTCTTAGGTAAGCCTAATTCCACAGTTACACCTCCTTTATAAGCTAATATATTAAAAGCTCTCTTACTACTGGTTATTTAGCTGTCGATGGAGTCTTATATTTCTTTGCTAGTATAAATTCTAAAGGGGTCCTATTTGGTACAATAGTCTTGGAAGTTAATTTTTTGATATAACTTTCCCCAAATAATTTAATAGATTAGTTGGATTTTCGTTTAATTCTGTTGTTCAAAAATATCTTGTAATAAATCAGTACCATAAAATGTTGTAATTAACGAAGAACTCTCGAATTGGTGCTTCCAAGAATTAAATCCTCCTTTTTCAAAATCTGCAAATTCAAAAATAATCTCTTTTGGATCTATCTCATTAAAATCGTAATCCAAGACTAATAAGGACTTAATAATAAAGTAATTCATCACCATTTCTTTATGTTCCTTAAAAACAAATTGATTTTCATTATTATTATAAAAGCTAGAAAGGAATTTTAAAATTTCTTTTTTATTTATGATGATTTGAAACATCATTAAACATATTTTGGAGTTTTTTTGAGGTTTTGCCCTCTAGTTCTTTATTTATATACAAAGAATATACGATTCCTTCTAATACCCTTACATCACTAACCAATTCATCGTTTTTCAAATAAGATAGCTCT
>NZ_JBMERO010000093.1:0-1052 GCF_049310945.1 Bacillus sp. DJP31 | reverse complement strand
CATGAGTGTTGATTATCCAAAATTAGACAGATTTACCCCTTGGGATTTTTTGTATTTATTCAAAATAACAGCGATTTCAGAACTCCAGTCAATAGGTAGGTTGTCTATTAGCAGTTGTCTTTGAAAAGAGATAAACGATAACTTTTTGAATACTCGTCCTTCAGATGTCTTCGAGTAGAGCCATTTTAGTAGAACATAAGCAATCAAGGCTGCAAAAAGCTGATTAAAAACAGCATTTTTAGTCGTGCCAAATAAAACCGGAACATTTAGATTCTGTTTAATCCATCGGAAGAACGTTTCGATTCCCCATCTTGCCTTGTACATGTCGGCGATGACTTCAGGCGCTACGTTCATTAAATTGGTGACTACACGCATCTCGTTTCCATAATTGTCCTTAAAAAATACCACGCGGTGACGTTTCTCAGAACGAGATTGCGCAGTGCCCAGTTGGCAAGTGATGTCACGCGTGATGGGCGATCCATCTTGCACAAGACGCTGAAGGGCATGAGGCCTGAAAATCTCTACATTTTCCTTCATTCGAATCACAAACATTTGTTGGTCTGTGATAAATTGATCGATGCGTGTAATTTTAAAATAGGCCCGATCTTCGACCATCACAAACCGTGAATCAACCAGTTGTTCTCCAATAGGTCCATCATGGACAAGTCCAATGGTTTCAACAACTTTAAGAGGCATTTCTGTGAGAGGAGAATAGCTGATATGCAGTTTAATTCCTGCACGTTCTCCATGATAAAGAGCCCAAGGAAGACGTGACTTACCCACTGTAATCGTGGTGGAGTCTACCAAGAGAAGCTCCTTTGAAATAGTAAATGCTCGGCGTGTCATTCGATTGCATTTAGACACAACTAAATGGAATAATTTCTTCATGATGTTGTAGTCTACGTGACCAGCTTTCTTAGAGAGTGTGGAGTAATTGACCTTGGGTAATCCATGTTGATCGCCAACATCAGCACAGTCTCGATAACTTTTGAATTCATTCATGGCTGCACAGATTAAATAATTAATGAGTGTGATCACATTAAGCTTACGAG
>NZ_JBMERO010000092.1:0-1055 GCF_049310945.1 Bacillus sp. DJP31 | reverse complement strand
GTCTCTTCACCAAAGTTTGTGATTCACACAGAATTCTGACAGTAATTTAGCTAGATTAATGCCTCTCAAACTCTCTCCTTCTTCATCTTACAGACTACCCAGTTGGTGGAAGAGAAGCGGTCAAGCGCTTTCCTTGAGGGCTTCTTTTCCACCAACTATAATGACCAAAATAATGAAGAAGGAGAGGCTAGGACACCACTTTACTATAAGTTTTCCCTGTACATTCCAGAAATACTCGTGTTCTAAATCTCTCTCGGTTTCTGTAACCGTAAGCTCGCCGTTTGATATTCTTTATTTTATGGTTCGTGCCTTCTGTTCGACCATTTGTATACGGAGTTTTAAAGTATTGCATAATCTGTTGCCGCCAATTTTCTATTGTTTTAGCTACTTCATGAAAGGACTTGAACGGGCTTTTCCGTGCTAACTGAAGCCACTCTGTTAATAAATGATCAGCTGTTTCAAAATCTTTCGATTTATAAAAGTCTCTGAATAGTTCTTTCAAAAAATAGGCATGGGCTATGTCTTCGTGTGAATCTAATAATTCATCGAGGTGTGGAAGATTTTTAGTTTTAACATTTTCACAACCTGTTAGTAGATGAAAACGAGCCTTCTTTATGCTGGGTATGTTCTTACGAACAGTGTCCAATGCTTGATTCACCTTTTGGACGACATGGTACTTATCAATAATGATTAGAGCATGAGGAAAGGCCTCTCGAATGGCTTTATGAAAGGGGTCCCACATGTCTACGACAACATTTTTGACCTGTTCAGGATAAATTACCTTTTGTGTTAAAAGTTCTAAAGTTGAGGAGTAATCTCGGTCCTTATGCATACCCATAACAGCACCTAAATCGGCATCGAGAAGAACAGTTTCATATTTATGTCCCTTACGAACAGCGACCTCATCTAGACTTAATGTGATGTCTTGTCCGTCTTGGATTTCTTGTATGAATGACTCATGTTCAACACTTTTTTCATGTGCAATGGAGTAGAAGATGCGCTCAACAGTAGAATAAGCAATCTTTAATTTCCGGCTAATATCCTGAATGGTTGCG
>NZ_JBMERO010000091.1:0-1093 GCF_049310945.1 Bacillus sp. DJP31 | reverse complement strand
AATATTTTGATTGGTTACCGGGAGACAGTTATCAGTAGTCAGATAAATTATACGATTATTGGAAAATACAGATCGGAAAAACCATTGTGTATAAGTTTTCCTATTTATCGATTGTACTTTTAAAAGTACAAAGCTATTAAATTGATAGATTCGGAACATCCTTCACAAAAAGGAGGTTGTTCTTTTATGGAAGAAAAGTATATAGAGAAGGAAGAGTTGATTGTAAATGAAGGAATTCAGAGAAAAAAGGCTTTAATATTAATACAACAATGGCTAACTGAATTGGAACATGGAGAGGAAAAAAATTAATGAAAACAAAAGAAAGTTTAACCACAAATAATGAATTTATTAATTATCCAGTAGTATTAACTGCTAAAGAGATCTCTCAAATCTTAAAAATTTCTAAGCCAACTGTCTATGAATTAATGGATCAGGTAGGTTTTCCTTTGTTAAAAATCGGGAGATCCAAGAGGGTATTGAGAGAAGATTTTATACAATGGTTATTAGAAAGAGTGAACTAATGCGTAAGTTTTAAAAAGGAAATTAAAAAAATATATCTAAAAACAAAGGTCCTCAAGTGGAGGACCTTTGTTTTTAACCGATTTTGGTTTATATAATCATTTCACTTCATTAATAGTATCCAATAATAACTTTCCACCAGATAGAATGTGATTATTGAGAGAGGCTATTAATATGACCATTTAATATATCATATAGTGTCTTCTTGAACTATATCTTTAGAGAATATTTCTTACATATAGTAGTATATGTAAGTTTGTAGTAATGATTGAAAACTAATTTTATCTATATCTGCTTTATTAGTTTGTTGATATAGATCTGTAAGTAGTTTTTTCTGATCTATCTTTTTCCATCAGTAGAACAAAACATTAGTTTAGGATATAAATCTGTTGATCGGGATACAAAGAACTAATATGCAATAAATATGAAAGTTTCAAATCCTTTCATAAACAGCTGCATGTATTTCATTTGCAATTTCAATAAATACTGGAGATGAAAGTTGAACATATAGAATCGTAATAGGACATTACCTGTTCTAATTAAATGATCAGTTAATTCGAGATTTACACCCAAT
>NZ_JBMERO010000090.1:0-1094 GCF_049310945.1 Bacillus sp. DJP31 | reverse complement strand
ATAGGGATGAAAGCAACTTGGTACCCTTGATCTATTGCGTGAATCCCTAGGGCAATAGACAGATGCGTTTTGCCATTATGGAAAGCTTTCCATAATGGAAATTATCGCAAGTTTTTGTTTATGGAAAGATATTCTTTAGAAAGCGATATATTCGTGACATATCAAAGAATATCTTTCCATAATATTTTTTATCTACAAAAATCCTGTAACCACTTCAATAGGTTGGTATCCTCATCCCAAGTAGGGGTATCCTGCGTTATAACCTCCATATAAGCAGATTCCAATGCTTTTCTTTTCGTTTCTGTATTTGCTCTTAAATAGATTTCTGTTGTAGTCACATTTACATGTCCCAACAAATCTCTTATATAAATCAGGTTTACACCTGCCTCTAGCAAATGCATTGCTTTTGTATGCCTGACCAAATGAGGATGGAGACTTTCGGAGAACAGAACATCCGGATGAGATTCCTTAGCCAGGTGTAAGTACTTTTCTAAAATATATGTTATACCAGGTCTTGTGAAAGGGTATCTCTTACTATTGTAAAATAAAGGATGACTTTGGTTTCCGTTTTCCAGCAGACGATTCTCCGTCATGTAATTCTCCAACAGATCTCGGGTCTTTCCCATAATTGGAACGCTTCTTCTTTTATTTCCTTTTCCTGATAAATTTATCGTTGCAGGTTTCGTAAGTCTAACATCACTAGTTTTTAAATCAATTAATTCCTGTACTCGTGCTCCTGTATCATAAAGAGTAGCCATTATTGTTAAATCACGCCGTCCCCTTTTCTTACTAGTATCTGGTTGTTCCAATATATACTTCAGGCATTCCTGTGAAAGATATTCAACCGTCTTTATTTCTCTTTTTTTAAAGGGAATTCCTAAGATTTTTTGGCATTCCAACATAATTTCAGGATGTTCTGACTGCGTATAACGGTAGAAACTATGGATCGCTGCCAGTCTCTGGTTACGGGTGTTAATGCTGACATTACGGTTTTTTTCGAGCCAAAGAAGAAAACCTCTCATTTCTTCTGCTTTTAATTTATTAAATGTAAGGTGCTCTGGCTTGATACTCAGTTCTAAATCACAATACATCAG
>NZ_JBMERO010000089.1:0-1113 GCF_049310945.1 Bacillus sp. DJP31 | reverse complement strand
GGAAGCATGGGGACGGTTCTCGTGCTTCTCAAACGCTTACCTATTGCTAACTTTACTTTAATAAGGAACTTTTAAGTCTTGGGTGATTTTGTTATTCTTATCCAAACGAAAAGAGCTGATTAAAGCCACTGAGTTTAAAATTGCTGGTAAGCATGTACATATTCATTGAATTTATCAAAGTCATTATGGGGGTACTAAATTATGACAAATAATGAAATTACTTTCGAAGCCAGATGGTTGGTGGATAGAATTAAGATAAAATATCCCGAGTTTGTTGGTAAAACAGCAAGTGAAAGAGTGAAATAGCAAAATTAGAAAAAGAATTGAAGATAAAGTTGCCAAACTGGTATATCGAACTTTATACAACCGTCCCTTTAATTGACGCGGAGTTTGGGGTTCAAGAAGATGAGCAAGATGAAGATTATGACGGGATTTCTTATATGATATGGGGTGGTGCTGATGACATACTTGAAGAAAGCACTAAATATGAACCGGGAATATCTGCATTAAAAGATGGATACGTTTTTGTAGCTAGTTGCTCCCATGGTAGCGGCGACCCTATATATGTCAAACTAAGCTCAGATGCGCCTAGAGTATATAGTATATATCACGATGATCTTACTAAAGCTCAATTATTAGAAAACCTTGCTTCTTTGTTTAAGAATGCAATAATCTAACGAATGCGGTACCTGCTCAACTATTAAAAAACCTTGTTCAACTAACGGGTGCGCGCGACAAGTTCTGTTATAAGCGTTTTCCAGCGTGAAAAAACAGGAAGTTTGCTAGATTAACTTTAACTTTACAACGGAGGATAGGAATGATGGATCCATGTTTCCTGAAACTATCCCATCAATACTCCTGCATGCGTCATAATTGACTGGTTATTGGGGTGTGAAGCACAGGTAGATTCGGTTGAACTAGGCTGAAGCCATTCTTATGGAAAAGGTATGCTGAAGGATAGACCGCATGGCTGAAAAACTAGATATGGTGAGAATAGTTCCTACATAAAGGAACTGACGAACTTCCGAAGGTACGGGTCTAAAGTTAGAACATGAGGAAACTTGTGTACCATCAAACGATGGGGTGAATGGTGTAAAGTAAAAATGCACCCTC
>NZ_JBMERO010000088.1:0-1116 GCF_049310945.1 Bacillus sp. DJP31 | reverse complement strand
TAGACAGGAATAGTTTCCACTTTTTTTGGTAGGGAAATCGACAAAAATACAACTTCACCGTTTCACCGACGCCCGCATACTCGACAGTCACTTCAAAGTAGCGTGTGTTTCTTTTACGACAACGCTTTTCTTTCCCTTCATTCTGAAGGGCTTTTAGTAGTTGTTTGGCGTTCAATTCCTGTCCGTTGTAAGTGTATTTTCTGAAATCCTTTTTCATGGCACAAATAAGGTGCAACGCACCATTCTTAATCCCTCTAACGGTTGAGATGAATCCCTTACTTGGGAACCAGCTATCGACTAAAACATAGTTGGCCTGAAATCCATGTTTCACAGCTCTTTTAAGCATCTTAATCCCGCTGGTAATCTTGTCCACATCACACTCTTTCTTGCGCTTGGCTCCATTGGACCGGGGATCCCTTATTTTAGTGTATTGTTCTTTCCAATGCTTTTTTTTCTGTGGTTTTTCTGCATGCAGGCTAAAATCAAGTGGCGTAAAACTTGTCCCGTCAAACAGCCCCAGCGTTAAGTTCTTATACCCAAGTGTACTTTTCTTCCGACCCGCTACGTGATCATGAACATAGGAAATCTTTTCAATTTTCCGACCCGTACGGATATCAATCGTGTCATCCAAAATAAAGGCTGCTTTTTTGGCCATTTCCTTGTTCGGATTCACTGATTTTTGAAATTGCTTTGCGACATTTAAAAGTAGATTGCGCCAAGGCATGCGCTCGTTATTTTTCTGACGGTAAAGAGCATCCTTTTTCATACCTGCCATGTTTTGATAACCGCTTTTATAAAGGGCGTTAACACTAGTGATTAGCATGAGTGGAAGCAACAACAATAAAGTCATAATGTCGGTGACAGAATGGCCTTGTTGTTTTTTAAATCCGACCCGATGACAAAGGGAACGAAATTTAAATTCTTTCATCGCATTTTGTATAATAGAGTCAATAGAAAAACCATGTGATTGAAATATTTTTTCGATTTCTTTTACATTATTCTGCATGATAACACGTCCTTTTTGTTTAATTTGGAATGGTACCTTAATTATACCAAAAAGTCAGTGTTCATGCGGGTTTTTCTTGCCTTTTCGTCTCTTTCGAAGAGGCTTTTTTT
>NZ_JBMERO010000087.1:0-1125 GCF_049310945.1 Bacillus sp. DJP31 | reverse complement strand
GCAGAGTCACGTTCTCTTGGTTCTGAATTAGTGGGCCATACGATGTGGGAGCGTTTAGAGTTAAATGAGCTATTAGGTGCTTGCGGTTTTAACCCTACCCAACAAGCGCTTGCTGAAGCAATCGTTGTCGGCCGTTTGGTTGCCCCTTCCAGTGACCTGGCATCATGGCGCTGGTTACGGGAGCGTACCGCATTAGTTGAGTTACTTCCTGTTAATCTTTTAGAGATAGGAAAAAATGCGATATACGAAATAGCGGATCAATTGCTGGCTAACAAAAAGGAATTGGAAAGTGGGCTTCGCGCCAAGGAACTGACATTGTTTCCACGCAAAAACCAGGTCTATCTGTATGACTTGACCAATACCTATTTCGAAGGCGGTGCACAAAATAACGAGTTGGCAAAACGAGGAAAGTCGAAGGAAAAGCGATCTGACTGTTCACTAGTTACGCTAGCCCTCGTTGTCGATGATGCTGGATTTCCGATCTTCAGCCAAATCTATGGAGGAAATCAATCTGAACCAGAAACACTGAAAGATATATTGACCTGTCTACAAACAGACGCACCCCATGAATTATGGGATAACCGACCGATGATTGTCATGGATCGTGGCATCGCTACAAAAGATAATCTGGCACTTATAAAGGAATTAGGTTATCCGTACATCGTAGTTGAGCGAAGAGCTGTGGAAAAGGATTACATCGATGAATTTAAGGATGCAAAGGAATCGTTTGAAAGAATTTCTCCCGCTAAAGCAGGGAAACAGAGCAGTTCAACAGAAGAAACAGTATCCGAGTCAGTATTTGTAAAAAAGCTTCCTATTGAAAAAGGAAGTCGTGTTCTCTGTCTTAGTGAAGGCCGCGAGAAAAAAGAGGAAGCCATGGATGCCCTAAAAGAAACGCGATTTCTATACGACCTAAACAGACTGAAAACCTCTGTTGAAAAAGGCAATATCCAGTTAGCTGTAAAGGTGGGCGAACGTGTTGGAAGACTTAGCGAACGATATCCCACGATTGCTCGTTACTATGAAATTCAGTTGAAATTAGATGAAAAAGAAGAAAAAGTAAAAGACATTACTTTCGAAAAAAAGACTACACGCAAAGATCGTTCGATCTTAACGGGCTGTTAC
>NZ_JBMERO010000086.1:0-1156 GCF_049310945.1 Bacillus sp. DJP31 | reverse complement strand
TTTAAATGGATCTGATTATTTTTAAAGAAAAATCTTAATGAAAAAAAGGTAGGCAATGAATGTTTTTCGGTGGGTATGCTTGGAGTTGTTTAAAGGAAGTCTTTAGGTTAATTGTTTTTAATTGTTTCATGAGATAGTCAGGCGAGGTAATTAAAAAGCTAGTAAAGGAGTGCCTTCTGTCATTCTCTGAATGATATTTCTTCTGTAAATCTATCTTACTATCTTTTTGTGATTTCCACCCTATTAATATATAACATTATTAGTTAGTTACCATATTACTAGCCTCCAAAGGTGAATGCAAGAGAAATGGTCATTTGTTTGGTTGTAGAGATAGAGGACGGTTCTTGAGGAAGCAAAAGAGCCGTCCTGTGCTCTCTGGCTAACACATAACATCGTCTAAAAAAAATTCATAAAAGGGGTACAATAGGGCGTGTTCATGGTCTTTTATCATTTGGATAATAGTCTTAAAAAGGAGCTAAGCCTTTGGAAGACAATGATCTAATTGGACAAGCAATAGGGAAGTATATTAAAAAGAGGAGAAATGAACTGGGTTTAACTCAGGAACAGGTAGCTGAAAGAGCAAATATGAGCCATAAGCACCTTGGTAAACTGGAACGTGGAAATAGGTATCCATCCGGAATCATGCTTTTTAAGATACTTGTCGCGTTGGAGACTCGGGATTCTAGTATAAGCATGATAATAAAAGAATTCGAATTACTAAAGCAAAATAGTAGAGATGAATAGTTGTTTCCACTGTTTTTAGTCATTGATTATCTTCAAAAAAAAAAACCATTACATTCCCAGGAGGAAAAAACATTGATTGTAAGAGAAAACTATGAAATCAGTCCAATGACCCTCGCAATCTTGCCCGCTTACCATGAGAAATACCAATCAAGGATTCTAGATTTGCAAGGTGCGTTTTATTCCAGTCAGTCACCGATTAAGCTAATCGAACAAGCCTGTTTAGAAGGAGGCTCCTCATTTGAAGGTAGGAAAAAATCACTTCAGCACAAAAAATCCTACTTCCAATGTCCGCCGATCCCGATTAACCCACTCGATGATATCTATGCTTTTCCAACATGTTCTCCCGAATCCCACGAGTGTGTATGGCTCTTCTACGAACATATCTCCTATTACCACCCCAAACATTCAAATA
>NZ_JBMERO010000085.1:0-1256 GCF_049310945.1 Bacillus sp. DJP31 | reverse complement strand
GAAAACTTACTCGTTCAGGTATTACCTATCGAATGGAGTGTTTGGTGAAGAAAGCATCAATTCATTGTCCTTCACTGTTGAAAAAGAAGGTAACCCCTCACGTCTTTCGTCATACGACCGCGATGCACCTATTGGAGGCTGGCGTTGATATTTCCACTATCGCAATATGGCTTGGTCATGAAAGCATTGAGACCACTCACAAATATATGACTGCTGATTTACGATTGAAGGAAAAAGCACTAGCGAAAATTTCTGAACCAATGGCAACTAAATTCCGCTATAAACCAAATGCAGACATACTAAGTTTTCTTGACACTTTATAAACAATAATTATGTTGAGTATCTTAAGATATTAGCACTGGAAATATGCGAAATTAGCAATTACTGAACATAATACATGACTAAACATAATTTCGTCCGATCACGAACGGTTTGATAGAACGTTCACTACGATTGTTATCTATCTCTAACCGACCATCCATTATATAAACATTTAATTTGTCCCATTGGTTGAGACAATATGTAATTGCCTCACCGAGCTTACTCTTCGGAAGCACTTTTGCTTTTTGGGCTTGAAGCCATTCTGAAAAAGCCTTCAGCACGGGCTGACTGCGTTCTAATCGAGTATCGTAACGCTCTTTTGGCGATACGTTGAGGCTATCACGTTCAATCGCAAAGAGCTGATTACAAAAATTTAGTCCTTCTCTTGCGGGGACCATTGTTAATTGTTTTGCTGCTGGCAAGGATTTTAATGCTTCATCGAATTTACGGCGCGCATGCGCCCAACACCCAACTAAGGTGACATCTTTCACGGCATGGTAGCTAGCATAACCATCAACGTGAAGGTATCCCTTAAAATCAGCCAAAAACTGGGTGGGGTGTTCTTTCCCTCGAGTCTCTTGATAATCAAAGAGAACGATGGGGGCATCTTCTCTTCCTGTCCGATAAAGCCACATGTAAGAGTTAGATGTGGCCTTACGATTGGGTTCGTGAAGCACCTGTACGGTCGTCTCATCCGCATGAAGAATTTCTTTTTGAAGCAATTGCTCCTTCATCCGGTCATAGACTAGCTGTAGCCATTGATTAGCCCCATAGATCATCCAATTGGCCATGGTCTGGCGAGATAAGGCCAAGCCTAATCGTTCAAACTGCTTTTCTTGGCGATAGAGAGGCATTCCCTCTACATATTTTTGGCCCATAACATAAGCAATACTCGTAGGTGAAGCTAAGCTACCAGGATAAACTGGGGCAGGCAT
>NZ_JBMERO010000084.1:0-1443 GCF_049310945.1 Bacillus sp. DJP31 | reverse complement strand
CAGCAATGAAGCCATCAGTTGAACGACAAGTTTGCCAATCGGACTCGATGTATCAATGGAAGCACAAGAACCGTCCCCGCGCTTCCCTTATGTAAGATTGAGGATGGAGAATGAACATGTAAATCCCACTTACGCCAGATTGAACCAGCACTATTTAAAAATCTCTTCACTTATGAACATCTCCTAAAATTTTTCCCTAGACATGGAATATTATCATTTATATAGTAATTTAGATTGATACTTTTATAATATTCACTATGATTCTACACTATTCAACAAATTTATCCAATACTTACCATGACTATATTCCTTTGGGATTTGTATCTGTATTTAAAGATGAAATTATAAATTATAAAATACTCACATTGGCCGATAATACCGGAGGGAAAGTTCTTTGGTAGTGCGAGCGTCACATTGGTATTAACAGTGCTCAAAATCCCATTTAAAGAAACAGATAATTATAGGTAAATTTATGACGTTTGGACAAGGTGATCTTTCAAATGAAATGCAGGAATTAATTCTTAAGGCAATCAAACAAGATACCACTCCATTAATTAAACATACTGATTTTGATACACTTGATTTTAATCTACGTTCAAAAGATGGTTCATGGGTGATTGTTTGGTATTCTTCTGATGAAGAAAAGGCTTAGAAGGGGTTAGCAAAGTTTTTGATTAGTCATGGGTTAGTAGCGAAAACTAAAAAAGGTAGATATTATAATATTTCATTTAAATATGACAAACAAACTCGAAATGTTGAATATGGCGAACAATTTAATTCATCAATTTCTTTGATGGATTTAATGGATTTAATGGATTTAAATACTGGAGAATTCTATTAGTGAATAATTTTATTTGAGAAAAGAGGGCTCTTTAGGTAGAAAATGATCAAACATTTAAACATAAGGGGCGTTGCCCCAGTTATGTCTTTTCCAATCTTCTTTATATCCCACTGATATACTATAAGTAAGCCAGCACCAAGAGTAATCGCTTCTTTTTCATTTGGAGCAGAAACTAATTATTTGTTCAATTTTTTCTTCAAACTTCTCAAGATTTCGTAGTGAGTGTTTTTCGCCCACCATATAAGTCGTATCATCACCAAGATAATGCTCGAAGGACTCATTCATTGACTAAAAATTAATGGTTAGCTGATGAATGAGTCCTTTTTTGTTTTGTAGTTTATTAAAAAAGGTTAAATATTATAGCAGTAATAAATGTAGAAACAATTGGGAAAGTATATATGAAAATTATGGGATTATGCACTGTTTTTTATATGTTATTTCCCAATCGACAATAAGACTAGGAATATAGTAATATTAAATTTGGATAGAGATCATCCTAAAAAATTAGTTTTATAGAGTGTGTTCAAAAAGAGTCTTCCTCAATAAATAAAAAACAAGAATCCAACTATGTGAAATCCCATAATTGGTAATAAGAGGATTTC
>NZ_JBMERO010000083.1:0-1478 GCF_049310945.1 Bacillus sp. DJP31 | reverse complement strand
GTTAGTGAAAAAACTTCATCATTATCTCGCATTAGCAAATATAATAATGTTTGTTACATTTTTGACAAGGACTAGAAGGTCCGAGTCACGCTTGACGTTCTGTTTAGTTTTCAAAGAACTTGTCCAATCGCTCAAAAGCGACTTTATCAATATATCACGTAACCGCTTAGGAAGTCAACACTTTTTTAGAGAAAGTTTTTTCAGTGCTGATTTCATTAATTGCTTAATTGCAGCGACGAAGAATAATATAACATGCTGAATTTTATCTTGCAAGTGTATTTTGAAAAAAAATTGTCAGTAGTTTTTTCTACACCTATAACAATAAACATTATCCGAATGCCTCAGCAGTTTATCAGTAAATAATTTCGTATATTGATTTTCTGAACAAGAGTTTGTATTTGTAGAATAAGATAGAAGTCATTTGCGAGAATGATCATTATATAATAGAAATTGTCACGCGTGTTGATTATGAATAATTTCCCATAAAAAAGCGACAAAAAGGAACGCTCTCTTGTAAAATGTAAGTACGACCAAACAATTTACGAGAAGAAGCGTTCCCTATGAAAGAGCCTACCATGTTTCCGAATTTGATTCCAAAGTTTATATCTGATGAAGAGTTACAGCCACTGATTGAGCTAATCGGCTATGAAGATACTGCACGAAAATTAACGGTTAAAATGCTGATCCAGTATCTTGTGGCTGCGGCGAACTGTGAGTGGAAAAGTCTTCGCCATTGCTCGGATGTCGGCGCTTTGGTGGGTCTTGTAGACGTTAATTATTCGACATTATCCAAAAAACTTGGTCAGCTTGATTATAGGTTAATGAAGCAGGTCTTTGCGCTGATTGTGAACAAATGTAATCGGGTGACTCGACGCGTACTAAAGATTCCAAACCGGTTGTTACTTGTAGATTCAACGACGATTACTGTTGGGAAAAGCCGGTTGCCTTGGGCGGTTTTTCACGGGGAACGTTCGGGCATCAAGTTTCATGTTAGCTTTACTCCAGAAACAAATATGCCTTTGAACGTCATTGAAACGATTGGTTTAAAACATGACGGACCTGTCGGTGAAGGGCTTGCAGACAAGCGTTTTGTACTTGTGGAAGACCGGGCTTATTTTAAAATCAAGCGCATCGATCAGTTTGTTTTAGATGAACAGGATTTCGTAATCAGGATAAAAGAAAACGTTGAATTGTCTACTATCAAGTCACTTCAACGCTTGTCAGTAAAGGATTCAAAAGTCACAAGCGATATCACTTGTCTTCTCGGTACCATTCAGTCACGTTCAGAAAGACGACATCGTGTTGTCTTTTTTAAAGACAATGAAGGGCGTGAAATCCGCGTCGTGACAAGCTTACGCAATGTTTCAGCCGAAGTAATCGCCGACATGTATAAAGCAAGGTGGGGGATTGAGTCATTTTTCCGCTGGATTAAGCAAAATCTAAATGTGCCGGTTTTATTCGGCACGACTGAAAACGCT
>NZ_JBMERO010000082.1:0-1544 GCF_049310945.1 Bacillus sp. DJP31 | reverse complement strand
GAATTTGTTATGACGTGATTTACAACTTATTTATAAAAATAGTAGAATATGTACTATTAATTATAGTAATGCTCAAGCCACTGACCATCGGCACCAACTTTAATAAATTCAATAGATAATTCATTAAAAAGATCTTCAAGATATTTTCCATCCTCAAGATATTTGGAAATTAACTCAGTAACTTCCATGCTCGTATATATAACTGAAATATAGTCACAAAGTTCATATGTTTCACTTAAGAGAGCATCTGAGGACTCATTCGATACAAAAACCGATGCCCTCGAAGGTGGTATGGAAATTAAAGGGAATTTAATTTCTCCGATTTTGGTCAATTCCATTTTAAATTTTTCATAAAAATCTGTCTCATTAATTGAAACGTAAAGAAAGGTATTAATTTTGTTTCCTTTTTGTTCTTTTAGTAGTGAAAGAAATTCTTCACTAGAATTAGAAGCTATATTATATTTCTTCACCTTATTCATTGCATTCTCCTTTAATAATAAATTCGATAATGCTTTTTTAAATTAGTTCCTATGTGATAATGTAGTTCACTACCATTAGATTTATAACTACCTTCTGTATATGGATGATAATCTAAAGCAAAGATAGTTTTATCTTTTTTTGTACTTCTTTTATCAATAACAGCAATCAACCTTGACTTACTAGAAAACAATCTCAAATCATATCTTTTTACATCCTTTAAAGCTTGATTTACATATGGACGAGAAATAGTTAAAGCCTTCTGCGCTGCTTTCTTTCCTACTTTGGCTATTACATGCCTAAGTACTACTGCAAGTACTACAACTACAAATGGAGCTACATTGGGAGATATTTCATAGCTAGAATTATGATAATCCGATAAAGCCTTTTGGTAATCAAAACTATTCTGATATAATTCAGCATTGTCCTGCAAGTATATCTCAAATTGAGAAAATACTTCATCAGAATTGACAATATCCATTAATTCATCTAATGCCATATTTATCTCAGATTCACTGTAAATAGAGGAATTATCAATGTAGTCAGCATAGCCATATTCATTCTCTGGATTGTCTAAAATATATTCATCGAGTTCCCCTAACTTTAATAACTCAAAGAACTGCTCAACATCCTTTTCATATTCTTCGTATGTGGCAAAATCTCCATAGTATTCATCAATTTCATCAACTGGATCTGTTGTACCTGGATCTGGTTCAGTACCTGGATCTAACTCTCCACCAGTACCTGGTGGTTCCGTACACCCTCCTTCACGAGGATCAAGTTCAATTGGTTCGGTACTAAATGTACTTACAGATGATTGTTGATCCTCACAACCAAATCCAATTGCTCCTACATAACTAGTACCTACCATTGCAAATACTACAAATAAAGAGGTTATCATACACAATGTTTTAATAAGGTTAAATTTTTTCATTCATATCTCCTATAAGAGCGTGTTCAAAAAGCCCATAAATTTAAGGGGGAAATAAAAATACACCTTAACGAAAAATGGTAAAATGGGAGTAGTGACAAACCACCAAAAATACCAATTTGCGAGGTGCATTTTC
>NZ_JBMERO010000080.1:0-1742 GCF_049310945.1 Bacillus sp. DJP31 | reverse complement strand
TATCAAAATCAAACCCTCTTATTTGAATCAATATTATTCTAAAAATGGGTGGGTGTCTTTACTGTAAGAACATTTCAAGAAATATTTTTATCAATCCTTACTTCAAACTTACATTTTTCTTTTGGTGTCACTACCAGAAAAATCTTGTTACACAGGTTGTTCCACAATGCTATAGATAAAAGCTAATAACTTGCTGCACAGTACAAATATACTGTTCAATAGAAAATGATATTCCACAAGAGGTTGCGGAAGGAATTAAATTAATTATATAAAATCATTTTTAATAGAGATATCCGAAGAAACTTTTGGATGCTCTTTTTTTATTGGAGGATTTTTACATAGTTTGTCGAAGTATGTCTTTAACATATCCTCTAATTTATTGAAGTTCGTATAACATCGATTATAAGAACCCCTAGACCTTGTTTAAAGAAATAATAGTGTCAACAAGGCAGCAGTAAACAAGAAGAATCACAATGGTTTATTACTCCCAAAAAGCAGCTGATGTCTTTATTTAAAGCATGCGCTTTTTCTCTTTTGATCAGAGGAAAAAATTAGGAGGACAAAAAAAGTCTACAATATTGTTAAGTCTTTTCTATCTCTATCTGTTAATTTATGGAGGATTTCAAGGGCTATTGTCGAACTATCAATATAAAAAGAGAAACTAGGAGGTCTTTACCTGTGTTTAATAAAGTTGTATTCAATAAGGAGCTGTTAAACATCATTTCTAAAGCTAAAGACCGAGGTGAAGAGTATATTGAGGTCTCATCTAGAGACCTTCATATAAAGGTAGGAGGTTACCCTGGGCCCAGTCACAATATGCCTAGCTGTTGTGCAGTTATGTATGAACACATGAAAGATAAAGATGAAATTTTAAAAGCACCAAAGAAGGGAAAAGGAGCCAGTCTCATAATTAGATACTATTTGTAAATGTTTCTTTTTATGATTGTTAAACTTCGGTAGCGTTGAATAAAATTAGTGACTTATATATTACAAAGTGGAGGATTTATGCCGAATCATTTTGGAGTGAAAGTATCTGAAGGTAAACGTGATATAACACGAGAAAAGTATGCAGTAGTAAGTAAGAAAAATTCGTTGGTTCGTTTTTCGGCAGATATTTATGAGGATGAAGATGGGAAGTTTTATTCGGATGATTGGTATCAGCAGCTGCTCAAAGACAGTTTGACTAATTATGATTTGAACATTTTTATCACATTATTTGAAAGAAACGTTGAAGAAAAGATTATTATAGATCCGGTTATTTGGTTAATAAAAATACAAAATATCAAAGAAAATGAAAATTACAAAGAATACCTTCTTGCCATGGAAAAATGCATAGTAACAATTTTGGGCTAATTAATAAAGTTAAGCAATACCTAGAATTAAGAGGGAATTAGTAAGGTGAAGAAGGAAAACATTAGTAAAACAAAATAACTCCCCCGAGAATAGCAAGTATCTTAAAACATTAAATTTGTATATAATTAAAATAATGTAAAAATTTGCAGGAAAAGTAGATAAATTGTAGGTGAGAAGAATTGACTAGCTCAGAACTTGCTTTATTTAAAAAAAATACTGATGCTACTGGGACCAATAGAGGCTTTCTATATCAGTATTTAAAAACTTTAAATACATGGATAAAGAACTTTATCGCTAATAATAAGGTTGAGATCTACTGTGAAACAGAAGATGATATAAAAGAGTTAGATTTGCAGTGGCTGATTGAAGGAAGGATTAAAGCGTCTGAA
>NZ_JBMERO010000079.1:0-1761 GCF_049310945.1 Bacillus sp. DJP31 | reverse complement strand
CCAAACCAAACAAACCCACAGAGAGGACATACTTTTTATTATGCCAATTATATCACGAATCTTAGTAAATATACCAAATACTTATCAAACATGCCGTGCTCCACCTTTTGATTATAGTTAATCCAACTAATCTATTAATCAGGAGGCAATTTATGAAGCAGTATGACGAAAAAATTGAACTTTTTTTTGAACTTAAAGGATCACCCGATTCATCTAGAGAGTCCTATGGGAGAAGAATACGGTCATTCCTAACTTTTTTAGAGGATAAAAGTAAATCTATAGATGGTATGGAAGTAGAGGATATCCAACAGTATATCCTCTACCTAAAAAAAGAAAAAGGTCTCTCCGCAGGGACCATTAATAATTATATCTCATCCATTAGATTTTTTTACACTTATGTTTTGGAAAAGGAATGGAATCCTATGAAAGTTCCACGGATGAGAAGAACCAAGACACTGCCAGTCATCCCCTCGCGAGAAGACGTCCTGGCACTTCTAGCTTCAACTGATAATCTGAAACATAAGGCTATTCTTTCTTTAATTTACGGAAGTGGATTGAGAGTAAGTGAGGTAGCCGAATTAAAGATTAGTGATATTTGTAGTAAATCAATGAGAGTTCGAGTAGATGATGCCAAACACAATACCAATCGCTATACCATTCTTTCTGAAACAGCACTATTAGTGCTTCGTAAATATTTTAAAACCCATTTCTTTTCTAAGCAATATAAGCCGAGTGATTGGCTCTTTACGGGTCAAAATAATAAAGACCATATAAATGTGAAAACGATTAAAAACACCTTAATAAAACTTAGAGTTAAGCTTGAACTTGACCCTACTATTTCTGCACATACTTTAAGACATTGCTTTTCAACGCATGCTTTAGAAGATGGAGTAGACCCAGTGTTTATTCAACAAATGCTTGGTCATAAGAATCTACAAACAACACTTACTTACCTGCATATGACTTCCAAAAGTTTGATGGGAATTAAGAGCCCTCTTGATTCTCAAGGAGACCGTCAAATATGAATACGGTTCAAAATGTATTTGATGCTTTCTATTCTCAGTATATGGAGTCCTACAAAACATCTATTGTACAAGCGAAAGCCGCCCGTGACATCTTGAACTGTAAAACGGCAAACATGGGTGGGCATGCCTATGAATGTGAAACATGTGATCACACCTTAGTAAGGTATAATTCTTGTCGAAACCGACACTGCACATTATGCCAAGGTGTGAATAAGGAAGTTTGGGTAGATAAGAGAAAAAAAGATATTCTAAATGCACCTTACTTCCATGCTGTTTTTACCATGCCTGAACAATTACACATGATCATTTATCATAATCAAAAACTACTTTATGACTTAATGTACAAAGCAGTGGCAGAGACTCTAACCGAACTTTCTCAAGATAAGAAATATCTCGGTGCTCAAATCGGCTTTTTCTCTGTCCTACACACATGGGGACAAAATTTACACTTCCATCCACACATCCATACCGTTGTATTAGCTGGTGGACTTAATCCTCATAATCAATGGCGCGAAGCGAGTAAAAAGTTCTTTATTCCTGTAAAGGTACTATCTAAAAAGTTCCGCGGTAAATATCTCTTTTATCTGAAACAGTATTATGAACAAAATCAGCTACACTTTTATAATGATGCAAAACAATATGAGAATCCGAAACGGTTTCAGGAATTAATAGACACTTGTTACAGTCTAGATTGGTATAGTTACACGAAAAGAACCTTTTCTGGTCCAGAGGCTGT
>NZ_JBMERO010000078.1:0-1839 GCF_049310945.1 Bacillus sp. DJP31 | reverse complement strand
CCAACAAAACCAAACTGCTGAAGAATCTTTAAAACAGGAACAAGACACTTTCCTCCCTCTTCCCCACCCGTTCGATGCAGCACGAGTCCAAAACGTGCGCGTGGACAAGTATTCAACAGTAGTAATTGATCAAAGCCATTATTCGGTCCCCGATCATCTGGTTGGCGAAATTGTAAAAGTGAAAATCTATTCAAATCGTATTCTATCATTCTATAAAGAAGAAAAAATAGCTGACCATATCCGGCTCACTGGTTGCCATGAATGGAGTTTACAGTTAGAACATTATTTAGAAACGATAAAGAAAAAGCCTGGTGCATTAGCTGGTAGCACAGCATTACAACAGGCAAACAAAAAAATACAAACCATATATAAGACTTATTATACCAGTCGTGAGAAAGAATTTGTAGAGTTAATACAGTATTTAAAGGCTGAATCGACTATTAATGAAATTGAACGAAGTATAATTGAACTGCGTAAGATCAATCCGGTTCATGTGACGACTGATAAAATAAAAATCTTATGTGCCAAAAATAAAATGAAGCTACCCTCCTCTGTTCCCGTATCAAAAGAGTCAAAGGATATTGTGGAACACGCCAAGGCTCATCTTAAGATGTATGACGAGCTATTTCAGACAGAGACAGTAGGAAAGAAGGAGGCTATTGCATGAAAGCAACAAAAAAGATTGAAGATATATACAAATACAGCAGCGATCTAAAACTGTCTATAATCAAGCAATGTTTCGAAGAACAAATCAAAGAGGCAAATCAGAAGGACGCAAGTTATGAAGAGTTCCTATATCTACTTCTACAGAAGGAGTGGGATTCACGTCAGGAAACAGCACAATATAACCGAATTCGTCGTGCAGAATTCCCTTTTAAAAGACACTTGGAGGATCTATCAATAGACGATTTACCAGAAGATGCGCAAAAGAAATATAAGCATCTTAAGACGCTTGAATTTATCAAAGAAGGTAGAAATTTAATCCTAGCAGGGAACCCAGGAACTGGAAAGTCGCACATGGCAATTGGATTAGGTATGAAAGCTTGTGTGGAAGGTTATAAAGTCTGGTTTACAACCATCCCTCTGTTGATTAACCAGATTAAAGAGTGTCGGTCCGAAAGGACTCTCCGAGCCTTTCAGAATCGATTCGAAAAATATGACCTTGTGATAGCGGATGAAATGGGTTATATCTCATTTGATAAAGAAGGTGCAGAATTATTGTTTACGCATCTCTCTCTTAGAGCTGGCCAGAAATCAACGATCATTACTACTAATTTATCATTTGAAAGATGGGGAGAGATTTTCCAAGACCCTATCATGACAGCAGCAATGATTGACCGGTTAACACACCAAAGCTATCTTGTGAATATGAACGGTAATTCCTATCGTATGAAGCAAACAAAGCAATGGCTAGAGAAACAACAGTTAGGGTAAAGGAGCTATATAGATGAATGCGTTACTAGAAGCAATGTCCTTCTTTCGTTCTTACGGTCTAAAAGTGGAAGAGTCTTTGATTAAAGAATGGGTATTAACGAATGACAACGCTAAAAACCATCAAATGAAAGAGGAAGATATATATTTGTTTAATGAATGGTGTAGATGGAAAGGGACTGCCTATGAAGAAGGTATTGATGACCAAATTAAAATTGAGCGATTACTTGAAGAGATTCGTATTTTGAAGATTGATAAAGAGTCTTTGAAAAAAGAAAATGATAGATTAGAAGAACACTTGGGTATTTATCCCTTCTAACTAATTACGATTCCCCCTTGCCTAATTGGAAAATTCAGGTGGGGGAATTTTAAATGCTTAAGTGGGGGAAATTTGAGTTGACAATTACA
>NZ_JBMERO010000077.1:0-2013 GCF_049310945.1 Bacillus sp. DJP31 | reverse complement strand
GGAGACATAGAGTCTTCCTTGAAATTGAGAATAAATCGTAATTCTTGCAACATCGGTTCTGAGAAGTGATGGGCTTCATCAATGACAATGACAGGCGTTTTTCTCTCATTCTCATAGATATCTATCATCAATGACTGATATTGACGTTTCACCTCTGTTGATCTGAAGGCGGGTTGAATGCCAAAGTTCTGTAATACTTCTCGATAAAATAATTTTGGTGTTAGCGCTGAATCACATAAATACAAATATCGGTATTTAGTTCGATCCAGTCTTTGTACAAGGGACCTCACGGCAGTTGATTTCCCCATGCCTGCGTCTCCTGTTAAGAGACAAAAATGTCGATGCTCAGCCGCGTATTCTAGCCGAGCTGTTGCTTCTTGATAGCTCGATGAACCGTACAATTGATTGGTTGCTATTTCTCGAGTAAATGGTACAGCCTTCATTTCAAAGAAATCTAACATTCACTTCGCCCCCCTGACTTTTCTTTCCAACTCACATAACTGGGTCTTCCTAATTCTTTACGCTTCTCTTCCTCTTGTTGCTTTTTCAACCTCTCTAGGTAATCTGAAACAACAGTAGGAGAGGTATCATCGTGAGATGAATCAGGGATTTTAGAGTGACTTTGATTTCTAAGCTCAGCTGGCTTAGCGTTAGGATAACGTACGTCATCTTTCCATACTTGGATGTAGGATAAATCGAACGGATTATAGCGAACAGTTACTCGTTTGCCCCGTAAGGAAGAATCAACATCATAACTATTCCCCTCTAATTCAATGACGGCGGTTTTTCTAACGGTACGTTCTTCTTCCCATAAAAAGATTTCCTTCAATCCTTCTGGTGGAAGAAAGCGACGTTCTTCTTGATGAGATTCATACCGTCTCTTTGGTGTTTGTCCAATTCCACGATGAACTCGATTGTCGTATGCTTCTAACCAAGAGTTCAAATACTCATTTAATTGTTTCAAGGTTGTTAGTTTTCCTTGATTAATGAGAAGGTTTGCTTCACCTGTAAAACTCGAATCTACATACTGGAAATATTTCTCAATTTTCCCTTTCGACTCAGGCGAGTAGGGCTTTGCGTGGATTAGCTTCGTTCCCATCCTTGCACATATCACTTTAAACTGTTTAGCGCTGTACACAGAGCCATTATCACAAAAAAATAGATGTGGAACACCATATTTTACGACTGCTTTTTGCACACAACTCTCTAGGCGTGGATACCGCTCTTCAAAAAAGAACTCAGCGTGCATAATCCGGCGGCTGTGATCATCAATAATTGCGATGAGGTACGCTTTTTTTCTGCGGTTTGGATTCGCAGGATCAGGCATATATAGGGTGTGCTGTGTATCAGCTTGCCAACAATCGTTTGGAGAATCATGCTCAAAATGCTGAAATTCTTTCTTTACCGCACGGTAAAGATCCCTTTTACTCCATCCTTGTTCTTGAAAATACCGTGAAAGAGTGCGAGTTTTAAGTGTACCAACTGGAACTTTTTCTTCAAGTTCTAGTATTCGAATAACCTGTTCCACACTACGACTCGGAAGTTCTTTTCTTAATTCAATGGCACGCGTTAAAATAGAAGCGTCTATACTCTTAAGGCTGCCATTTTTTTCTCTTTTTTGAGGTTTAAGTGCGTTAAACCCGCCTTTTTCAAAAGCCTTTATATATCTTTCTAGCGATCTTAAACTTATGGTTCTCTTTTCACTGCCTGGAATGGTGTACTGCTGCTTGGCAATGTCTTTCAAAAGGGTATATCTCTCCCCAGGTTGTAGTTGACGTTGAACTACTTGGGCAATCAACCCAAAACGAAAGGCTGCAATTTCATCTAGCTGGCTATCATTCATTGTCGTTCTCTCCCTATCTATCAAAATATATACAATCTCTATTTTCCCTTGTTTGTTGAGAGGAGAAAACAGACATATATTGTGTAGTAAGAAAAGGAATTCACACCAAATTTATCCATACTATCTGACAAGTAAAACGACTACCATGACAGTGATAATGGAAGGCGGAG
>NZ_JBMERO010000076.1:0-2327 GCF_049310945.1 Bacillus sp. DJP31 | reverse complement strand
TTAAAGGCAGGGGGCAATTCCCAAAAGGATTTACTTTTTGCGTTCTGTTTTGTAAGTATCAGCTCTTTATTGTACATAAAAGTACCCCACCCAGCTTTTTCAGGAAGAGTAGAAAATTTCCTTGTTGCTATATAAACGGTATTCCGTAGATTTCCATGATCTTTTCTATTCTTAATATGGGGATGATATTTAGTCCAAGAAGGTACTGGATTTCTTGCTTTTATATCTAATAATCTATCAACTTCTAAGTATCCAAAAATAGCATGAATATCAAGAGCGTCTGCACGATATCTCCAAACTCCGTTCCCTTTTCTTGCTTCTTTAAACCAACCGAAGAATAGAAATATGTCTCCTTCCCCTACAAAGCGATTATGCAATGTTCCCTGTGAGATTCCAGCTTGTCCGAATAATCCTCGCCATTTTTCAGGTCTTTCATTTAAAATAGATTTTTGTAAATCTGGATCCAAATGTGCTTCGGAGTATAAATTAATACCCAAATCTTTCATTACCTTTAAATAGTTCTCTTTTCTTGAATAAATGAAATCCTTATAGAAATCACCTGAATCAGCCCTTGGAATTGGTAAAGAAACAAATCTATCATCTAATATTGGGCTTGGCTTGCCTCCAGTAGTTCCATCAAACCCTTTTCGACTTATTATTACCTTTCTTTCCATTTTCTGTATCCTCCTTTCTCAAAAACATTATATACTATAAATAGTAACTACTAATAGACTGAATTCCTCGAATTCTGACAAGGGAGAAATAAAATGAATTCTTTACAAGAGACCTATCGTGAGGAATATAAGGAATACCTAATGACACTTTTCTCGGATGCATGGAAAAAACGACCAATGGATTTTATTTATTCAATTCTTAGAGTAACTGGTATCCATGATGGCCATTGGGATCCTTATGTTGAAATGCTCGAAGCGTTTGAAGATTATAACAAGATTTTATATTTTTCAAATGAACAAGGGGGGAAAACACCATTAAGAGTAGGACTACTTATGTATTGTCAAGCAATTGAAATAACGGCTGTTCATGAGCTGTTAGCAAACTTATTAAGAGGTTGTGGGGATAAACCATTTATTATTAATCCATTTATCGAACTTCAAAGAAAAAGCAAAAAGTCGGCTTTTAGTTATATACCTCCAAGTGCTAATGCAAAAATTAAAAGGTTAAAAGTTTTAGCAACAGAATGTGGGGATACAAAATTCATTGAAATTTTAGACTCATTTTATGATGATCAAGTTAGAAATTCATTTGTTCACTCTGACTACTGCATTACAGAGGAGGAATTTAGATGGACTGAAGGTGGTTTACAATCACCGAAAAGTATTGAGTATATCAGTAATCTTATAACTCGAACCTTTGCTTTTTTTGAAGCACTTATACAGGTTTGGAATACATGGCTATTTCATTTTACTAAGTTACCTAAATACACAAAGTTGCCTCAATATGAAGTATTAGAGGTTCATACTAATGATAAAGGTTTATTTGGATTTTCTGTACACTTTTCTAATGGTCAAAGAACTTACTTTGAAAGACACCCATATTCGATAAATTCATGTAATTTATTTCTTGAAAAAGATGGCTCTATTAATTTTTTCGTTGGTGATTTATCTGAGCTTGAAAGAGTTTGGAAAGTAAATGGAAAAGAAATTGACTTTTAGCATTTAATAAAATCCTACCTTAATGGAACTTATTCATGCATGGGTTGGGAGCGTTCGCTCATGGAGGTTTTTTAGGTAAAATAGTAACTGGTGATATCTGGATAAATTACTGTAGATCAGCAAATTATTAAGTATCTAAAACATATTTTTTAAGGTAATCAAGAATAAAAACTGCTGATATCATATCAGCAGTTTTTAAGCGTCAAATATTCTTTTCAAAGATTGAACTCATTAGTTTCTTGCAAAATTTTTGTAATTACTTTTTTTATTCCCTTACTTCCTCCTCCAAAACCTGCTTTTAACTGAATTTTATATACCGTTAGTTTTTCCCCCTGCTTTATCATCTCTTCGATAGTCCATTCGATTTTTCGAACTCGGTAGCTCTCGATATCTTCTGTTACTTCTTCTATATATTGACGAGTTTTCACAAGTTTCTGGTGATTAAACCATCGTTTTACACCAATAACTTGCCTTATATTATGTGGGGTAATTCTCTTTGGTTTTCCTTCTGTTTGTAATAGTTCTTCTACTGCACTTTTAGCAGATTCTAAGCAATTGTAACCGTCAAGTACTTTTGAACACTTTTTGCTCATTTATTTTGAAGGCTAGTTGTATAATCAAATGCAACAGGGCCTAGGACATGGAAAACCATAG
>NZ_JBMERO010000075.1:0-2417 GCF_049310945.1 Bacillus sp. DJP31 | reverse complement strand
GAGAGACGAGCTGACGAAGAAATTTGAAGCTATTTTTGCCGGACTTTTTGAACACCCTCTTATATAATTTTGTTTAGCTGCTTTAAAAATATCTTCTTTCAACATGTTTCTCTCACACCTTGTTTTAATTTTATTAGCCCCATGAAAGGAAAAAAACACAGGTGAAGTGCGCAAATGCGCAAATGAAAAAAGATCAATCCCTATAAATACTCGTTATTAATTTTAATAGTAAAGTAAAGGATTAAAATTATAAGTAACTTTATATTTTTATCTACTAGTCTAAGTATTTATTAGATATTAGTAGGGAAAATCAAGAAAATAACGGAATATAAGCAAAATTCCATAATTAGAATTGTTTTATAATATGGTTAATAAGAAGATTCAAAAAGTAGAGAGGTGTTTTTCCATTTGAGATTCATTCATGACAATAAACAGATTATTCTTACATTTGTTATACTAACACTTCTGTTAATGATCCCATTAGTTATAACTAATATTTATGAAGAGAGGGACTTGAATCTAGTAGGGTGGAGTCGGAGTGTTGATCCTAACGAAATGGCAATAAATAAGTCAACCTTTTCGAGAGTGGATGATAATGGGGTAAACGTGTATGTAGCAGGAAATGAAAATACAATAAAAAAGCTTACGATTGAACCTACCACTCTGGATGTCAAAGAACAAGCAAACATAGAAGTACCGTCAGACCCTTATTATCCTTACTGGGTTTCACCAGATGATCGCACAGTCATTTATTTATTGAAAAATAAATTGTATCTACTAAAAGATGAAGAAAATCAGATTCTAGATGAAAATGTAGAAGATTTATTCGTAAATGAAAACACGATCTTATATCAAAAAGACAATGAAGTATTTTCACTAAATACGAGTGATTTTTCATCCAGCAAGTTAGGGGCTGGAGATGACCTAATGACACTATCTATTGACCGTCAGTCACCATCCTATATTTCCATGCATGAGTATGGAGAAATTGCTGGTGTTGAATTCATTTATCATAGGTGGGAAGAAGGTCAATATAAGTCCAGTTCTGTTTATATTAAAGATTCCTTTACTTTACCTGTCGCAGAAATTGAATTCAGTGAATTCAATAACAACCTTCACCTCATCTATCAAACCACATCCATAAAGGGTGGTGGGAAGGCGAGAACCAATCACTACCTATCAATACCATTAAATAAGGAAAAATCAGAATTGATGGATACTAAGTTACAAGTATTCACTAAATCACTTACCCAAATTGACACGGTAAGTGAATTCCAATTCTATCAAGTTGATGATCAACTTCGATTACTATTTAGTGGAAAAGGAGAATTAAAACATTCTGTTACCAACACTAATTTATACATAGCTTCCATTCAAGATGAAAGATGGATAGCGAATAGACTAAGTACTCATTATGACCCCGTGATTGAACCTCTTACACTTAGTAAGACTCACTCAACATGGCTTAGTCATGACGGTGATCAATATACGGTTATGGCAGCAAGTACTTCTCCAGATGTTATAAGTGAGAGCAAGAACTTGACGAAAAATGATCTATTACGAGCACTTGAGGACTCTGTAACCTCATTAACAAGTGCATTTATTATGAATCTGTTTGCCATTTTACTCATCATTCCACCTATGATTGTCGTTTTTATAAGCAAATTCTTTGAGGTGGAGAACACAAAAAGGGCAGAAATAGTTGCGAAAGTAGCCTTTTCATTAACAACGTTTCTCTTTGTTCAAAAAACATTAAATGTCAGTTTTTATTCAGAAGCACCTGATTACTTAACTTTCGCAGGAGTAAATATATTCTTGCCGATAGCGATACTGTTCGTTTCACTAGCAGTAGAGAGATATAGCAAAAGAAGGGATTGGGAATTTGAAGGCAGAGTGTTTTATTTTATTGGAATCAGTGTCTGGATTACCTCCTTACTGATTGGACCCTACATTATATAAGGACTTTAAGGAAGTTCGTTTTATCTATCTTATTGATAATTGAATTAGCAATCCCTTTATTATTGATGGGTGGTAATTACCCTTTATTAGGTGGGGGTTTAGTAGGAGTCGTGCTTATTATATATACCATTGGACTATTAAAACAATTGCTATCTAATCAAACTAATATTACGTGTGGGTGTGGAGGGCTTATTGGTAATCACCAGATAAATTGGTATATGGTCTTTAGGAATCTGGCATTAATAAGCCTGACTGTACCTTTCTATATAAACGAAGGGATTGGCTTTAATTTTAAGAATATAGCTGTATATTCTATTCCCTTTTTGGGACTGGTGTTTCACCTGTATATTATTGAATTTTTTACTATCGCTAAAAAGTTAAAGGAGAGATTAAATCATGAATCAGTTTTGGATTATCGCTTATAGCATTCAGTGGATTGTTATTATCATCACTCTTAT
>NZ_JBMERO010000074.1:0-2693 GCF_049310945.1 Bacillus sp. DJP31 | reverse complement strand
CTGTGTGCCACGAAAGCAAACAAAGTGTGCTTGAAAAGCACTCCTTTTAAGCTATGCTGCACTTAAGATGAGAGTAGGTCTCTCGCAATCGCTATACAGGTAGAGATTGCAAACCACCCTAAGGTGCTGTAGTCAAAAGCTATGGTATTGAGCGTTAGGGAAAAGGCAGAGCATGACTCTGTCAGGTATGTATTAAGGAGACGAAAACCATTGAACCGCTGAAGAAGTATCGAAAGCGTAGAGATGTCATCAAAACTGAGGGGGAGTCGTTAACTCAGGATAAGTTCGGGGGAAACCTGTTTACTGCCCGTTCGGTGACCGGTATAAAGGCGGCGTGAACTTAATACAGGCTTTTGTGTGGAACGTGGGAACCTACGACATGGATGCCAAGGGAGAGATTTCAAGTGGAAGCCCCACAAGAATCAGAGTACCAATGCCATGTATAGGGGCGGAATAACTCGTAGTAGCAATGAAGCCTTCTAACGGAGATGGAGCAAAGGAGTTATGTTATTCAGTTTTATAAACAAGTCAACCATCAAATTGGGAGGAACTTATGCATAAAACAAAGCCATATAAGATATCTAAAAACATAGTATATGAAGCCTTCCTAAGAGTTAAGGCAAACAAAGGATCTGCAGGAATTGATGAGCAATCTATAGCTGAATTCGAAGGAAATCTCAAAGATAATCTGTATAAAGTGTGGAACCGAATGTCATCTGGCAGTTACTTTCCTCCAGCTGTTAAAGCTGTAGAAATACCAAAGAAGGCTGGAGGAACTAGAACTCTAGGAATCCCAACGGTTGAAGATAGAATTGCACAAATGACAGTGAAATTATATTTTGAACCTTCGGTCGAACCATTCTTTCATGTAGATTCCTATGGATACAGACCTAAGAAAAGTGCCATTCAAGCGATAGAGATAACTCGAAAAAGATGCTGGAAGTACAATTGGGTACTTGAATTTGATATTAAAGGTCTATTTGATAACATAGACCATGATTTATTAATGAAAGCAGTAGAAAAACATACTCAAGTCAAATGGATAAAGTTATACATTAAAAGATGGTTAAAAGCACCTTTTCAAACGAAAGAAGGAATAAAAGAGCGTACATCCGGCACACCGCAAGGTGGTGTCATAAGTCCAGTATTAGCAAATTTATTCCTACATTACACGTTTGATAAATGGATGGCTATTAATCACCCAAACAATCCATTCGCTAGATATGCAGATGACGCAGTCATCCACTGCAAGACAGAAGATGAAGCAAGGAAATTTCTTGATTCTCTAAACAAGAGAATGAACGAATGTAAACTTGAACTACATCCAACTAAGACGAAAATTGTTTACTGTAAGGATGCAGACAGAAAAGAAGACCATGAAAATATTTCGTTTGATTTTCTAGGATACACGTTCAGACCAAGACTGTCGAAGAACAGGTGGGGAAAACATTTTGTGAATTTCACACCTGCCATCAGTAATAAATCTAAGAAATCAATTCAGCAAAAAGTGAGAGATTGGAAACTACAGTTGAAGGCAGAAAAAGAGCTCATAGATTTATCAAAGATGTTTAACTCAATAATTCAAGGTTGGATTAATTACTATGGCAAATTCTACAAATCAGAGTTGTATTCCTGCTTAAGGCATATTAATAAAGCCTTAATTATGTGGGCGAGAAAGAAATACAAAAGACTCGCACGGCATAAAAGAGAAGCAGAACATTTCATGGGTAGAATTGCGAACCAAAATCCCAAACTCTTTAAACATTGGGTACTAGGTATCAAGCCGACGGCTGAATAATGGGAGCCGGATGAGCTGAGAGGTTCACGTCCGGTTCTGAGAGAGGCTACTGGGGAAGTTCCAGTGGCCTACTTGCCTTCTTCTCTTCGCTAAGTCAAAAGAGGATATTCAAAGGGCAGAGCAAATCACAACAAACAAGCTCGCAGAGCTTGGACTTGAAATATCTGTAGAAAAGACTAAAATCGTAGATTTTAATCATGATGACTTTGACTTTCTAGGTTTTACTTTTGAACATTGGAGAAATCGAAAGAAGGACGGAAAACCATACTACATCGCAAAACCTAAAGACGGTACATGGAAGGACTTCCGACAAAAGATAAAAGATAAAACAAGGAAGACTTTAACACTCAGCAAAGAAGCTTGGGTTACAAAGGTAAACTCCATCATTAGAGGAAAAGTGAACTACTTCCTCACTGTCTGGAAAGCGATAAAAGAAAATGAGGAATTTGGATTAAAGAGTTCATGCTTCTTCAATGTCTTCAGTAATGAATTACAAGCAATAGATGGTTACATTAGGAGAAGACTGAGAGTAGCAATGATTCATAGTCATCCGACTCAGAGAAAAGGATGGTTGTTAACGAGAAAATGGAGTATAGAATTCTTTGTTAAAATTGGACTAGTCCCTTTTTTTCAATACTACTATGGAAAACAATTCGGTCATACACCGGAATCTTATGTTGAGTATATGAAAGAGAAACAACAGAAGAAACACAAAAGAAAAGTTCAAAAAGCTAAAGAACGCGGTGAGGAGTACTATACTCCTGAACGCGTTCGCTATATAAACTATGCCCAAAGAGCAAAGCATTCAATGTAACACGTTGGTAAGCCGTATGTCTTAATAGGACACGTGCGGTTTGATAAGGGGGAAGCCTTGTGAGAGGTTTCCCTACTTTAT
>NZ_JBMERO010000073.1:0-2836 GCF_049310945.1 Bacillus sp. DJP31 | reverse complement strand
TTAAATAGAAAAAGACGCAACCTTTGAAGAGCTTAAAAAGGAAATAAAGAGTTAAGTGAATACAACAACTGTAGATACCAGTGGGATTTAAAATAGTTGATCCCTGTAAGTTCAGAGATCACTTCTAATTTTGAAAACTTAATAAGGTTAGTGAAATTTTTTTCTTACAAGTAAGGATAAAAAAGGTAATTAAACGAATACTACATTCTGGAAGTGTGGCGACTAATACTGGTGTAGTGTGTGATGCTTCTTAAAATTTGTTTTTGAAAAAAAAAGGAGGAATTATTAATGGAAAAGAAAATGTATGCAGCGTCTATATTGATTTTTATGATGGTGATGTCATTCACAACAGGTGCCTTTGCGGCAGAATATCCCGTAAATAATCAAAAGGACATTGTTGATACAGCATTAGCGGCAGGCGAGTTCAATACTTTGGCTGCAGCTCTAGAGAAAGCGGGTTTAGTCGAGACACTGAAAGGTAAAGGTCCGTTTACTGTATTTGCACCAACAGATAAGGCGTTTGAGAAACTTCTACAAAAATTAGGTGTAACAAAGGAAGAATTATTAGCTAGAGATGACTTAAAGGATATTTTACTGTATCATGTTCTTTCTGGTAAAGTGCTTTCATCTGATTTGAAGGATGGCTTGAAGGTTAAAACGTTAGCAGAGAAAGACGTGACCATATCACTTGACCCAGTTCAAGTGAACAATGCAAATGTCACGAAGCCGGACATCTTGGCTTCAAATGGTGTTATCCATGTGATTGATGAAGTTTTACTACCATAGGTTTGATAGTAGAGATTCGCTAAACAAGACATAAATAATAAAAGTATAACGGAGCATTTCTGTCTTTTGAGAAATGCTTTTTATTCTGTCTTAAATAAATATTAGTCCTGAGAGAAAAATCAGGTATTACTAAGAAGGAAATATTTTCTAAGTATCGAATTCTATTAGTAATTCCTTACTTCAAGAAGGAAGTAAGGTTTTTTATCATTGTCGATGTTTTCGTTTTTTGTTTTTAGAGAGGGGCTTTAAAGTGATTCGAAGTTTTCATTCATAAGATGCACAAGAGGTAAACGAGTTAATTAATAGAGCAAAGTTAGTATATGGAATTCCAGAAGTAGAAGAAATTCAAAAGAATGCGATTGTATTTGCTGTTTATGAAGAGCCATATATTAAAGGACTGGCATACGCTACGATTGATACTAATGATGCTAATGAAAACGTGGCACAAATTAAACTATACGTTGATTCCAGTTCTAGAAGACAAGGAATCGGCAAGTCGTTATACGACCACTTAGTATTTACCTTAAAAGAATTAAAATCAGATATTCTTACCTCCTATATTAAAGTTGATATTGAAAATCCGAGATCATTTTGTGATAAGTTAGGGTTTCACAAATGGTGGGGGTCACCTAAACTCTACTATAAAGAGCCTAGTTTTCCAGAAGTAGATCTAGAGTTTTCTCAATATGTAGATAAATACTTTAATCACTATGTAAAAATGGTGTAGGAATGTTTTTACGGTGCGTAAGTCTAACTAAATTAAATGTTTGTTTAGAATTGGAGGCTACAATGCTGAATTTAATTCGTAAGGTTTTTATGATTGTAGTAGCTGCCTTTTTATTTTTCGTTTTTCTAAAGAATGCTCATTTCATAGAATTTCTTTTCATCAACTATTTTGTTTATTTTCTTGTTTTAGTTATTATACTCGCTGTAATAGTGTGGTCTTCTTACAAATTAGATGATTTGAGTTCAATCACTAGGTCCAAATATCCGATTCAACTCTTTGCAAGTTTGTTCATTATCTTTTTTCTTATCTTTCAACTATTCACCACATATTTTTATTCCGAAAAGTTTCTTAGAGAATCTGGATTAGAAAAAATTAAAATGTATTATCATCTCTCCAATGAAAAACTTGATGATACACAGAGGTCTAAAATTACTGAAGATGCTTTAACTGAGCTAATGGCTTTTTCTTTACTATCACTTAATCGCTACCCAAAAGAGGAACTAATCGGAATTGAAATAATTAGTTTGAGTCGTAATTATTATCAGTACGACCTAGTTGTTAATATTGAGAGTCAAAATGAGAAAGCTACTTATCGTTTTACTTTTGTAAGAGAAAATGGAGATTTCAAAATAGAAGGTTATTCAGTATTAAATTAATAGTTTGCAGGTGAAGAGGAGTTTATTAATAGTAGGAAAGGAAGGTGAAGACTTTGGACGAAACCTTAAAAGAACATATATGCACTCTAGAAAAACTACTATTGCAACCCGATATTCGTTCGAATCTAGAAGAATTAAATAGATTACTTGCTGATGAATTCTTTGAATACGGTAGTTCGGGTACTGTATGGTACAAAACAGATTGTACTATAAATGGTGGATTAAGTATAAGGAAAATGTCCCTATATGACTTTGAGTTGCACACCTTATCTGAAGGTGTTGTTTTGGCTACATATAAGGTGAATGATGAAACGAGAAAACAATTAACTCTCAGAAGTTCCATTTGGAAGTTCATCGATGGAAGATGGCAAATGTTTTTTCACCAAGGAACCGTGACAAGAGCTTAACAAACACTACTAATATAGTAGAGGGTATTTACTTTCTGAAGGAGAATGATGGTAATTGTATAGTGATTTTCAACCAAGGTTTATACATAAAAGGACAATACTTAAATGTCCAAGATAACTATAGAGAAAGCATCTGTAACCGTCAAGTACTTTTGAACACTTTTTGCTCATTTATTTTGAACACTTTTATCCATGTAATATCCCCACCCAGTTATGCTGCTAGGCGGGGGCCGTATTTAAAATGGCAGCTTTCCTAATTG
>NZ_JBMERO010000072.1:0-2900 GCF_049310945.1 Bacillus sp. DJP31 | reverse complement strand
CGGGGTATAGGTGTACTTCTTCTTGACAGCACCGTTTTCTGAGATTTGAGTAATCTGGTCGGTTGCAGAGTGTTGATACTCTAGATTGATAATAGAAGAACTATTTCCTCGGTTTATGCCCTTAATTGTCTTAACTTTTGAACCTCCGTTATACGTAAGCGAGGTTTCAATTCCAGGTGCCGTAACCTTGGCGATGGTGGATGGTGCCTGGCACCACTTATTTTTTGTTCAGACAATGTGGACAGAGTTTATCTATCAACATTAGAAAAAGTTTGTAAAGTGTTAGACATCGACATTCAGGAGTTAATCGAGGTGGAGTAGTCCTCTTGCCATAGTAATCGTTGTATGTACGTAATAGTTGCGAAACATCTAAAAGGTAGGGAGAAAACGAAGGCTAGGTTTTGAAGAACGGAAACGGTGGTAACTGATGATTTTATAAATGTGCCGTGTAGTTAAAAACAATTATTAGGGCATAAGTTTTAAAGTGAATATACGTACTGAATAATTTGGTAACGCACCATATAGGGATTTCGAGGATTACACTTGTTCTCTATATCAGAAAAGGTATATTCAGCACTGGGTAGACCCTAAAAAAACGCCTTAAGAGAGTTCTTCTAATGCTTATAAGTTCGTATATCCATGTGACTGACAATACGCTTTGATTTCATCTTCTTGGTACTCAAGACTATATCCATCTCTTGCTTGACCTTGTCTTGATACTCGAATATATCCAATCACATTCATCTTATTTCCCCCCTCCGTTACGCTAATCGAGATTAACGTAACGCTTAGACGCTATTTAGTAATAAATTCATTGTATGCGGCTTTAGCGATACATTCAGCCCCTTTACCGATACAAATTTCTTGTGTATCGTAAAAGTAATACGAATAAGGAAGGGAAATACCATGCCAATATCAATCAAACTTAAAGAAATTCTGAAAAAACGTGACCTTTCACAACGTGAATTGGCACGAATAACAGGGCTACGCCCTAATACCATTAGCCATCTTTGTTCAGACAATGTAGACAGAGTGTACCTATCCACATTAGAAAAAGTGTGCAATGTGTTAGACATCGACATTCAGGAGTTAATCGAGGTAGAGTAGCCTCTTGTTATACTAATCGCTCTATGTACGTCAAGAGCTGCGAAATTTCAAAAGAAGGGAGAAAGCGAAGATATGAGATTTGAGAATGAAAACGGTGGTAACTGATGATATTATGCTTATTTACTGAAAGTAAAAAGCAATGAATAGGACATACTTTTTATAATGATTGTACGTACTGAATAATTCGTTAAAACATTGTATAGAGATTACAGAGGTTATGTATACTATCTGTATAGCAAGCCGTTTATACGGTACTGTGTAGGGTAGCCCCACACAAAAAGAAACCTTGAAAGGCACTTAGCCAATCAAGGTTCTTTTGTGTTATTCATCTATGGTTTTGGTTATGAAAACAGGTCATAGAACTCCAGTAAAGTATCTCTTTGCTCGTCAACTAATTTTGCTTTAGTGTTGCAATCGTTACAAGATAACATACCTTTATATTTTACCAAGCACTTGTCTAATGACCTACTGCAGTTTACACATTTTCCATCTTTTATTATTAACTCTAAGTCTCCATATATTAAGTCCATTTCAGTTACAAAGTACATTTCATTGCAACACTTACATTGATATAGATTATCTTTAGTGGTGATGTAATATGTGTCTAGTTTGTTGCAATCTAAACATTTAATAGTTTTCTTTACGCCTCTAATTCTCCTTTTTATCATAAAGTCTCCTTTCATTATTTAATAGGTATGGCAGAGCCATTTCTAATTACAGTATTTGCTGTTCCACCTCTTTGAGATTGGAATGTAATAGAATCGTAGGATGTTCTATTAGCAATTCGATTCCCTTGTCCATAGGTAGGTGTAAAAACATCATTTTGGTGTGGTCTTAAGTCAGCATTTTTACCAGGTGCGTATTGAACTTTTACAATAGCAGGTTCTAAATCAGGATAATAATGTTTAAATTCTGCTATTGCCCCTTGTGGTGTATCTGCGACATAAACTCCAGAGCCTATTCTCCCACTTCTTGATGGTTTCAAACCATTATCAAAGATTGATTGAACGTATTCCGGTTTAGTAGCGTGATATCCTGTAGCATTACCAGCACCCTTAGGCTTAGATATCACGGCCTTTTTAGGAGTCGACTGAGCTTTCTTTTCTGACTTTAATGATGAAGCTGTAAACTTCTGAACCTTCTTAGCCTTTTTCCCATATTTAACCCCTGCAACTGCACCTTTTACTGCCCATTTTGCTTGACCTGCACCAGGTACAAAGTTACTTGCAATGGAAAGAGTAGCTCCTGCCTTTTGATACCATTTTGCTTTTGGATTCCTTAAGGTGTTGATATCATCACCAATCGCAAGGTTGTAAGCCGACTTGCTGTATTTTTTTGTCGCCTTCCACCCTTTTTGCAACCACTTCGGCGCATGTCCATCTGGATCAATGTTGTTAACTGGGTCTGCGTCTGCATACAGGTAACGGTTTAGTGAAGTCGGATCTTCCTCAGTTCCTTCATACTCATCTGGCGTGATGAAACGACCAGTTGTTGGATCGTAGTCTCTCCAACCCATGAAATACAAGTTTGTATCCTTGTCATACATGACACCGTATTTACCTACATAGCGATAAATGTTGGCTTCAGCTAATGCTTTGTCACCCGTGATATTGACGACATTCCCCCACTCGTCGTAATCATAGGTGGCTTTGATATTCCCTGCCGCATCAGTAATCGCGATAACATCTCCACGTGCATTGAACTGATAGTAATACACCACTTCATCTAAGCTAAAGCTGATCGGGTTTCCGCTCGCATCACGATAATATTTTAATCGTTGTACTTTAGTTGGT
>NZ_JBMERO010000071.1:0-3024 GCF_049310945.1 Bacillus sp. DJP31 | reverse complement strand
TTGAAAACTAGATAACAGAAATGTATGTAAGAAGATTGATCGTAAGATCCTTAAGAATTAACTGTAATAATGGTTAAGTTAATAAGGGCGCACGGTGGATGCCTTGGCACTAGGAGCCGAAGAAGGACGTGACTAACGACGATATGCTTCGGGGAGCTGTAAGTAAGCTTTGATCCGGAGATTTCCGAATGGGGAAACCCACTACTCGTAATGGAGTAGTATCTTCACCTGAATACATAGGGTGATGAAGGCAGACCCGGGGAACTGAAACATCTTAGTACCCGGAGGAAGAGAAAGCAAACGCGATTTCCTGAGTAGCGGCGAGCGAAACGGAATCAGCCCAAACCAAGAGGCTTGCCTCTTGGGGTTGTAGGACACTCTATACGGAGTTACAAAGGAACGAGGTAAGTGAAGTGGTCTGGAAAGGCCCGCCAAAGAAGGTAAAAGCCCTGTATTTGAAACTTCGTTCCCTCCAGAGTGGATCCTGAGTACGGCGGGACACGAGAAATCCCGTCGGAAGCAGGGAGGACCATCTCCCAAGGCTAAATACTCCCTAGTGACCGATAGTGAACCAGTACCGTGAGGGAAAGGTGAAAAGCACCCCGGAAGGGGAGTGAAATAGATCCTGAAACCGTGTGCCTACAAGTAGTCAGAGCCCTGTGAATCTTTTCCTTGTGAAAAATTCCGGGTGATGGCGTGCCTTTTGTAGAATGAACCGGCGAGTTACGATCCCGTGCAAGGTTAAGTTGAGAAGACGGAGCCGCAGCGAAAGCGAGTCTGAATAGGGCGTTTGAGTACGTGGTCGTAGACCCGAAACCAGGTGATCTACCCATGTCCAGGGTGAAGTTCAGGTAACACTGAATGGAGGCCCGAACCCACGCACGTTGAAAAGTGCGGGGATGAGGTGTGGGTAGCGGAGAAATTCCAATCGAACCTGGAGATAGCTGGTTCTCTCCGAAATAGCTTTAGGGCTAGCCTCGAGTTTAGAGTCTTGGAGGTAGAGCACTGATTGGACTAGGGGCCCTCATCGGGTTACCGAATTCAGTCAAACTCCGAATGCCAAAGACTTATACTCGGGAGTCAGACTGCGAGTGATAAGATCCGTAGTCAAAAGGGAAACAGCCCAGACCACCAGCTAAGGTCCCAAAGTATACGTTAAGTGGAAAAGGATGTGGAGTTGCCCAGACAACCAGGATGTTGGCTTAGAAGCAGCCACCATTTAAAGAGTGCGTAATAGCTCACTGGTCGAGTGACTCTGCGCCGAAAATGTACCGGGGCTAAACGTATCACCGAAGCTGTGGACTCCTAACGGAGTGGTAGGAGAGCGTTCTAAGGGCGTTGAAGCTAGACCGGAAGGACTAGTGGAGCGCTTAGAAGTGAGAATGCCGGTATGAGTAGCGAAAGACAAGTGAGAATCTTGTCCACCGAATGCCTAAGGTTTCCTGAGGAAGGCTCGTCCGCTCAGGGTTAGTCAGGACCTAAGCCGAGGCCGAAAGGCGTAGGCGATGGACAACAGGTTGATATTCCTGTACCACCTCCTCACCGTTTGAGCAATGGGGGGACGCAGAAGGATAGAGAATCGCGCTGTTGGATATGCGCGTCCAAGCAGTAAGGCTGGTAAGTAGGCAAATCCGCTTACCATAAGGCTGAGCTGTGATGGCGAGGGAATTATAGTACCGAAGTTCTTGATTTCACGCTGCCAAGAAAAGCCTCTAGCGAGGTGAGAGGTGCCTGTACCGCAAACCGACACAGGTAGGCGAGGAGAGAATCCTAAGGTGATCGGGAGAACTCTCGTTAAGGAACTCGGCAAAATGACCCCGTAACTTCGGGAGAAGGGGTGCTCTGGTAGGGTGAAAGCCCGAGAGAGCCGCAGTGAAAAGGCCCAAGCGACTGTTTAGCAAAAACACAGGTCTCTGCGAAGCCGTAAGGCGAAGTATAGGGGCTGACACCTGCCCGGTGCTGGAAGGTTAAGAGGAGAGGTTAGCGTAAGCGAAGCTTTGAATTGAAGCCCCAGTAAACGGCGGCCGTAACTATAACGGTCCTAAGGTAGCGAAATTCCTTGTCAGGTAAGTTCTGACCCGCACGAAAGGTGTAACGATTTGGGCACTGTCTCAACGAGAGACCCGGTGAAATTATAGTACCTGTGAAGATGCAGGTTACCCGCGACAGGACGGAAAGACCCCGTGGAGCTTTACTATAGCCTGATATTGAATTTTGGTACAGCTTGTACAGGATAGGTAGGAGCCTTTGAAGCCGGAGCGCTAGCTTCGGTGGAGGCGTTGGTGGGATACTACCCTGGTTGTATTGAAATTCTAACCCACAGCCGTTATCCGGCTGGGAGACAGTGTCAGGTGGGTAGTTTGACTGGGGCGGTCGCCTCCTAAAATGTAACGGAGGCGCCCAAAGGTTCCCTCAGAATGGTTGGAAATCATTCGTAGAGTGTAAAGGCACAAGGGAGCTTGACTGCGAGACCTACAAGTCGAGCAGGGACGAAAGTCGGGCTTAGTGATCCGGTGGTTCCGCATGGAAGGGCCATCGCTCAACGGATAAAAGCTACCCCGGGGATAACAGGCTTATCTCCCCCAAGAGTCCACATCGACGGGGAGGTTTGGCACCTCGATGTCGGCTCATCGCATCCTGGGGCTGTAGTCGGTCCCAAGGGTTGGGCTGTTCGCCCATTAAAGCGGTACGCGAGCTGGGTTCAGAACGTCGTGAGACAGTTCGGTCCCTATCCGTCGTGGGCGCAGGAAATTTGAGAGGAGCTGTCCTTAGTACGAGAGGACCGGGATGGACACACCGCTGGTGTACCAGTTGTTCTGCCAAGGGCATCGCTGGGTAGCTATGTGTGGACGGGATAAGTGCTGAAAGCATCTAAGCATGAAGCCCCCCTCGAGATGAGATTTCCCATTCTTTTGAAGTAAGACCCCTGAGAGACGATCAGGTTGATAGGTCTGGGGTGGAAGCGTGGCAACACGTGGAGCTGACAGATACTAATAGGTCGAGGACTTAACCAAAATAAGTAAA
>NZ_JBMERO010000070.1:0-3520 GCF_049310945.1 Bacillus sp. DJP31 | reverse complement strand
ACAGTACCTTATCGTTTTAAGAAGAAGTAACTCCAAACGCATTCATAATCTGACGAAATTTTTTTTCAATTAAAGTGATTTTTAGATATATCTTTATAAATTCCTTTCAAGGATTTTATAAAGATATATCTTTTTGCAAGAAATTTTGAATAACCTACGATTTTTTTCTAAGCTTTTTAAGGTTTTACTTCCATTATGTTTATATATAGGTATAGATAAGCAAATATTTTTTTCTTCAATTAAAGGCTTCCAATTCTTCCGAAGAGCATATTTGCAAATAGCATCAAAAGAATTGAAATTAATAGAAGCATTAGAAATGTAAAAACTTCCTGTTACTCTTGTAGCCGTCTCTAAAATGACATATTTAAACGGAGAGTGTCCAAAATTACTCCATCTAATGTGAAATTACCTTGTATTTTATATTTTTTCACTATAGATTAAATGTCGCTTTTAATGTTTCTATATTTTTTAGATATCCATTAATCTTAATCTTGTGATCTACATGAGTTAATAATGGAGTGGTAGGAGCTTTTAAACAAATTGGGTGTATAAAAATTTCATTACCTAAACTTGTAACTACTACAGAAAATTCATCATCACCTCAAGTTATCTTATCTTTATTTTAACGAATAAACGTTCGTTTCGTAAATATAAAAAAATCTATAAAGTCCGCTGTTTAAGCTGACCGATAACCCTATTGTAATCAGTAGTTTGCTTCTGACAACAAACCGAGGTAGTGCAATACTCCATAAATAGCTTCCCTCTTTGTCGTCTTTTAATCACATCGACTACACTTTTTTGTAATTTATTAATGCATTCCTATCTTCAGCATTGGAGGTTTCTCAAACCATCCTCTTTCTAACATGAGTTGCGCGCCATCTTCCGAAAACAATAATTGTTCTCCAATCAGTTTTAAATATTGAGTAGATAAATCTCTTCTCATACAAACAGCTTGTCCAGCACCATAAAATCCGACTGCTGCCGATGAAAAAAAATCCCATATGAAACATCATGAGTTTGCCTGAAAACGGGGCTGTCGTTGAATTCGTCACCATGGACTCCCAAGAAATAGGGAAATTTAAATTACTTTCAAGAAAAAACGCACTAAAAACTCCGATTGTTATGTTAGGATTATTCTCTCACGGCTTATTCCATAGTCCAGTTCTTAGTGGATTGATATTTGGGGTTGTCGGTGCAATATTGGGGCATCTTATTGATAGATATGCTTATTAAGAAAAGCGCAAGCGCCCCGTTTAGACCAGGCATAGCAAATGTTCCTAAAAGAAAAAAAGGGTGTTCTTCTCTTTTATTCTTTTAGAGGGTGTTCAAAAAGTCCGGCAAAAATAGCTTCAAATTTCTTCGTCAGCTCGTCTCTCCGCTCCTCACGTATACAAAACATACGCTCCGGTGCTCAAGACTTCGCTTCCTCGAACTTCTTTGCTCTTTTTGTCCTCCTTTTTGAACAGACTCTTTTAGGGTTATTTGACCTAGAGGGTCTGGGCGCTGGAGCTAGACCAAAACCCTGAGTAAAAAAAATGTATACATCTTATCTTTTAAAAAAATGTAAACACCCACTTTTAAAAAAAGTGAGTGTTTACATACCACGCCAATAATATTATCAGATCATTCGAGCTTTAATAGATAGGAATTGCCATTCTTTCAGAAAAGTACTAAAAGCTCACAACTGTTCCAATAATTATTAACAGAATGAACAATACAACTATCAAAGCAAAACTGTTGTTTGATCCAACTAGAGCAACAGGAGTCGGTGCGCTGTATCCATATCCGCAGATTCCAGGTCCAGATCCCCAAAAGCCGTAAGCCATATTCTTTACTCCTAACACACAATATTAAGTTTTAATTAGTAAGATCCTCCACCATAAGAAGCTCCTATAATAATTAATAAGATAAACAACACGACAACCAATGCGAAACCTCCACCTGTACCATATCCAGTCATATCAACACCTCCATTTTCATTTCTTTTTATTGTATGTGTGTTAGTCATTTATTGATATGGATAATATCCCATTTATTCACTATTTAGGTGTTAACCAAAAGACCTACTTTGCAAAAGTAGATTACAAATTAAAAAAAGAACTTCAATTATCATTTACATTTGGTTCACTGAACGAAAATTCCGCACCTATTTTCCACCTTGTACAAACATAGTCTGACCTTTTACATAATCTATAACATTAATGGAGGTGTTATGATTGGATAATGAGAAAAGATTTGAAGAACGTGTGAATAGAGTATTAGATCAGATAATTGCTGGTCGAAATAAATTCAATGAGGTTTCCTGTTCAGCAGGACTCCCTTATCCTTCCATCCGTTTTAAAAAAGATCCGAAACAGGCTCAAATTTTATTAGATTTATACGCTGGAGCAATCAGTGAATTTACCGCTGTAAACTCATTTCGCTACCAATTCCTTGAAGCTGAACCTGAAAACCCTGTCTTTAGTCGATTGCTTAAATGTGTGACATTGAATGAGGAATTCCATGTGCGTACACTAGCCCGATTAATTGATAGATTGGGAGGCAACCCGAAATATTACAATTCAGAAAAAGAATTTTGGGATGGCTCTTTAGCTATTTATGGAACAGGTGTCAGAGACCGTCTTATGGGCGATATTGAGGCAGAAAAGGGAATCATCCAGCTTTATGAAGAAACAGTAGATAAACTAACTGATCCAGAGGTCATTAGCTTAGTAGAACGATTAGGATTAGATGATGTCTTTCACCTTGAACTCTTCCAAGAAGCGTTAAAACGATTTGAAAATGGAGAATTCCGATAACTTGATCAAATCATTTTACAATTGAAATGAACAAGTGTATTGAAACAGGGCATTTTCGGTGCTCTGTTTTTTGTTATAAAGGAAATAATTCAATATCGTTTAACCTTTATTACGACGTAGCATACGCATAAACAAATAAATAAGCGAATTGACCCTCCTACTAGGAAGTTACCCCCTTTATTCCTTCTATTTATAATAAAATCAACGTTTGACTCAAGGGCATTCGCACACTCGTTTTCAACAAATTTGAAAATAGTAATCTTAGAAGGAGAGAAAGGATGAAAAAAAATGGGGAGAAACTATAAGAACAAAAGATTTTGAGTCACTACCTTGTTTTTTTCCTTCCTCGATTGAAGAATCTGTTGTTATTTCCTCAGATTTGTTTGAACTACTCGAATCTTCTTGTTCAACTATATCTGTTTTACCTTTTACTATATGTTCTTGTACACATCCGCTTAAAAGAAAGAAAGTTAAAAAACTAAGAAGAACAAATAGGTTACCGATATCCATCTAGTCCTCCTTTTTACGTTAGTTTCAAGTATATACTAAGCTTTAATAATAGGTTACCCCATGAACATTTATTGATACTTTTGCTGGTGTTTATGATTACTCTATGTTAGGGAACAAATTTCAAAAACCAAACTTATGTATACATATTACATTGCTGCATATTCTTTTATGAAGTGAAAAATGGAGGTGTGAAAATGGTTCTTCAGTTTCAG
>NZ_JBMERO010000069.1:0-3952 GCF_049310945.1 Bacillus sp. DJP31 | reverse complement strand
AAAATTCATCTACTGGTTCAAATATACTTGATTTATTTTTCGGAGGATAAATTTTGGGGGAGAGATTTTAATAAACAATGGCTTCAACCTTTATTAGAGGGCAATTTGTCTGTAAATAAAAACCTTTGGAGGTATATGGTGAAAAAAGCTCAGCAATACGTTCTGGTGTCCCTGTGTTTTATATTTCTTGCATTAGCAGGTTGTTCAAAGGAAACAGAAGAAATGGCTAAAATGGAACCAGAAACTGAAGAAGTCTTCGTTGATTGGGAGGAACGAGATAAATTTGTAAAAGGGGAGAAAGTACTATTTGGAGTATATCCTGATCCAGGTCTTACAGCGGGTAGGCCTTATGGGTATATGTTTAGTTTTACCGAGTCGTTTGAAAGCTTTAATGGAAAAGAGTTAGCCATTTATGCCCACCATAAGGAAACTGGAGAGCGAATAGCGGCAGTAAAACCAGAAATTATTAGTGAATCAAGTACTGGATATCCAAGTCTAGAGCGATTTACAGTTAGTTTTGAAATTCCTTATAAAGGAATTTGGAGATATGAAGTTGTGTTAAATGACCAATTTTATGGTGATGTTGTTCTAGATATTAGAGGTTGGAAGTCAAGCCCCTTCTTTACATTAGGTGGATATACCATGATTGGTGAGAAAGATCGGATTGGTTTTATTCATGAAGATACATTAGATGCTAGGTTTCATCCGAATAAAGGAAATAAATATATGTGGCATTTTTGGGGGAAAGAAAGTGAATTTGATGGAGAGCTTAAAGTTATCGCGACTCATGAATCTAGTTGGGAGCAAATTACTTTAATAGCTGGAAGTCCTCTTGGTGGTCCAAACAACACAGCGGACATACATGTGCCATCCAACATGTCATTACCAATGAGTGGTATGTGGAAACTGGAAGCATATTTTGGAGATGAATACTTTGGGAATGTGTTTGTGGAAGTATATGAAAAACAATAAAAAATAGTTTCAACAAAATTAAAGTATTTCTTTTAATGATCTATGAGGAGATTTGTGATGAAACAATATTTTATCGACAATGAAAAAATGCGAGTACATATTACAGAATGGGGAAACGAGAATGCCCCAGTAATCTTTTGTTTACATGGATTAGGTGGTACTAGCCTTACCTTTATAGAGGTTGCTGAGTAGCTAAAAAATGAATTTAGAATAATTTCGGCCGATGCACCTGGACACGTTAAGACGCCAGCATTTAAGAACACTGAGGAATATGAGATGCCTCAAATGGCCTTATGGATAAATGGAATTTTGGATTATCTTCAAATTGATAAATTCTATTTCTTATCTCACTCTTTGGGAAGTTTTGTCGCTCTCTATTATTTAGCTACTTTTCCACCAAGAGTAAAGGGCTCGATTCTTATAGATGGAGGATACCAAGGTAAAAGACATAATATTCAAACAGTCGAAGAAGAAGTGTCGTACTATGAAAAAGATTTTGAAGAATATGTATTTGATTCTTGGGAAAAGTTCTTTAATACAGAGAAAGAAGTGTATTCTAGATGGTCTCCATTGATTGAACTCGCAGTAAGAGACTAGCATTTGAAAAGGACAAAAAAATATACTGGCACGCTCGAGGTACCACGGCTGGTAATATTATAAAAGCCATGCACAAACATGAAACGGAAGATATATATGATAGATTGCCTTCTACTATTCTTTTACTGAGAGCCAGACTACCAAAGAGGATGTGACAACAAAGAGATTTCACATCTAGTATCTTTCAAGATAAGACGAGAGGAACAGTAAAACTCTTTTCTAACACGACTCATATGTTGCATTGGGATAACCCAGAAGTTGTGGTTGAAGAAATAAGGAAAATGTATCTTCTAAATACAAAAATGTAAGGAGTTCTTATGAAGAGTATTATTGGGGCTAGATTTACATGTACAGGTTTTATTCTTCTAGCGTTATCAGGAATTGCTAAACTGATAGTTGATACTTCGGGTGTTTATCTTTCTGATGTTACACGTATCATTCCATTGATGACTCTAATTGGTGGCCTAGTATTACTTGTTATGGGTGTATTCATAATTTTTAGGCGACCGTTATTCGGTATAAAATAGAATCTTCTTCCTAACGGAAAGAGTTCCTTAGTACTGCGATTCTTCAAGTCAATGAAAATACCAAAAACCCCTGTCAAACAGGGGGTTATGGATGAGAAAGTCAATCAAACTTTGTCTATACTCATTTCAATACCAAAATGATCTCGTAATACTATTATTCCTTTTTGTGTAAGATGTACTGCGCGGTTTTTATCTGCTCTTGTAATCCACCCTTGATCGAAAAAATGAGTGGCAATCGCTGATCCAAGCCACCCGGAAATGTGAAATCGTCTCTCACTCCAATCAAGACAGGGCTTTGCAAATATTCTTCTCTTTGTATTTACTCATAACGAACTTGTTTTAGTTGAGTGGATTGCCGTAATGAACGAATTTGAACAGTTGGTGCGATTGTCCCAAGTTTTTCGAGAACTTCTGCTACCTCTCCATTAGCAATTCTGTAATAACGATGTCTTCCATGTTGTTCTACGCTCACTAGATTGCCTTCAAGCAATTTTTGGAGGTGGGAACTAACAGTTGGATGTGACACTCTTGCCATATAAGCTAATTCACTAGCAGGCAGTGCTTGACCATTCATTAAGCAGTCTAAGATGATGGCCTTAGTAGGTTCACCAATAAGTTTTGCAATATAAGATATATTTGGATATACATTCATATTTCGATGATAACCCAAACGAATTTAGATTACAATTACAATGAATTTACTACTAGTAGGAGGAGCTAAATATGACTTCAGTTGATCTGATTGTATTAAATCTAAAAGAAAATAGGAGACGTTCTATAAAATTATGGAGATCACTACCTGATAATTGGCTTACTTGGCGACCGGATAAAGAGGCATTGTCCTTTGGGGAAACAATCCGCCATGTTTGGAGTGCAAGTTTCTATTATCATATGGTTATAAGAAACAATGGATCTGTTAAAGCGGAGACCGCTGCTCCATTTGATCAAGAGCCTATCACTTCTATTGAAAAGGAAATTGAATTATCGGAGAAGTACTTCAACAATTTTATAGAGTATGTTCAATCTCTTACCTCTGAGGAGTTAGAGTCAAGACTAATTGACCGAAGTGATGTAGGCTATCAACGATATTTAGGTGATATGCTTTTACGTATCGCCTACCATGATGCGGTTCATACAGGGCAATTTTTACAGTACTTAAGAATGGTTGGTTTGGAAAGGCCTATGATCTGGGATTGAATGATGAAGGCAATGCTTTTAGTGATTCAAACGATTTATTAGAGATATTAAGGATTTTTAAAAACTATGGCTTACATTTTAACCTCTCATGGAAATTGACTTGAGAGGTTGAAAAATAATTTCTTATTGTATTCAGCACCCTCTCAATATCCCATTCATGTAGTTTCCCGATTTTAAATAGTAATTCTTTATAGTGCAAGGTGTTTAATTTTGAACATCTGACAATAGAAGGTTTGTCTAAACCAGCTTCCTTCCAGTATTCAATTACAATATCAAATTCATTCTTTACTTTCTGACTATTCACAGTCGCTATTATGTGATCTAATTCTGCTATTAAATTGTCGTTGCTAACAATAACAACTGGCCTTCTTTTGACATTTAACTCAACAGTCCAATCTCACCCACGTTTCCCCTGTTTATTCATCATCTTTGCTCCAGAAAATTTCTTCCTTTTCTCTAATTAATTGTTCTTTTGAAGGTCTGCTATCAAAAAAATTATCAAATAACTTATTAAAGAGCTTTATTCTTTCACCATTTAAGAATTAATAGAACATGATTATGTTAATTAAATTTGAAGTTTTGCAGGTTGATATTTTTTATCTCGGTTGAACATTAAGTTGATCGACCTTTTATTATTATCGGATACTTTTATTAAATAG
>NZ_JBMERO010000068.1:0-3966 GCF_049310945.1 Bacillus sp. DJP31 | reverse complement strand
AAAATATTAAAAGGAGAAAGGATTTGTTTTATTTTAAATAAAGTATTTAACTCCAATTTCTTATTCATTACTTCTAGAATAAATCCACCTTTGATCCATTCAAACCTAGCTTTTATAGGTTCAAAGTTTTCAAATTGGATGGTAAACCCCTCAATATCGTTTATGTTAATCGACTTTGAAGAAAGATAGTTAAAAAATTCACATTCCTTTAATACAGGTAGCCTATTAAAGTAATCTATATCCCAATTATCACTTGGATTTTCTTCTATTAACCAATTTATTGGGACCCTAGTAATAAGTGCAATAAATTGTATAAATTCATCAGGATAAAAACTTTTTTTTGAAATTATTGCTCTTATTTCTACAGAATGTTTCTTTCCTTCATCTTTCTTTTTCACGAGCCCCAAAAAGGACCTTACCATGTCTCTTGGTATGCCATAACGCTCATATAAATCTCTCTGGCTAAAACCTATAATTTCTTTATTAAGTAACACACGTCTTCGATTTGTTAGTTTTAATTTTAATAAGAGTGTTCTAAATATATCCATTTGTGATTGTAAGATTATTAACTCATTCCACGCTAAAGAATTTCTCATACTCGAATCAAAATGAAAACTAATGTACTCCTCTTCTGAAAGTTCATTACTCAGATATTTCATTGCTTCTCTGTAACCATACCTATAATCAAAAGATATGGTATTCCTTGGTTTAGTCATTCTATATCACCAAAGATAAAATAACCTATCTAGATTTATTAATCTGCGTTGTACTTTTAAAAGTTCAGAATAATAGTTTATGACTATAAGTGCCAATATTAATTAATGAGGAAATGAGAGAAATAAGTTCTTCTTTAAATTTAGATGTAATTTTCATTTGAAAAAATATTAAGTACATAAGTATATCTTTCATTACCCCTCACCTCCAATCTTAATTATTAGTCAAAATCACTATTTTTACTTCCTGTGTTTTAATTCCTAGGTTTTCAAGCAATAAAAAAACCTAGACCATTGGCCCAAGGTTCAAAGGATCATCTTATGAAAATGTATCGAAAGAGGGGTTCTACATAGCGTATTGTCCAAACAATACGCAAGCTAGCGTATTAACCCCATATTTTTTGTCGATACTGATCATAAAACAAAAAGACCTTTGAACTGATTTTTAAATCACGGATAAAGAGATCATCCGTAAATTAGAACATCAGCCCAAAGGCCACAAAGTTTAATAAATCACCCGCTAGTCTATTAGCTAATAGACTGCAAACAAACAAAAAAAAGCATTAATTATTACAAGTATAAACCAGTTCTGGAAGAATTTCAAGAAGAATAGGAGAATTAAAATGGAAAACGCAGCTTCACTTCAAATAAACAAAGAATTATCCCCACCAAAAAAGCAGGTAAGGAATATTACCAAAAAAGACTATAAAAAAAGAGCTGAATTCCCTCCATATATTGAAGAATTTGGGGAATATCTTCTTATATGTAATTACTCTTCAACTACTATTGAATCTTATAAAATTAAAGTTAGAAAAATTGTAAAAGACTTTAGAAGTGTATTTTCGATTTCGTTTGATACTTTACTTGACTTTAAAAATATTTCAGATGAATTCCAAATTAAATTTGAAAGCTTTATGTTACAAAAAATAGAAAAAAGAGAACTCACGCCTGCTAGTGCCCATCCCATTATGAAGGCTTATAAGGCATTTATAAATTTCTTATTTCATCGTGAAATCGTACCAAATAAGTATAACATTCCTAAAGATCTTCTTGCCAAGGTAAAAAGATCCAATTTATACATAGAGCAAAAGGATATCATGGACTTAGCAGAGTCTATCAGAAAAAACAAAAATCCAGTGATGAAATCCAGAAGTTACGCCTTACTTCTATTGTATATTGAAACTGGATGTAGACCAATAGAGGCAAGTAATCTTCTGGTTTCTGACATTAATTTTACAGAAAGGACAATAAGATTGCATTCCGTAAAATCTGGTACCAGAAAATTAGTGTTAAATAACTATGTAATAAAAGCTTTAAAACAGTACACAGTCATTAGAGAAACCCTTCATCCTGATAACGATTATTTTTTTGTCATGAATAATGGTGAAAGGGCGACTAGACGTTATTTAACATTGCAGATCTCCCAAGAAAATATAAAAGCTTTCGGCCATCTTAAGATTCATGCACGTGCACTTAGACACAACTATGTTACTAACGCTTTTGAAAATAGGAATGCATTCCAAGATATTTCCGATACTGTTGGTCATAAGCATTGGGTTTCAACTCTATATTATCAGCATCGAAGTATTGACCGTTTACTTACTAATACTATCCCGTTTAATCCAATACCAGATTTTATTGAAAGTATGGTAGATGAAGATGCCAATTAAAAAAACTAGTAAATATAATATAGAAGAGATTTGTCAAGATTTAAAACTAGATTATAATGACTTCCTTTTATTTATAAGTAAAACAGGAAACAATAGCCACAATGATCTGATCGAACAATTAAATGCTTTAAGTGTCATTGAAGAGTTTGTTAATTCATTACTGCTTCAGGAGATAAGAAATGTCAAATCCAAAAATACTGTAAAGTATTATCTGAGTTTCCTGAAACGATTAAGGAAATATATTCTTCAAGTAAATCAGGACCTTCTCTTTTCAGAAATTAATGAAGAGCTACTATACGACTTTATCGATTCAAACGGGAAAATCGGAAGAAGTTCTATAAACACCTATTTTGGGATAATGCAACGCCTTTGTTCCTTTGCCTTTGAGAAGGGCTACTCATCTAAAAATTTTGGATATAAATTTAATAAAGTTAGAACAAATCATTTACCTAGATATTTTACAGATACCCAGCTTAGAAATATATTTGAATTAGTTGAACAAAGAAGATGCTCCTTTCTCTGGAGAACTATTTTCATTACATTACTTGGTACTGGTTTACGGATCAGTGAACTAGCACAATTGAGGGTTAAAGATGTCAATTTTAAAGAGAATTATATCTATACTCTAGGAAAAGGTAACAAAGAACGTCATGTTCCACTATACCCACAAGTAAAAAATGCTCTTTTAGTCTATATGGAAGATACAGGGGTAATAGATGTAGAGAAGGCAAAAGATAGTTATTTATTTAGTCGACAAAGAGGAGAATTACGGACTACTCCAGTTTCTGTTAGGAGCATACAATATAATTTATTTGAGATCAAAGATAAACTAGGCATAGATTCAAGGTATACAGTGCATTCTTATCGGCATACTTTTGCAGTAAATTGTCTAAAATCAGGTATGCAAATTATGTATCTATGTCAAATTCTAGGTCATGAGAGTCCTTCCACAACATCAAGATATACCAAACTTTTACCACAGGACTTACAGAAAGAAGTGCATGAAAAATTTCCTTTTCCATTAGAAGAATTAATCAAACAATTAATTTCAGGAGGTACAGAAGATGGATGTATTAACTAAAGAGATCAGTAAATTTTTGAAGAATAGTCAATATTCAAACTCATCCAAAACACATTTTAGAAATGCACTTGCTATATTCATTAGAGAAATTGCCGAGATAACTCAGACCTCTAATGATAAGGTCCATCTTCAAGAGGTATATGAAATATATGATCACAGAGGTATTTTCATTTCTTTTAGACCAATCGATTCATCTCTATTGGATAAGTATTTCTATAGTAATGTGAATAAGGGTTATTCTTGGTTAAGAGAACAACGTGATGCTCTATCTGCATTCTTTAAGTATCTTCATCGAAATTATGATTTTAACAATGCTATGCTAGAAATAACCTTTGAACTAAAAAAATTCAAACCAAAAAATAAGAAAGTAATATGCTTGGGTAAACATGAGGTATTAAAATTCTTTCACTACTTAGTCAATTATAGTAACACGCTTAATCGTGACGTACTTTTATTTACATTGTTTTTTACAACAGGTTGCAGAATATCGGAAGTAGTCAAT
>NZ_JBMERO010000067.1:0-4055 GCF_049310945.1 Bacillus sp. DJP31 | reverse complement strand
GTATGGAACTCCCGTCCCGTTTTTCATTCACATTGTTCACAAAAAGCCCCTGTAGAGTAGTCCTTTTAAAAGTGTCTACTCTACAGGGGATAGTTTATAAATAGGTTTGCTTTTTTATAGAGTATTTCAGAGTTTAATACTTATTTTCATTTTTTATCTTTGCTTCAATATTACTTATAAAAATATCTTCGGTAAATTCATCTGTAAGACCTTTAATTTTAGATTTATATACACCTTCTTTTTCTGGAACAATTGCTAGATTAGTTAATTCGTAATAATAACCATCAGTGCCTTCAGTTAAAAACATAAAGTACTTTCTATTCTCATTTCCATCTATATAGTCTAAAGCTTGATTTAAAATAATTTCTTTTGTTTTTTCTCCTTTAATTACTTTCTCGATACTCAATGTCGATAATTGTCTATTAGACACTTCTTCTTCTGCTACACCTTCAGCGATTTTCTTTTCTATCTTTTTCACTTTTACTACAGCTATTAAATCCGATTCTAAAACTAGCTCCTCAATGTTTTTATCAGGCCAATCAGCATGAGCTTCTGTTGATACTCCGTCATTTGTTTTACTATTCACAATATAAGTTAATGATAGTGCGGATCCTAAAAGAAAAAGGCAACTTAGAGCATACAATAAATATTTTTTCATTTTTTGTCCCTCCTCAATTATAAACTTTAATATCCTCTATAACTCTTAACGTCTTGAACATCGTGATATCTAGGTGTTGTATTTGTTCTAATTCTGTAATAACTCATAACTGAAGTATCTGTGCCATCTGGTTGGTCATTCAAGAATAGTGCGTGTCCAAGTTCATGTACTGCAGTACTTATTGCAATTGTGTAGTAAGTAGAATTTGGATATGTTCTTGCTTGATAATCTGAAATTGTCCTTTTATTTATATGTATAGAAAACTCTGTTACTCCTCCGGCAACAACAGGATTAGGTTTATATAGTCCAAGCCAGTTGTCGCTATACTCATAATGAGCAATTAGGTTATTTGCATATGGAGCTTCCCCAATCCGAGTATTGGCGGCATCATTCCACTTCATAGATGCTGAAGATGCAATATATTGACAATTACTCCCTCCACATTTAAATCCAATAACATCAAATGAATAACCATAATTATATTTATGGGCAAAAGCGGCTGTAGTTAGACTAAAGAACATAACAGCACTAATAACAGTTACAATTTTAATGAAATTATTTTTTTCACCTTACTTCCTCCTCTTTAAATAACTCTAGTGGTTGCAACCAACTTAAAAATACCATAAAACGGTTTATCTATATTCCTTTTTTGTAAAAACAGTACTTTTGTACTATTCTAAATTTTTAAATATATTGTAAAATTCAATCAAGATTTATTTTGAGAATAGGAGCATTCCTGTAATGAAGAAATTTGGGGTTTGAACAAAATAAGTCCCCTTGGTATCATACAAGGTGTCCAAAGCTTCGAAGCAAAAAATGGACCCTTAATTAAGTAACCAAGGAGGACTTGTAATGAATTATACTCAAAATCAAAAAATCTCGCAAATCACACCATCAACTTTGGTGGTAGGCATTGATATTGCCAAAGACAAACATGTAGCACGTGCTCAAGATGATCGAGGAATTGAGTTTGGAAAACGACTGTTCTTTGAAAATAGAATTCATGGATTTGAAACACTAGTAGAATGGATGGAAAAACACAAACGTGAAAACCAGAAAAACCATGTAATTATTGGAGTAGAACCCACCGGCCACTACTGGTTGAATCTAGCTTATTATCTGACGGCAAAGGGGTATGATTTCGTACTAGTAAATCCGATGCACGTAAAGAAAAGCAAGGAACTTGACGACAATTCCCCAACTAAAAATGATACAAAGGATGCCAAAGTAATCTCACAGCTAATTAAAGATGGGCGATATTCCGTACCCAATCTCTTAGAAGGTATTTATGCCGAGCTAAGAGAAGGCGTCAAATTAAGAGATCAGCTCACTAAACAGCTGTTAATTATTGAGGGTCGAATCCAGAATTGTATTCAACGTTATTTTCCAGAGTTTTTCGATGTGTTTGGAGACTGGGAAGGAAAAGCTGCCCTGTGTACGTTACGTCTGTTTCCGTTTCCTCATCAGATTGTGGAGTATACTCCAGAAGAAATCCTCTTGGAGTGGAAACCATTTGTGAAACGTGGAGTAGGAATTAAGAGGGCGACCAGACTTGTGGATAAAGCCAGAAAAAGTATAGGAATTACAATTGGCTTGACGTTTGCGAAACGCGAATTAGAAAGCCTGATTGATCAATATGATCTGTACAAAGAACAAATTGGAAAATTGGATCAAGAACTAGAGGCCCTTGTAGTTGAACTTCCTGGGGCTAAGGAATTGATCAACATTACTGGACTTGGCCCTATTACGGTGGCTACAGTTTTCGCTGAAATAGGAGATATTAGGAACTACAGTCATCCACAGCAGTTAGTAAATCTAGCTGGTTTATCCTTACGAGAACATAGCTCGGGCAAATTAAAAGGTCAAACAAGGATTTCCAAAAGAGGTCGGGGTAGGCTTCGAAGAGCCTTGTATTTAGCTATTCGGCCACTCGTCGCTCATAATCCAACTTTCAAAGCGCTACATCAGCACTACACAAAGCGACCTGAAAATCCGCTTAAAAAGCAGCAATCACTAATTGCTTTGTGTTGTAAATTACTTCGAGTATTTTTTGTTATCGGACAAAGACAATGTGAATTTGATGGTTCAAAGCTTTTACAAGGTCTGCCTCAAATAGCTACACTACAGGCTGCCTAAACGATTTAGTAAAAAGTATAAATAACCAATACTTCAGTTATGCCTTAAACTAACAAACACCAATAGTGCAGAGTCGGAGCTTATTTATTCCGTACGGGCAATTGACCCAGCATAGGAGCATATCCGACCTCCACCTCATGGATACGCAGGACGAAGGAATGTATGGACTTCAATCCGGTGATATATGGGAGGGTAAGCGACCGTGAGTTGTGTGGAGATACCTTACGCACGGTTATATCATAATTACCAAACCCTACCAGTTTGGGTGGTAGGATGGCCATCGTACTGTAAAATTTTTAAAGATATTGAATATGTATCCATTGTTTATGGTGTGTCAACTATCTGGTATTAATGAAAATTTAAGAATACGGGAGTATTCGGGAGGTATTTAAACTATATTGAGGGAGGATTCTTATGAAGAGAAACACACAAATTTTTCTCCTGCTAATAACAGTATTTATCCTGATTTCATGTACTCAACAAGGAAATCCTACCCCGATGGATGTATTGAAGTCTAATCCTAAAGCAGACATTTTCCTGTTTGAAGGATTAGTTTATAGAAATGCTTCAGATTTAGATTGGGTAACAGAACGAGATATAAGCAAAGGAAAATTAGTAGGGGAAATTCAAAGGGTTTCTACGAAAAAATTTAAAAACGGCACTGCTACCAAACTCCCAGTGGGGGCTAAAATATATTTATCTATTGAATCAAGTGAAGATATATTAATTGTCGAATATAAAGATAAAGAAATATTGTACTTGGGACTTTATGAGGGATAAAAAGAATTAGTTCCTTCGTGTACGGTTTCTAAGTTGTGGATTCTTTGAGACCTTCCAAGCATATATATCAACTATATATTTCCATTCTCTAATGGTTGATTCAGCTACCTTATACATATGAACAATTTCAGCTAATGAAAGTGAACCCTTCTTCCCACACTTTTAATACTTCAATTTTATATTAGGAGTGAAAGCTCTGTTAGACACAAAAATACTCCCGTTTTTAGCAGATAGATTTTTATTTTTTAATCTGTCTACATTTAGGGGAGCAAATCAATTGCCCAAGTCTTTTTTACCTAATCATTTTATTTGCCATCCATCGTAATCATACGTGGCTTTGATGTTTCCTGCCGCATCTGTAATTGCGATGACATCACCACGTGCATTGAACTGATAGTAATACACCACTTCATCTAAGCTAAAGCTGATCGGGTTTCCGCTCGCATCACGATAATATTTTAATCGTTGTACTTTAGTTGGC
>NZ_JBMERO010000066.1:0-4254 GCF_049310945.1 Bacillus sp. DJP31 | reverse complement strand
ACTTTATTACTAGAATTAAATAAGGAAAGTATTGCACGCCTTAACTCAGGTATTACAGATTCTTCTGAAAAAGATAAAGATTTTATAGAAAAAGTGAAGAATCTAATTGAGCAAAAAGAGAAAGAACTTGTTGGAAAAAGATTTATGAGAGGACAAAAGCAACGAATGAAGGATGGTAATGGGTGGGGAAGGCCACCACTTGGTTATATATATAATCATGTTACTAAAAAAATTGAGATCGATGAAAAATTCGCATGGGTGATCTCGGCGATTGATCAAATGTTCTTGGAAGAAAACTTGGGGATGAAAGCTGTTGCAGATAAATTAAAAGAAATATCTAGGGGTCAAAATGGGGAGCGGCTGAATGAAGGCCTTGTGTATAGGAGTTTACTGTCAAAGGCTTATCACGGAGTTATGGAAAAAAGAATTGATGGGGAGACCATCGCAATAGAAAATCTATATCCTCCTCTTCGTACAGAAGAAACGTGGCGAAGAATCCAAGGAGAACGTAATCGGAGGAGGGATTTATATAAAGGATCTAGTTCAGGTCACATTGACTTAAAATATCCGAATAGAACACCACAATAATAAATAACGCATTGTAATCCAGGTTGAGGTGTTAGACTAGCAAAAAGCCTCAAGTAAACTAATTACATGTTAATAGCTGCAGAGGAAGAACCTCGGGCAAATAAGATTCAGATTAGAATTATTTCTAATTTGGAGGTCTTATTTGTTCGGGGTTCTTTTTGTTTTCTGCTAAGGGTTGATTGTTTTAAAAATTTGAAGGAGTGACGTGATGAATAAGAACCAGTTTCCCATATGCCAAGATATTTTAAGAAAACGCCAAGCAATTCCAATGAAATTAGCAGAGTTATCTTACACAAAACCTGAAACTGCTCTATCATTTTTGAGATTATGGGGGGAGAAAAAGGTACAGATTTCTCCACTTTACGAGGAAATTCTAACACATTTGGAGCAGGAATTGCCTATAATCTAATATTCATAAATATAAGATTAATAGGTTTATAGATTAAATTTGTTAACAAAAACAATGAATAAAAAAGGAGTGTAATTAAATGAGAGCAGCATTGTATCTGCGTTAATCACTAAAAAGCACAAGAAATATATTATTCACTTGGAGATTAGTCAGAAGAGAAAGCAATTTTTTATGAAAACATGTGTAAATTGCATCTCCTCTTTCTAGAATTGAGTTATTTTCTGATAAGGATGAGAAATTGATATTGGAAATGAAGAATCTAATTGCTGAACGCGAGAAAACTGTTATCCGCAAGAGTGTCGAATTGTATGAGCCAAATACAATGAAAGAAGTGAAAACAAGGTGAGGGCTCCCGCAGTCTGGTTTTATTATGACAACAGCAATAAATAAATTTTAGTCGATGAACCACGGGGATGGATAATCCCCTTCATAGATCTTTTGTATCTCGAAGAGCGAGTCCCTCCACTTACGTTTTTGTTGAATTCGTCCCCAGGTTTCAGCTATTCGAAGAGGGGGATAAACTAACTTGGATGGGCTTCAGAGGGCTAAGTAGTATAAGATACATATTACTTATGTACCACAAATGAATTAAATTATGTTAGTTCATAATAAATCAAACCAAAGTAGAATGTTTAATACAAATGTGAAAATGTAATAATGGATATAAATAATACAAAATGGGAGGTTTGGAATTGAGTGACTCATTACAAATAATTATTAGAGTAATTATTTATATCCGTGTCTCAACAAAGCTACAAGAATCCAAGTACTCTTTAGCGGGGCAGCTTGAAGAATTGATAAGATATGCCCAAGAACAGGGCTGGACAATAGTAGCGACGTATAAAGACACTGATAGCGGAGGGAAGTTAGAAAAGGAAGGAATGGATAAACTATTGAATGATGTCGAGGAAGGAAAAACCGATATCGTTCTAGTAGTAGACCAGGACAGACTTTCAAGGTTGAATGTTACAGAATGGGAATATCTAAAATCCATTTTAAGAGAAAATAAAGTGAAAATCGCAGAACCAGGAAACATGGTTGATTTAACAGATGAATATGATGAATTTTTTTCTGACATTAAAAACTTGATTGCAAGAAGAGAAAAGCGAAATATTGTTAGAAGAATGATGAGGGGAAAACGTCAAAAAATGAGGGAGGGCAAAGGTTGGGGGAAACCGCCAATTGGATATACTTTTAATAAAGATACGAAAAAATATGGAATTAATGAAGAATGGGCGTGGGTGATTCCAGCTATTGATAAAATGTATCTTGAGGAAAACCTTGGAATGAAAGCTATTGCTGATAAATTAAATGGTATATCTAAAACACCTACTAATACTTACTGGAATGAAACTCTAGTATACAGACGCCTTATATCAAAGGCATTTCACGGTGTCATGGAAAAGAAGTTTTCAAATGATGAAACGATTGTATAGATAATATTTATCCAAAGCTAAGATCAGAGGAAACATGGAATAAAATTCAAGAAGAAAGAAAAAAGCGGGGGGAGGTGTATAAAGCAGATCAAAGAAATAATGAAAACTTACATATGCTAAGGAGAACGAATATCAAATGTGGGATGTGTGGCCGTAAGATCCATGTAGCAAACCAAGGAGGAAAAAAAGCTGCAAGATATTACTTGAAGCATGGAAGAAAGCTAAGGCTTAAAGATAGATCGGTATGCGACATTTCAATAAATACTATTAGATTTGATGATAAAATTCTCTGTGCGGTAAAAGAAATTTTATTGAGTGAAGAGTTGGCTAAGAAATACATTAAGATAGATATTGATGAAGAGGAAATCACGAGTTTAAAGTCACAACTTAAGAAGGGTCAAAAAGTGATATCCCAAATGGAAGAAAAACTAGATAGACTTTTGGACCTTTATTTAAATTCAAAGTATTCCAAAGAACAATTTGCGGTAAAAGAGAAAGAATTAGAAGGCCAATTAGAGAACCAGCTGAAGATACACAATCAACAGAGAGCTAAACTTGAAACACTTGAAAAGCAGGAATGGAATTACGAAATGCTTTATCAATATTTTGAGGTTGCAGATTCGTTGGAATATGAATTAACTCCAAACGAACGTGCTCAATTGCTGGGTGAATTATTTCCTGAAGCAATATTGTATGAAGATAGAATAGTGCTTATTGCTGAACTTCATGTGGGTTTTCCCATTGAGATAGAGGTACTGATTGATAAAGACCCATACACATGGCACCATTCAAAAAAAATGGGTTAGTTATCTTAAAGGTCAATTAGCATAATGAATTAAGTATTTTCACTTAGTATATTGAATTAGAACATTTGTGAATATTTTAATAGTTAACAGCAACCAATTAAATAGTGTAAAACACAAAACACATTAATTCCAACTTCTCTAATCATTTTATAAATCGCTTTGAAATGAAGATTCTGAGGCTCCAAGAACTAGATTTGTATTAGATGATTTGAATAGGAGAAGGAGAACTGTTGAAAAAGTAGGGAGACGATTACGTTTTTTAAGTGATCGTCTCTTCGCCATTAGACTATATACTGCGCAATAACTATCTCAAATGGACTTCGGGTGGAGTTACCTTCCTTGCTCATCGAAACCGTTTTATAATCGCTATTCTATTATTACTAAGACAAAACTCCAAAAAATCTTAATTCAATGTTCCTTAACAAATGGCTGCTTAGTTGAACAAGGACAATATAAAAAACGAAACGCTTGGACATTAAAATGTCCAAGCTTATTTGGTTGCTATTTATACTGTTATTTGGAGTGCTAATTATAATGATTTTTAGTGTAATAATTACACTTTTCCTCATTTTCTCCACAGTATCGGAACTTCTTATCGTAGTGAGTAGAGGCTTTAATCTCATTTCGCTTTGTATTGTATCTTTCCATTAGTTTTACTTGTGTATTCATGCTCCTGTCTGCCTTTCTTTCATTAACCACAACAATGAATAATACCAGGTACTAAAGCTTAAAGTAAATCTTCTATAGGTATTCCAAAATAGTCAGCAAATTTATTCAATATTTTTTACTTAGGAACTCTAATATTATTCTCATAACGTCCGACACTACTTAAACCAATCCCTAACTCAAGTTGTCAACCTACATAATAATAAATCCCCATGTTCTTCACCTCATATTTACAGGTCTTTGTACTGCGACGATGATTCTTAGAAAAACCTATGAAAAGTATTTCCAGAATGAATTCAGCAAGGTTTGTCACTGTTTGATTTTCAAAAGCGAACATATTATCCTAGAT
>NZ_JBMERO010000065.1:0-4631 GCF_049310945.1 Bacillus sp. DJP31 | reverse complement strand
TAGCAAGGAACCTGTAGTCTCATTGAATTCTTTCTTTTGGAGAATTCGATTTCCAGTAGAGTACGTGTAGGACTCTTTTACTTTACCTGTTGTAAGGTTGTCTACTTGTATGATGTTTGAATTTCCATCATACGTGTATTTTAACACGTTTCCATTCGATTCAACGGTCTCTAAATTACCTGTTGCTGTATACGTGTATTTCTTCTTGACAGCTCCGTTTTCGGCAATTTGAGTAATCTGATCGGTTGCAGAGTGTTGATACTCCAAATCAATGATAGAAGTACTATTCCCCCGATTAATACCCTTGATTGTCTTAACTTTAGAACCTCCGTTATACGTAAGCGAGGTTTCAATTCCAGGTGCCGTAACCTTGGCGATGGTGTCATCTACATTATAATCATACGTAAACGCATCAAAGTTAGGTGTGACGATCTGTTTCGTTCGATCGTTATCATCATACGTTACAACGGTATTACCTAGGGCTGTTGTTAGTGTTTCTTCATTCTTCTTATCGTCGAACGTATTTGTGGCTGTTGTACTTGTATGACTGATTGTTTCACTTAGTAGACGATTATTTTGATCGTATACTGAAACGGTTTCACTATTAAAGAATCCATCGCCGTCAGGATCTACATAAATCGGGATCGCATTGGTCTCGTCATAAATCCATGTATTTACAACGTTTCCGTTATTATCATGGTAAAAGCGACTTTCTGATTTGAATCCAGTATCGATTGATTTTCCGGCTTCCTTTACTAGACGACCTAGTTCATCGTAAACATAAAGGATCTCTTTGGATGTTGTAGTCGATAGTAGTCCTTTGGATTCTTTTACGATTTTCTTCGTAACTTGTCCAAGAGAATTATACTTATACAAAACGATTTGAGTTGTCTCTTCTTTCGTATCTGGGTTTATGATGGTCTTTTTCTCTTCTTTTAGTTGCCCTTCCGCATCATATTCCCAATTCGTGACGGTTCCTGTTGCATCGACAAGCTTTGTCTTATCCCCAGCTGCATTATACGTATATGCAGTTTTCTTACCTAGCGCATCTACCACTTCCTTAAGCAGTCCATTCGCATCATAGATGGATGTTGAGGCTCCTAATTTATCTAGGAATATTGCCTGATTTCCAATTCCATCATAGTACGACCACGTTTCAACAGCTGAAGTCGAAGAATCTTTACTGTACACACTTTGATTGTATTCATCAAAGGCAACCTTTTTTGAATTCATTTATTAAAATTATACAACTATTGGTTTTGTTCTTAAATGCTAAGGTATTATTAGGAACCAGAACTCATTTATTTTTTAAATTGCTTAGCCATTGTTTATCCGTGAGCGTCAAATAATCCCCACCTATAAAAGTAGATGGGGATTTTGTTATGATTTACTTATTCTTCTTAAACACACGACATATTAAGGGAAGAGTAGATGACCAAGGCATAAGTTTATCCATTTCCTCGTTGTCAGTTGTATCAATATTTGGAAGTTTTTCAAATAGGTATGTGAGGTACTGATAGGGATTTAGCTGATTTTCTTTGGCGGTCTCAACTATACTATAGATTGTTGCACTCGCCGTTGCCCCTCGTTTCGTATTTGAGAATAACCAGTTTTTCCGATTATGTCCTTAAACACATAAACGAAATTATGTTTAGTATCTATTTATGTTAGGTATTGTTCGGATTTGTTTGGTTCTCTTGAAGTTTCAATGATTTATACTCTACATAAAAATTGACATTACGAGCACACTATAAAAAAGGTGTGAGGTGACGTTCAATTTGAACAATAATACATTATTTGACAAAGAAATTTATGATTTCAAGACTTTTATGATGAAGAATTATAAAGCATCGACGACTTTGAAGTATTCACAAATAGTTTTGCATTATTTAAATTGGAACAATGATGACAATAAAAAAAACGAAATAAAATCATTGAAATTAGCTATTAATGCATATATGAACTGTTATTATCCTCAAAATAAATATCTAAAGAATGCCAGAGCTGCGTTACACCTTTATTTTTTCTATAAGACTGGCGCTAAATATCAGCCACTTCAAATAGAAAAAACAAGTGAATTTATTGACGAGGAAATTTTAGAATACGTAGATTATTTAACAGATGTTGTTGGACTAACCGATTCAACCTTACTCTCACATAAACAATATCTAAAACGATTCCTCTATTACATTCCCCCCATACAACAGACCCATGAAGAATCGATATCGATTGATGCAATTCAAAAATTTATTGTCACTGAATTAATACACCTAAAACCATCTTCCAAGAAAAGAGTAATTGGAATATTAAGAAGTTACATACGTTACTTACAATTTAAGGGAGTTACATTGGAAATAGGTTTACTCTCTCTTCCATTACGCACGCCAGTGTGGAGGTATTCCAATGTTCCCAAAACATTGGATATAGATGAAATTACTAGTATGTTGGCTTCTTATAATTTAAAAACGGCAGTTGGATTAAGGGATTATGCAATTGCGTTAAGTTTTACCGAATTAGGCTTACGTGCATTGGAAGTTGCCTCTTTAACACTTGAAGATTTTAATTGGCGGGAAGGGAAAATTCTAATACGAAAAACGAAAACCCATACAGAAAGAGAACTACCTCTATCCACAAAAATTGGAGAAGCAATTTTTCAATATTTGAAGAACTCACGTCCTAAAACAGCTGAACGCACGCTATTTGTTAGGTTTTCTCATAAGTGTGGCGAAGCTATGGGACGAGAACAAATTCGGGGAACAATCCGACGTGCGTATGCGAGAGCAGGAATTTCTTCTGAAATTACAGGCACTCATATTCTTCGACATTCCAAAGCCAAAAATCTCTACGAAAGTGGCTCAAGCTTAAAGATAATTGCAGATATTCTTGGACATGAATCCATTGATACAACTGTAATTTATACAAAAGTTGGACTTTCTTCCTTACAATCTGTCACTAGTACTTGGCCTGATAAATCGATATTGGTAAAAAAATATGAATAGAGATCATAGACTTACACGGCAAGTTGAAGATTATATTTCGTTTAAACAAAGCTTGGGCTATCAAATTACAATAGAGTCGGCAGAACTTAGACGTTTCGCAAAATTTGCAAAAGATAAATGTCATGAAGGTTCACTTACAATTGAGTTAGCTCTCGATTGGGCTTCTGAAAAAGCCCATTATAGCCAGTGGTATAAAGCAAGAAGGCTGGAAACTGTTCATTCTTTTGCAAAATACGCTTTTGCAGTCGATGTGGAAACTCAAGTACCTCGAACTGGAGTATTTGGAAAATGTCATGGCAGGGTTACGCCATATATTTATTCGAATGACGAAGTCCTTTTACTGATGGAAAAAGCGAATGAGCTATTATCACCAGACGGATTAAGAGCTAAAGCCACGAATATCGCACTAGGTCTACTCTGGTCAACGGGAATTCGTGTATCCGAATTGTGCAGATTAATACGGACTGATATCAATTTTAACAAAATGGAAATTTATATTCGAGATACGAAATTTCATAAATATCGAAATATACCAGTTCAATCAACAGTTATAAATGCCTTAAAGGATTATGCGAATTATCGGGACAGTCTTTATCCAAATAGTTCGGATCCTCATTTTTTCTTAGCCACTGGAGGTAAAATGCTTTCACTCAGAAATTTAGAATATAGTTTTACAGTAATTCGCGCATCGCTGTTATCGGAGGGAAAAAAGAGTTGGGATAATCGTCCTCCAAGATTATATGATTTAAGGCACACTTTTGCTTGTAATACTATTATTCGTTGGTTTAAAGAAGGGGAGGATATAAATCATCACATTTATTTACTTTCAACTTACCTTGGGCACGTTAAACCAAATGATACCTATTGGTATCTAACAGGTACTCCAGAGCTTTTAACTATTGCTACTAAACAATTTGAAAATTACACACACGGATTAGAGATGGAGGTAATTTATGCAAAAGAATAGTTTTCAATCATTGTTACAACGGTTCTTTTTAGAACGACTTATGAAACAACAAAATGTTTCTCCTTGTACAGTCAGCTCATACCGTGATACATTTAGAATTTTCCTCCATTTCATGAAAGAAAATAAACATTGTGCGTCTTCGAAAATTACTATTGAAATGCTTAATGCTGAAAATGTAATTGAATTTTTAAACTATCTTGAGTTGACTCGAAAGAATTCAATAAAGACTAGAAATAACAGATTGGCTGCTATTCATTCGTTTGTAGAATATGTTTCCTATCAAGCTCCAGAATATCTCGGAATTATTCAAAGGGTTAGGAATGTACCTTTTAAGAAAACCCAAATAAAGGCAGTTGCTTATCTAATAAAAGGAGAAGTTGAGGCAATACTTGATGCCTGCGATGTAAATTGTTGGTTAGGTAGACGTGATCTGATGATGATTGCGATTCTCTATAATACCGGAGTAAGGGTTTCAGAGTTAGCTTCAATTCAGAAGCACCAAATCTCCTTAAACAGAAATGGAACAAGTTCCCTTCGTATTCTTGGGAAAGGGAGAAAAGAACGAACAATTCCAATTTGGAAAAGTACACAACAATATATAGCAGAGTTTCTAAAAGAAACAGGTAGTAATGATGAAGATTATTTATTTTCAAGCAAGTATGGAA
>NZ_JBMERO010000064.1:0-4925 GCF_049310945.1 Bacillus sp. DJP31 | reverse complement strand
GATCCATTTAAAATGAAGAAACAGCTCTTCTTTTTTTACCCCAATGAAAACCCTCGAAGCTGATAATCTCATGTGTTATCAAATCCCTCTCTTTTGAAGTAGCAAGAAAAACCCTATTACTAATCAATCGCTTATATGAAATGCCAATAAAAGTACTGGAGGAATCAGAAAAATGTCTGCAAAAGTAACGAGTATTGGCCTGAAAGGCCTGGAAGGATATCTCATTCAAGTGGAGGTACAGGTGAAGGAGGGAGTAGATTCTATTGTAATTGTGGGTCTACCGGATGCTTCGGTTAAGGAGTCAAAGGAAAGGGTGGCTGCAGCCTTACATAGTATGGGCTTTCCATTAATAGATAAGAAGGTCGTTATCAACCTATCGCCAGCGGAACAAAAGAAAAATGGCCCATTATTCGATCTCGCCATTGCATTGGGAGTATTAAAAAGTGGTAACTTTCTAAAAGAGAAGATACCACAGGATGCCGGTTTCATTGGGGCTTTATCCTTAGACGGTACCATCCTTCCAGTAGAAGGAATGATTGCCGCTATCCTCGCCGCGAAGAAACTAAAATTGAAAAAGCTTTTTCTCCCCTACGACCCCACTATTCCTCAAATAGATATCCATGATTTAGAACTCATTTACATTGAAACACTTCAAGATGTTATGGATCTCCTTGCAGGGCAACAACTACTACCTTTTATTCGAACCGAGATCATCCAAGAAGAGCATAAGCTAATAGAGAAAGACTTTAGTCAAATTATTGGCCATGAATTCGCCAAACGAGCCCTTGAGATCGCAGCTGCTGGTGAGCACTATGTTTTAATGAGTGGTCCACCGGGATGTGGAAAAAGCCTCTTGGCCGAAACCTTCCCTTCAATCTTGCCAACACTAACAGAAGAAGCTAGGCTAGAGAAAATTAGCCTTTACCAGCTAGCAGGAGCCCCCTACCAATCTCTTTCTCTTCCTCCTTACCGTCATCCACACCATTCTGCATCCGCCGTCTCCATCATCGGTGGGGGAACAAACCCGAAGCCAGGCGAAGTTTCTCTTGCCCATCGAGGCGTTCTTTTCCTAGATGAATTAGGGGAGTTTTCTAAGAAAACACTTGATATGTTAAGGCAACCTCTAGAAAACGAAAAAGTAACAATCAGCCGTGTTCACTCTACTGTTACGTACCCTGCGAAATTCATTTTTATAGCCGCCATGAATCCTTGCCCTTGTGGCTACCTAGGTTCCGATAGACAATATTGCACTTGTTCCGAAAAACAAATAAAAGCCTACAAAAGCCGTGTATCAGGCCCGATTTTAGATCGTATTGATATTTTACTTTCTTTAAACGCCGTGAATCTTAAAGGTCATAACTTCAAAGGTATTGAATCATCAGAAGAAGTTAGAAAGCGGGTGAAAGTGGCTAGGGAAAGACAATATGAACGATATGGAAAGGAAATTTGTAATGGAAGTGTCCCCTTTGAACAATTGATTGCCCAAACCCCTCTAACGAACGCGCAGCAACATCATTTACAAAGTCTTTCAGGTCAAGCAGGGCCTAAGTAATCGTGTACAAATAAAAATCATCCGATTGGCAAGGACGATTGCTGATTTAAAAGGAGAAGACATACTATCAGATGAAGCTCTGGATGAAGCTATGAACTTAAGAGAGATCCAACAAAATTCTAGTAGATCTTTAAATAGTTTAACAGGGGAAAGAGCACCCTCAAGTTATCAATGAGTAGATAGTGACCAATTCATACCAGGATGGTGATGGAAGAGATGCCAAGGAAGGCTAGGGTTAAAAGTAAGACGAATATCTACCATGTGATGTGGAGAGGAGCGAATGGACAGGAAATATTTCACGATGATGAAGACAGCATAAAATTTCTTGACACGATAAATAAGTATACGCAGAGATTAGGTATGAAAATTTTTGCTTGGTGCTTGATGACTAATCATGCACATCTACTAATGAAAGAAGGAACTGAAGATATTTCAATTACGATGAAACGCATTGGTGTGAGCTTCGTCTCCTATTACAACTGGAAGTACAGAATAACAGGGCATCTTTATCAGGATCGCTTTAAAAGTGAAAATGTTGAAACGACAAAATATTTACTTACCGTTACAAGATATATTCACCAAAACCCAGTAAAAGCAGGGTTAACCAAGAAGGCTCATGAATGGAAGTGGAGTAGTTGTAATGGATATTACGGAGAGTCTATCTACCCCGAGAATATGCTAGATGATACCTTTATTTTGAAAATGTTTTCCAATGAAATAGCCACTGTCAGAGAAGTGTTTAAAAAATTCAACGAAACAAGGAATAATGATCAATGCCTAGATATCGAAACGAGTGGAAGAAAGAAATTAACGGATGAAGAAGCAAGGATACAAATTAAGGAATTACTCGGGGCAATTGAGATCCCACAAGTTAAGAGTTTACCAAGATTAAAGAGAGATGAAGTGCTGCGGCAAGTAAAACAAATAAAGGGACTATCCCAACGACAGGCAGCACGTATATTAGGTATTTCTTCTAATCTTATTTTTAAAGCCTAGGGAAGCACGGTTCCGGTGCTTTCCATGATTAGTTTTGCGTGCCTGTCACCAGTTACCACCTTAACACCAGCAAAAAAGACGATAATTAAAATAGAAAAGCCCACGTCTCCGAGCTTCCATTATTCACCTCATGAACAAAGACCTATCTGTGAAACACTCTTGTGAAACAAGAATATCCGGGTGGTGCAGGCACCGATCTCTAACAGCGTTAACTCAGGACCGAATTCCTACCCCACAAGGAAGAGAGATTTGGAGCTTAAGCACTGTGAAGGAAATCCTAACAAATGTCGTCTATAAAGGCGACTACCTCTATCAAAAATACTTTATGCTAGATACATTAGAGGAAAAAGTAGCTACGAACCAAGGAGAGTTACCTCAATATTATATTGATGGCCATCATGAAGCGATCATTGATGCGGAAGAATGGGAGGCTGTGCAAGCAATCATAGAGGAGCGCTCGACGGCCTTTAAGACTCGTAACCACAAGAAATACTCGAAAAACAACAATAAAAATGAGGCATTTATAGATAAACTTAAATGTGGAGAATGTGGAAATGGTTTTACTCATCAACGAACTGTAGAACGACGTGGTGATGATGAAGGATACGAAGTTCACCGATGGGTATGTAGGCTAGCTCAGAAATATTATGCTGTCGATGGCTGTTCCTCCCATCGTTTTCAACAAGCCTATTTAGAACAGCACTTTATCAACATGTTAAAGGATCTTCATCAAAATGAGGGATTTCAGGCAGAAGTAAACAAGGTAATTGCTCGAACGGAGTTAAGTACCCAGGAACTGAACCTAGAAGAAGAGGTTCGAAAAAGAATTGAGCAGTTGAATCAAGCGCTGTATGAAGCGGTAGATGAAGAGCTTCATCAAGACGGGCAAGATTCTAAAAGAGTGGATGATTTAAGTGGAGAGTTAGTGGCCCTGCATAAGCAGCTGAAAGTCTTCTCTGATCGTAAGAAGCTGGCGGAGCAATATAAAAATGAAAGCAAAGTGCTGATGAAGCAAGTAAAAAAGATGCATGAAGAACAACAGCTTGTTTTTCCTGCAGAGCTTTACTCACAGTTGGTCGAGCAAGCTACGGTCTTTAAGGATGGAAAGGTTGTTTATCATTTGAGTATGGAGATTGATTGGTCTACCGATGAAAGGTATGAAAGTAGTTACCGACATCAGCTTTTAGAGGAAAAGAAAGCGAGACGGCACGCCAAACGAAAGGAAAAGCAAGCAGAATTTCTGAATGGACCTGAGGTAACGGCCTTACTGGAGTATTGCGAAAAACCACGGAGATGGGGCGAGATCCTGGACTTTATGAATACCATGATGACAATATCAGGCTCCTATTTCAGAAAGAGCATTGTATTACCACTAATCGAAGAAGGGTTGTTAAAGAGAGACTTTATATCGAATAGTCAAGGTAAGCGAAAATATTATATGGTGAAGAAGAAGTGTAGAAACCCACTGGGTAGGCTAATACAGCCGCTTGGTGGGCTTTTTTGTTGTGTTTTTAGACGAAATTAAAAGAGGACCAGACGCATCCAGTCCCCTTAAGTGTAAGCCGAAGCTATACACCGTTATTAGTTATATATTATGATACTACAGTTTATCCTATTCGTAAAGTACAAGCCTAAATGTAATTCGTTAAATTGTTTACCTTATTTCTGAAATCTGATCCCATTATAGAAGTGTGAACCGGTATCGGTACTGTACTTCTAAGTTTTTCAGATTCAGCATAGAACTTTCTGACAATTTGTTTTAACTCGGTTTTTGTAACACCGAGCTTTTTAAGTAGAAAGATTAAAATGATAAAATAATCAACAATGGTGTCAAAAGTAATATTATTAATTCCTGTTTCACTTTGTAAGTATTCTTTTAACCGAGCGGGAGGATTCATCTTTTTGAATCTACAATCAAAGACTACCGAGTTATGAGCCACTGCGTTACGAAGCTCTTTAATAAGGAAAATGATATCTTCCACAATTCTTCCGTTCTGATTATGGTTAGTAGTGTGCATATTTAAGTCTTCAGTAATTGCTATTCTTGTGTCTTGATTTAAACACTGTAGGAAGAATCCAAATTCTCCGAGGTTAATCACCTCAAAAATAGCCCAAAGTGGAATTGGTTTATTGTTATGGAAAAAGTGTGAAATTACGGCTTTTTGTTCGGAATAATTGTAACTAATCTGTTGATTGATTTTGTTACGTAAATCAAGCCGCTTCTTCATTTTATCCCTATACTTACTATTACCCGTATTTTCTTTCTTATAATCATTTAATAGATGTGAAAAAACGAAATCGAAGTCCGCAGGTCCTATACCAATTAATGTGTTAAGTGTATAGTTCTTTATAGCTGTTTCAATGAACATTATTCTTG
>NZ_JBMERO010000063.1:0-5813 GCF_049310945.1 Bacillus sp. DJP31 | reverse complement strand
CATCTAACCTTTGACTGAAAGTTGCCGCTGATAGGTATCCATTTTTTTGGGCAAATTCATCCCATTCCTTGATGGTTGGGAATCCGTTGTTTTTTACATACGTTTTAAATATCTCCTTTTCCCTCTCCCACCGCTCAATCGTTTCTTTTCTGGTGCCTTTTGTTATATTCATATTACCTCCTATTACCATAAATAAATCGATAGGAATATTCTGTCTATTTACACTGTTAATATAAATATATAGAAGTAGGTATTTTTTTGTCAAGAACCAGCATTTATTACAATGTTGTACCTTACGCGATATGGTAGAAAAACTAATGTCCCTGCTTAGTTGAAGGAACGTAAATCTAGTTATAGGTTACAAATAGTAATAAGGGGGGATAAACATAAAGAATTATTTATGTAATATCCTCATGTGAATATGCTTTTGACTCCTATGATTATAATGACTACAATCCTTACACGGAGGATTTCGATGGTGATGGAATCAAAGGCGATAGTGATGACAATGACTTATATCATAAGTACGGTAAATAGAAGTACAAAAGAAAACTTAGACCATAAAGATTAAAAATTTCAGTTTTGGAGTAGAAGTCTCATAAGTAACTGAATTATAGGTTCTTACCCATAATCATTTCAATGATAGTTAATACCTTGTTTCAACATCCAAAGAATTAACTATTGATCGGTTCTTTTTCGCTTAGACCAAGCGCTAGTGCTGTCGAAGTATGAATTTCTTGAAGAAGCTTTGGGTTTTCCGCAAGTGATGTGCCATAAGAAGGAATCATTTCTTTTATTTTCGGTTCCCACTCTTTCATGTATAGCGGGAAGCATCTATTAATTACCTCAAGCATAACGTGAACAGCAGTAGAAGCACCTGGAGAAGCACCTAGTAAGGCTGCAATCGAGCCATCAGCTGCCGTAATAACTTCGGTCCCAAATTGAAGCGTTCCTTTACCGCCATCGGCAGTGTCTTTAATAACTTGTACACGTTGACCCGCTTCTACAAAATCCCAATCATCAGTATTAGCGTTCGGGATAAATTCTCGTAACTCTTCCATGCGCTGTTCTTTCGATAACATCACTTGCTGGATCAGGTATTTTGTCAATGACATCTCTTTTGCGCCTGCCGCCAACATAGTTAAGACATTATTCGGTTTTACGGAAGTTACTAAATCGAACATTGAACCTGTTTTTAAGAACCTTGGTGAAAAGCCGGCAAACGGTCCAAATAGTAACGATTTCTTCTTGTCGATATATCTCGTGTCAAGGTGCGGAACAGACATTGGAGGTGCTCCAACCTTAGCTTTTCCGTATACTTTTGCATGATGCTGCGCTACAACATCCGGATTATTACACACCATAAATATTCCACTTACCGGGAATCCTCCAATACGTTTTCCTTCAGGAATACCGGATTTTTGAAGTAAATGAAGGCTTCCACCCCCGCCACCGATAAAGACAAACTTTGCAGTATGGCGTTCGACGTTACCGCTATCGTTTCGTACATTCAATTCCCATGAGCCTTCGTTAGTACGTGTGATATTATCAACGCTATGATTATAATTGATATCGACATTTTTACTCTTTAAGTGGTCAAACAAAATGCGCGTTAAAGCACCAAAGTTGACATCCGTTCCAGAGTCGATTTTTGTTGCCGCTATCGGTTCATTTAATGGACGATCTTGCATAATAAGTGGAATCCATTCCGACAGCTTTCCAGGGTCAACAGAGAATTCCATCCCTTGAAACAGAGGATTACTTGACATTGCTTCAAAACGATTCTTTAAAAATGCTACATTTTGTTCCCCTTGTACCATACTCATATGTGGCAACGGCATGATAAAGTCCTGCGGATTACTTATCATCTTGCTGTTTACAAGATAAGTCCAAAACTGCATGGAAGTCTGAAACTGTTCATTAATTTCAATAGCTTTGCTAATATCTATAGATCCGTTTGGTTTTTCAGTTGTGTAGTTAAGCTCACACAACGCCGCATGCCCGGTTCCTGCATTATTCCATTCGTTAGAGCTTTCCTCACCTGCATTTTCGAGCTTCTCAAACACTGAAATTTCTAATGTAGGTGCTAACTCTTTCAATAGTGTCCCTAAAGTCGCACTCATGATTCCAGCACCAATTAGGATGACATCTGTTTTAGTTTCTCTATTACTCATTTTTACCATATCCTTATACTCTGAAATTTGCAGAAAGGATGTAGGAGTGACTAGTCACACACCTTTTCTGTTTCAACTATAACCAAATCGTGGTGTACTATGATTTTTCATAGATTAATATATCTACTATTATATGATAATAGTAACATATTTAAAAGATGGTAATAAGTGAGAAGTTCGACGGTGAACCTTATCATAAATGTTTCTGTGTTAGTCCCCTTTCCTTCCGCAAATTATAAATTAACCTTCCCAAGCTTCCCAATTATTAGTTGGAAGCCATTCTATCCAGCGATCAACGATTATTGATCGAGTTAAGATGGGAATGAATCAGCCTGCAAAACAGGGAAAGTGGAATGGCGGCATTGTACTAGGTTATGATGTCGCCGATAAGGAATTAATTGTTAACAAGGAAGAAGCATCTATTATTCAAGAGGTATTTAACTTAGCGAGTAAAGGACATGGCTATAAGAAAATTGCTTATGATCTAAATAAGCGCGGTTACAAAACGAAGAAAAAGAAGGAGTTCTCTGTTGGTTCAATTAAGTTCAGATTACAGAAGAGAAAGTATCCTACAAAGAAGGTAGACAAATCAAAAAGATTAACTTAATGTTCGACTTTACAATAGAGGCTCTTCAAGGAAGTCCAGGCACACTTGTAAGCCAAATGTGTGAAGTAAACTGTATAGCACCTGTGGATCTATCCTTTATGAACGATCCTGGCCATAAAGAAATGACGATGAGAGAAGCACTCGCCTCCCTCAACGTATGTTCAGGATTTCTGATAATAAACTTTATCAAGGAGGGTATTAACATAGAAATCCATCAACTTCAATCTTTTTAAACAGTGGCCGAGTTGAATAGTTTTAAAGGCCGCTCAGACACTTCAGTACTCACAGGCATCCATAACTGATCATATTCAGTAACTCGAAGATGAAATTGGTTCTCCTTTATTAAGGACAATTGAGGAAGCGGATGGAGAGTGTATTATTTTTAGTGCGAATCATTGTGTGTTAAGGCGTTTCTACATTACTTAATCAAATTCCTTTTCAATTTTTCTAAATTAGCTCAAAAAAAGATAAACCGTAAAAGACAGCTCCGACCAATACTGCTGTCGATCCCGAATATTTTAAGACATCGATCCATTCATTCACTAGCACACTTTTTCTAGCGTTCCGGACCATGGTCGATGTCTTTTGAGCTGTTTCTTCTAGGCTTTGGTTTGCTTTCATCGTCATGTTGCTGATCTCTGTTTGTACGTGATCGCTCATTTTCGTGGTTTCGCTCTGCATGTTCTGCTGTATTGTCCCTAATTGGGTGTTGAGTTGACTTTGAATTATCGATAGTTGCTGAATGGTTTTCTCGTTGTTTTGGCTCATGTGATTCGTTGAATCGCTTAAGACCTTTTCCAATGTCTCTTTGTTGGCTATCAAGAGTTTGATTTGCTCGTGTAACAAGGTCTTCAATTTCAGTTGAATTTCCTCGCTGGTGTCCTTGATCTCCGTTAATTCCTGATCGAAGGTGTGTTTCCCTATTGCTCGTTTGTCCATATCCGTTGCGATGTAGCTTTTGAGAAGATCCATCATCTTGGAATTGCCCTGCAAATTCAGTTCGAGTGAGTGGAGCAGCTGATGATTCCTTTCCATTTCCTCGTTCGTTTCTGGCTTCTGACGATCGTCTTCCACTATTTTCTCTCTCAATGCCATTGTGTAACGTCTCCTTTTCGTACGCCAATCCTAGCGTTTTTCCCCTGACAAAGCGTTCATAATCAGGGTGTTTGAAACTGATGTTCTTCTTTGTTATTTTCGTCTCAAATCCTTGTTCTTTTAACTTTTTCGCAAGATCAGGGAGACTTGTGGACGCCTTTTTCAGCTGATCGACTTGTTCTCTGATCTCGTCTTTCCAACTGGACTGCCCTTTTTGTATTAATTCTCTTTCTGCTAAGGTGTATCGGATTTCTGCAGAAGGCTCCGTTACAACCGACAGGCCCCGTTCCAAACATAGCTGATCACTCTGTTCTCTTATGTTGTACAGGTCTTTTTTGGTGGATTGTTATTTTTGACCGTTTTCATAATTAACCGAGTTAATGACAATGTGATTATGAATGTGCTCTTTGTCGGTATGGGTATACACGACGACTTCATGACCAGGCGCCACTTTTAACGCTAAATCTTTTCCGATTTCATTTGCTTGTGCTTGATCCACTTCTCCTGGTTTAAAGGATTGAATCACATGGTGCGCTTGAATGCCGGTATTCTTGCCCCGCAGCTCGCGTGTGGCTTTAAATTGTGCTTTGGCATATTCAGGTGAACAATCAACCCCCGACCGTTCCTCCGCTCGTTTTTCAGCGTAGGAGATCAGCTTATTGGCTACTTTTGTATTGCCGAGTTTAATTGTTGCCATAGATTATGCAACTCCTTTTCAACTGCCTTTATTTCATCCGATTCAATCGTTCCTCCTGTATTCGATTTTTTGGCGATCTGATTGACGTTGTTGCCAATCTTCCGTAATTCTCGTGCGATCTCGAGCGCCCCTTCTCGATCGATCTTCGGTGGCCGCACTCGCAACCCTTGTGCCTTTTCTTTCACGAAAGAAGGCACACTCATCCCAGCCTCTTTCGCCAGCTGCTCCAGTTTCTGAAATTCGTGGTCGTCCACACGAAACTTCACCTGCCGGTTCTCTTTCCTGTTCTCGCCCAAAATCTACCGACCGCACCTCTAAATGATATCCATTTTCCAAATGGAAGAACCGTTCAAAATCGTTCGTTCCTCTCCGGTTGTATCACTGGTTCTAGAGGGTAGGCAAGCTTCGTAAATGGTACCCATTTACTGACTTGTTGGGGGGCTCCCCCAATCCCCAATGATTAAAATCAACAACTTTTTCGCCTGTTGGCTCAAACCAAAAGCTCTCCCGATCGTGCCGATCTATCGTTCTTTTTTAGATCAAAAGGATTCGGCTGCCACTCCAAATTTGGAGTAGCAGCCGCACCTAATCATGAAGTTTACTTAGCGAGAGCATATAGGGGTACCGTCAGGAAAATGCGGATATACAGCGGTAAGCCGTTATCCAAAGTGAACTTTTACTGTTTTTACAACGCTAACATATTTGAGACACTTTGAAGCCTTGTTTTTAAGGTTTTTAGTCTTATATCAATAGGGTAGACTTTATTGATATAAAACTAAAAACCTCGTTGTATCAACACTTATATCCTTATCGTTGTAAATTGTCAAAATCCTGACGCTACCCCTACTAGATGCGCCTATAACTATCTTTACATTGACTAGATACTCTAATAATACTGAAAAGTAGGAAGGCGATGAACACGGTGATCTTTGGGAAGCGATTAAAAGAAGAACGCGAAAAAAGAGGTTGGTCACAAATTGACCTTGCTGAAAAAATCCATGTGAGTCGTCAACCAGTTTCAAAATGGGAAACTGGTAAGAACTATCCTAATATCGAAGTAATTATTGATTTGAGTGATTTACTCGGTATTACGGTAGACGAATTATTAAGGAGTGACAAAGATTTGGAAGAGAAAGTGATTCGCGATAGTAAGCAACTAGCGCACCCGAAATGGAAAATTTTTTTTGACAGTGTGTTTTTATTAGGGGTATTTTTATTACTATATATTAGGCAGTAAAGG
>NZ_JBMERO010000062.1:0-6450 GCF_049310945.1 Bacillus sp. DJP31 | reverse complement strand
GCAGCCTCTGGACCAGAAAAGGTTCTTTTCGTGCGGAAGCACGGGGACGGTTCTCTTGCTTCCTTCCTAAATTTACCATTTATTTTTAAACGCCAGTCACTACTTGTTTTTTCTTGTTTTACAGTATTGTTCCAAAGGCTGTTTTTCGTGCTCGTAAGCGGAAGCAAGGGGACGGTTCCGCTGCTTCCTTTAACCAAGTGAAGTGTAGTAGTAGCATGAAGTAATCTTAATGTTCCGAGTCCCAGAAAGCTTAATACTAGAAATATGTTTATAGAAAGATAGTTTTGGGTGCTGTCACCACCCGGAATTTGTCGAATTATAAAATTGAGGGTTTCTTTATATTTATTTCTAGTTAGCATCACGTTGTGGGTGAGCAGCTCTTAAATAATCTGGGAAGAACAACAATTTGCCAATAGAATCGTGATAGAATTTCATCAAAGGATACTAATAATACCCTCGTTTTGATGAAAATGTTAATGAAAAAAGGAATGTTTAAGGATGGTGTAAACTCATGTACAAAATAGCGGTAGCTGGAACAGGCTATGTGGGCTTAGTGGCAGGTGTTTGTTTTGCTGAAGTTGGCCATCACGTGACCTGTGTGGATATTGATGAAACTAAAGTTAACCTAATGAAATCTGGAGTATCTCCAATTTACGAGGCTGACTTGGAAGATTTAATGCAGAAGAATTATATTGCTGGAAGAATTGATTATACAACAGATTATCAATCAGTATACAAGGATGCAGATGTAATTTTTATTGGTGTAGGTACTCCCGAGCAACCGGATGGATCTGCCAATCTATCATACATTGCAACGGTTGCTAGGCAAATTGCTGAATCAGTAGAAAAGGACTGTCTAGTTGTTGTAAAATCTACAGTCCCGGTTGGAACGAATGATAAAGTTGAACAGTTTATTCAAGACTTTTTAGTCAATGATGTACGAGTAGAAGTTGCATCGAATCCGGAATTTTTGGCACAAGGATCGGCTGTTTGGGATACCTTACATGCTGAAAGGATCATTATTGGAACTGAAAGTAAATGGGCTGAAGAGTTACTTATGAAGATTTATGAACCGTTTCATTTACCTATTGTATCGGTAAACAGAAGATCTGCTGAAATGATTAAATATGCTTCTAATGATTTCCTTGCCCTTAAAATATCTTACATGAATGATATCGCGAATCTATGCGAACTCGTTGGGGCTGATATTCAAGATGTCGCTAGAGGAATGAGCTTTGATGAACGAATTGGAAGTAAGTTCTTAAATGCAGGTATCGGTTACGGTGGTTCATGTTTTCCAAAGGATACAAAAGCACTTGAGTACATTGCCAAAGAGAATGGTTATGAACTTCGAACCATTAAGGCAGCCATAGATGTAAACAATGAGCAAAAAACGATTCTTTATAAAAAAGCTAGTAAGAGACTCATTACTTTTAATGGACTAAAAGTTGCAGTACTAGGGTTGACATTTAAGCCTGGAACGGACGATTTAAGAGAAGCAGCATCTCTTGAGAATGTACCATTATTATTAGAACAAGGTGCAGATATTTATGCGTTTGATCCAGTAGGTGCGAAGAACTTTGCTAGAGTTCACCCAGAAGGAAAGAATGGTAAAGGCAGTATCACATATGTTTCCAATATAGAGCATGCTCTAGAAGGTGCAAACGTCTGCTTTATCTTTACTGAATGGGGAGAAGTGAAAGCTGTGACTCCTAAAACTTATCAGAAGTTGATGAGAACTCCTTTAGTATATGATGGTAGGAATATCTATCGTGTTGAAGAGATGAAAGAAGCAGGGATAGAATATCACTCCATTGGAAGGCAATCTGCAAGCAGAGAAGGTATAAAGGAGTTGAAGAATTTTGACTTACAAAACTCTTGATCCTAGTAAAACATACCTTATCACTGGAGCAGCTGGTTTTATTGGATATTTCCTATCTAGGAGATTGCTAGAGAAGGGCTGCACAGTCATTGGGATTGATAATATAAATGATTACTATGATGTAAACCTTAAAATTGATCGCTTAGAACTACTCAAGCCTTATGAAAAGTTTACCTTTATAAAAGGTGATATTTCTGACAAGATGACGATTACAAATCTATTTGAAGAATACCATCCTAATATTGTTGTAAATCTAGCTGCACAAGCTGGTGTACGTTATTCAATAGAGAATCCAGATGTATATATTCAAAGTAATATCATAGGTTACTACAATATCCTAGAAGCATGTAGACACTATCCAGTAGATCACCTAGTATATGCATCTTCTAGTTCAGTTTACGGATCGAATACAAAGGTACCCTTTGAAGAAACGGACTTTGTGGACAACCCCGTATCACTCTATGCATCTACCAAAAAGTCAAACGAACTGATGGCTCATACCTACAGTCATCTATACAACATCCCAGCAACAGGACTTCGCTTCTTTACGGTTTATGGCCCAATGGGACGACCTGATATGGCGTACTTTGGATTTACAGATAAATATTTTGCAGGTGAACCGATTAAAATCTATAACAACGGAGACTTCGAAAATGACCTATACCGAGATTTTACCTATATCGATGATATCGTTGAAGGAATTGAACGTCTTTTAAGTAATCCCCCTACTGGCGATGTTCAACATAAGATATACAACATTGGAAACAATAACCCTGAAAAGCTAATGGTATTCATTGAAACATTAGAGAAGTGTTTGAGCAATTCTCTGGGTAGAGAAGCACTCTTTGAAAAGGTATACGAACCTATAAAACCAGGTGATGTACCTGCTACGTATGCTTCTACAGAACTGTTGCAAAAAGCCGTTGGGTTTAAGCCAGAGACTTCAATAGAAGAAGGCTTGCAGAAGTTTGTGGATTGGTATGTGGAGTATTATGGAGTGGAGTAAGAGTACCTTATGAATGTATAAATTTATATCTTGGACAGCTGTTATTTTATTGATGGCATTAACCTTCTACCTATCACACCAACCAGCCACAACATCTAACCAGTTGAGTACAGGGATAACAGAAGCGATTGTCGAAATAGTAGAAAGAACGACCCCCAATGCTGAAATTGATGTAAGGGACTTAAATCGTTTCGTCAGAAAAAATGCTCACTTCTTTATCTATTTAATGATAGGTATGATTTTGCTAAACGCTTTAAGGAGAAGTAGATTAAAAGGATATTCAGTTTTAGTGACACTACTCTTTTCAATGATGTTTGCGATAATGGACGAATTACATCAACTATTTGTTCCTGGCAGAGGAGCACAGTTTGAAGATGTTCTTATTGATGTTGCTGGTGCGAGTGTTGGGATTGGAATATATTTTGTTTTTGGTAGGTTAATGAAGATCTTAAATATTCGCTAGGCCTTTTATTATGGCTTGGCGAGTTTTTTTGTTTTTTTTAAATATGCAGTGAGAATCCGCAATATTATACCATCAATAGAATTGTAAGCTAATCAACTATTTAGTCGTCCTTGTATTGCATTGTTAGTAAAGAACGAAAGTTCTTCAGAACTGTTTAGTATTAATCGTGAAAATGGAAAGCAAATTGCTGAACTTACTAAATGTGCGTTAACGCTAAAGAGTATCATTTATTGTTCCAAGATTATTGTGACGAGCAGACGGAATTAAGAGCTACACCCTACTGGTTAACCATAAAATAATCCCCACCTTGGTGGGGATTATTTTATGGCTAACTTATATAACTACGCTACTAAACATTTATTTTATGTCCTAACCAAAACCGGAAGAAAAATGATTCCAGTTTTGGTCAGGTTACTTCGCTCGATTTTAGAAACGGTAGTTACATAAACCACCAATGAATCCATATTGTCAAAAGTAATAAGAATACATTTGCAGGAAAGCAAATGTGCATCTTAAAATTAATATATCCTCTTGAAATATCTGCACTTAGCTTAAATAACATCTTCATAACAATCACCCTCATTTAGAGAGCCTTTCACCTGAACCCGCAAAATTACCGTTTCTACTATATTCTATGTTACTTAAAATAAAAAAGTACAGATTTCAATATCAATTTAGATTTGAATGCCCGTTCGAGGAAGCACGGGGACGGTTCTCTTGCTTCCTTCCTAAATTTACCATTTATTTTTAAACGCCAGTCACTACTTGTTTTTTCTTGTTTTACAGTATTGTTCCAAAGGCTGTTTTTCGTGCTCGTAAGGGCACGCGTTCTAGTAATGAACGATCCTTTTACTACTTCCCAGCGCTTACTGGGGAAGCACGGGGACGGTTCCCATTGCTTCCTTTTTAGATATTTAGCCCGAAAGGGGGCATCGACCACTCATATTCTATTAATACTCCACAGCATTCGCCTCCTGCTCCCTAAACAAAAAGAAGCTACTTCTCCTTGGCCTCGAATACAACCCCAGAGACAAGGGAACTATGTACTATGTCCCACCATTGTATGTACTGCTTACTTTCAATTACCTATATTGCCATATCTTCTTTTTATTGTGGAAGCACGGGGACGGTTCTCTTGCTTCCTTCCTAAAATTACCATTTATTTTTAAACGCCAGTCACTACTTGTTTTTTCTTGTTTGGGGAAGCACGGGGACGATTCTCTTGCTTCCTTCCTGGATTTACCATTTATTTTTAAACGCCAGTCACTACTTGTTTTTTCTTGTTTTACAACATTGTTCCAAAGGCTGTTTTTCGTGCTCGTAAGGGCACGCGTTCTAGTAATGAACGATCGTTTTACTTCCCAGCGCTTACTGCATGCTCTCTCCACATAAGAAAACGGGTTCTCTTCGGTCTGGAAAACAAAACAATGCAAGACTCAGTCCTGGACATTTGCTTATCCATAACGGCCTTTGAAATACGAATCTCTAGTTGCTGCTGGTTGTTGAATGTGATCAGGGTAGAGAAGCACAGGGACAGTTCTCTTTTTAACTTTCTTCATTTACCATTTTTTATAACTCCAGTCACTAAGCAACGGGGACGGTTCTTGTGCTTCAATTTTAAGGGATTATAGGTGATACAAGAGAAAGACCTACTCTTTATTTTTTGAAAATTAGCTTTGGGTTAAAATATATGCCCATGCCTAAAGACTAGAATTGTAGATCAAAAGGTTAGAAACTTTGAGGTTATTCTAAATTAAGTCTAGTTTCTTATTATCATGGTTGAACATAAATATATTAAATAATATGGATTATTAAGAGAAAACATGTTATTGATAGTTAAATATCTATGATTTAGAAGGACCTAATAAAATATAAAATAAAGTTGGTTATAAAAATGAAGAAAAAAGTAATGATAGTATTCGGGACTAGGCCAGAAGCAATAAAAATGTGTCCCTTAGTTAAAGAACTTAAAACAAGAGAAAAATTAGATACTGTTGTGTGTGTTACTGGTCAACATAGAGAAATGTTAGATCAAGTATTAGATACATTTAAAGTAATCCCAGATTTCGATCTATCCATCATGAAAAATAACCAGACTTTATTTGATGTGACAATAAATATTCTAGAAAAAATGAAATCCGTGCTTGAAGAAGTTAAACCAGATGTTGTCCTTGTTCATGGCGATACGTCCACAACATTTGTAACATCTTTAGCATGCTTTTACTTACAAATTCCAGTTGGTCATGTGGAGGCTGGATTAAGGACTTATGATATTTACTCGCCATACCCTGAAGAATTTAATCGTCAAGCTGTAGGAATTGTGGCGAAGTATAATTTTGCCCCAACAGAGATGTCTAAAGAAAACCTATTAAGAGAGGGTAAAGATCAATCTACAATATATGTAACTGGTAATACTGCCATAGATGCACTTAAAACAACGGTAAGAGCGGATTATTCTCATGAACAGATTGATTGGGCTTCAGGTAGTAAACTTATTATGATAACTGCTCATAGAAGAGAAAATCTAGGTGACCCAATGAGAAATATGTTTAGAGCAATCAAAAGAATTGTAGACGAGTATCCAGATATAAAGGTAGTATATCCTATCCATATGAATCCAGTTGTGAGGGATGCAGCTAATGAAATACTAGGGAATTCAGACAGAATAAGAATTATCGAGCCATTAGAAGTTGTTGATTTTCATAATTTCCTCTCAAGGTCGTACTTAATACTCACTGACAGTGGTGGCATCCAGGAGGAAGCACCAAGCTTAGGTAAGCCAGTTCTAGTTATGCGAGATACAACTGAACGACCTGAAGGGATTACAGCAGGGACACTTAAATTAGTAGGTACAGTTGAGGAAAACATTTACAATTCATTTAAATCTCTTCTTGAAGATAAAGATGAGTATGAAAAGATGAGTCAAGCGAGTAATCCATATGGTGATGGATTTGCAAGTAAGAGGATTGCGGATGTGTTAGAGTTATAGTTTTAATGTTATTAAACAGGGGAAGCACGGGGACGGTTCTCTTGCTTCCTTCCTAAATTTACCATTTATTTTTAAACGCCAGTCATTACTTGTTTTTTCTTGTTTTACAG
>NZ_JBMERO010000061.1:0-6468 GCF_049310945.1 Bacillus sp. DJP31 | reverse complement strand
TAACACTCGTGATGCTTTATTTTAATTTTTAAAATATACATTGACAAAAATAATCTTTGGATTGTAAGGTGAAATTAATGCTTTATAATTAACTTTATAAAAATTTATTTCAATCTTTAAGGAGGGATAAAGATGGATGCGAGAATCAATATGATTATCTATGAGGATTCTGAAGGGGAACTTCTAACATCATGGGGCTGCGCTCCATTTACTGACGAAAGACGCAGAGCTTGTAAAAGGCTTAAAGGAAAACTATCAAAATGTAGATTTAGATGAAAAAACAATGGCCATCCTAGATTATGCCGTGAAATTAACAGTTAAACCACATAGTGTGAAGGATGAAGATGTTCAACAACTTAAAAATTCAGGATGTTCAGACCTTGAAGTGTTAGATATCTGTCAAATAACCTCATACTTTAATTTCGTCAATCGTATGGCAGAAGGATTAGGGGTACAATTAGAAAGTGAATATAAATAAAACGTTTCTTTTTGAGACGGTACAAATTATCGATAAAAGGCATTCCGAACATATAATCGGAATGCCTTTTGTCATTTTTTATCCTTTTATCCTTATAATATAAACTCTCTGAGGTAGGGTTTTATCGATGCTCTATAAGAATTTAATATTTCATCATAACAAGCGTTGAGTTGGGAAAAGATAATCCTATAAAAAAGGAGGATTATCATGATTGAAAAAATGATGTTATGGCTAATGGATTCATCCATGGATGCCGCAATGAAAAATATGCTAACGAGTAAATATGAAGAAAACCCATTCCTAATGACGACGATCGCGACAAAGCTAACTCCAAAAGCAATTATGGAAGCAGGGATGAGGGCACAAACTGGGAAAGAATTGAAGCGGCCTATAGGAAGTCCGAATGTATTATCACCTTGGGAGAAAGTCCTTTTAAATCCCAGACAGCTCTTTGAGCTTCCAACCAAAAGCAAAAAAGAGGTTCAGACAAAAACAGTCATTGGACCAAATGCAAAAAAACCACTTCGATTGGAAACTCCTATTATGTTAACCGGAATGTCATATGGTGGTTCTTTAAGTCTAGCAATGAAGACAGCAATCGCCAAGGGAACTTCCATGGCAGGAACATCTACAAACACCGGTGAGAGTGGACTTACAAATGAAGAAAGAGATAATGCTAATTTATTGATTGGTCAATATAACCGTGCGATGAGAATGAAGGAAGAGGACTTAAAACATTTAGATGCAATTGAGATCCAACTCGGTCAAGGTGCTTGGGGTGGTGCTGCTGAGATTACGACAAAAGCAAAAGATATTGGGGATCATCTTAGAGAAACATGGGCCCTGAAAGAAGGAGAAGACTCTACTATTCAACCGAGATTTCCTAATGTTGAGTCTAGCCAAGACATCATTAATCTAATAAATCGCTTAAAGGCTGAAAATGATGTTCCAGTAGGAGCAAAAATTGCAGGATCAGACTTTGTTGAATATGACTTAGAAATATTAGCTCAAACAAACGTTGATTATATTGTCATTGATGGTTCTGAAGGTGGTACAGCAGGTGCACCACCGACGTTTGAGGATGATATAGGTCTCCCTACCTTACACGCCCTAGTACGAGCAGTGGATTGGTTAAAAGAACATAATTTAAAGGATAAGATTCAAATCATCGCTTCTGGAGGACTTACCACCCCAGGTCATTTCTTAAAAGCATTAGCAATAGGGGCGGATGCGGTATATATCGGGTCCATTGCTTTAATGGCTATTTTACAAAGTCAAATGACTAAAGCACTTCCAAAAATGCCACCACCTCAGTTAGCCTTATACTCTGGGAAGTTAAAGGATGAGTTTGATGTAGAGGAAGGTGCTAGAGATCTTGCTAATTTTCTAAAGTCATGTACGGAAGAAATGAAGGGTGCGCTTCAGGTGATGGGGAAGAAGCAATTAAATGAACTAAGCCGAGAAGACCTAGTTACCATGGATAAGGACCTAGCAGAATTTATGGATATTCGTTATGGAGCATCTCATCGAAAGAGAACGAAATAGGTAATGGATATAGAAACGGGGGAACAGAAATTTTGTACCCTGTTTTTGTATTGTTAGTAAGCCGATAAAATCTATATAGGTATCAAGTTAGTTCTAAACAACGTTGGGCTATGCCCATCACAATCCCCTGCGGAAGGGGTACTCTCGCCTAAGATTGATAGAAAAAAGAGTGAACTTAAAGCTCACTCTATTACTCTATAATTCATCTAACACTTCATTTACCCGATCTACATGTACGGCAAGACGTAATGTTTTTTTGATGAACCCTTCTTTTTTTAATTGACTCATAATCGTACTAGTTGTTTCCCTTGTTGAGCCCACCATATTTGCTACATCTTGATGAGTTAACTTCATTTCAATGGTTTGCCATTCGTTTTTCCGTTTGCCTGTTTTTTCACTAAGCTTTAGCAATAAATAAATAATTCTATATCGCACGTCTCCTAAGGCAATTTTTTCACTAAGGCTGTAGAGTTCTTTTAGTCTTGTTGACAATATATTTATTAGCTTAATTGCAATCTTTGGATTTTTTTCAATAAATGTTTCAAATTCTGTTTTACTAATAATACATAGATACGATTCAGTCATAGCTTCCGCATACGTATCATCGTCTGTAAGAGGTAAAGTTGAGGTTTCTCCAAAGATATTGCCGTCAACTAATATATCTATGGTAAACTGTTTCCCACTTTGATTTATTTTATATAAACGTACCTGCCCTTTTTTTAAGAAAAACAATGCCTCAATTGGCTTTTCTGGAGAAAAAATGAGTGTTCCTTTTTTGACTGGTTTCATTTCACTCATTTCATCTATAACCTGTAAATCCTCCATGGGCAGTTCATCTAAAAGGCTTATTTGAGATAATAGAAATAATTTATCCATTCATGTAACTCCCTTTCTGCTTAAGAATCGGTCTCTAATCTACATTATAAAGCATTTTTAAGAGAAATTTGTAATTTATCTTACTGATTCGGATTTGAGGTTTAGGCTAAGATGTTACAAACAGGAGGTAGAGGGATGAACTTTATATTATTTACGATAGATGGATGTACCAAATGCTTTAAAGCAAAAAAGTTATTGGAGAACAACGGCGTAGACTATATTGAAAAGAATGTTCTGCATGACTTAGATGCTAGAACTGAACTTATAGAACTAGTGAATGAAGTAATTGTACCTATTTTGATAAATAAAGGAAATAATGAAATATTAAAGTGGAATCAATTACAATTAATGTATAAATAGAGGATGCTATAAGATTTCAAAGAGAAAAAGAGCCGTTTTTAGGGACTGCTCATTCCACATGTAGATGAGGGCAAGGTTTCTATTATCTTAATCCTAAAGAAAGGGAGAAAGATTATCTGTAAGGCAGCTTACAATATGGAATGATTATGTAAAAGTAAAAAAGGAAGGGGAATCCCCTGCTTAATTTTTTTATAACACCAGAATTCCCCAAGATGAGTGTCTATTTTTTTTGATAGATGCTTATTTTTTTTGTGAAATAAAAATAGTGACTAGAGTGCCCATACGAAATGAGAACTTAATGAATAGAATGTAACGTTACTCGTCGTATGACTTAAATGAAACTTAAAAAGAAAATTGCAAATAAATGTTAGTTAGATAAGGGAGGTAGGCAGATGATTCAAATGCTACAATCCATGTTAAAGAAATCACCCAAACAAACTAATCAAACATATCAGCCAGTTCAACAATACCATCCAGCTCAAAAACAACTTTTTGGTTTTGATCCAAATCCCAATCTAATGAATAATGGCGTTAGAAGTGTGAATAGTGGAGATCCTTTTAGAGGAAGAGGTAATCAAAGAGGATTTAGTCAAAATAGTATGCCTCATCAAAGATACCCTTTTGGCCCAAGGGGTGGAGCCAATCAAGGTGGATTTAATCAAAGTATGATGAATAGTCCAGGGAGAACAAACACAAGGGGTATGAGCGGAATAGGATTCGGACAAAGACAAGGTAATCAAACAACAGGCTATCCCCAAAATCAACAAGCACCCAAATCAGGCGGGTTATTACAGAAGTTATTATCAGGTAATAATAAAAATTCTTCAACACAAACTGGAGCAAACAGATCAACACAAAACTTCCAATCAATAGGAACTGGCCTTACTACTACTCAAACTGATTTCGGGGATGCAAGCAACTTGGGTCCTTCTCAAAGTGGTTCTAAAATTATGGGTGCATTAGACAAAATTCAAGGGTACCTAAAAATAGCTGAGTCTGCAGCTCCAATGGTAGAACAGTATGCTCCCTTGACTTGATTAGTAATCTTCCTGTCCTGATAAGCCTTTTAAGGGATAGTGACGACGATGATGAAGATACAAAAACTGAAAAAGTTAAAAAAGAAACTAAAAAGGGAAAAAGGAAAAAAGAAAAAGCAGAGAAAGAGAATAAGGAAATGAAAGAGGACAACGAACAACCTAAAAATAAAAAAGAGATCTCATCAGAGAAAACAAATCAAAAAAATGAAACCAACAGAAAGTACACTGGCCCAAAACTATATGTATAACCTATATGGTCATTTGTCTGTGACTTTTGATTAGTTATAGGAATATACGGTTCCAGGATTTGAAGGTACCTCAATGGCATCTCCACATTTCGCTGGAGCAACAGATTTAATTTGGAGTATACAACCTGACCTAATAAGAGGTGGGAAAATTACTTAATGAAACATCAAAAAACTGAATGACTCCTTTTTATATTAAAATTGGACTGATTAATACATTAAAAGTAAATGAATTGTTTTAAAAAAAGATAGGTAAAACTAAGTGTTATAGCACTTAGTTTTTTTGATAGTATCAGAATTCATATAGTTTGTGCATCTAAATCCGGCTTACATTGGATTGGAAGTGATCGTCATATCCTTCATAATCTCCATTTGAATTTTCTTGAATTGTTCTTGCCCGAAAAAGTCTTTAGCTCTAGATAGTGCCTTTCTCACTTTTTTATCATTTTCCTGAAGGGAGTGATTGAGCTGCTGGATAATCTGTTTAGCCTCTGATCCGTTAACATTGTTGGAAACGTTATCCAATAAAACTGTTGTTTGTTGGGAAAATTGTCTGTAACCACCAATCCACATCACCATGTTTTTTTGAACTTCATGACTATAAAATCCATTGTAAGCTCTACGAATTCCGCCTTTTGCTCTAGCGTGACCATATGCTAATTCTGATACAGCTCGGTAATAAAGAATCATCCCATCTACGTGACTGGATTCAGGATGAATTCGTAGTTGACTTGAAAGAGCATAAATCCTTTGAACGATTGGTATGGCAGACTGCATGACCTTCCACAAGTTTTGTAGGCGTTCTCTTTCTTGATTTGATAAAGTAATAGGTTGTAAATCCATTGAATGCATAATAATTCATCCTCCCTTTTATAGTCGTGGAATAGCTTGAACATTTTCTATTTCTTTCTTTATTCTGACCCAGTCAACTCCAAAAAGTGATTGACCTAAATAATGGGCTTTATCTATACTGTCTACAATTTGTTTATCCAATTGATAGCTTTGGTTAATTAAAGAATAAGCCTCTGGCGGTGGTGAAGAGTTTTCCATTGATAATTGAAAATTAGGAAATATTTGAGCACCTGATATTTTAAGGGTATCAAGCTCGAACACTAACTGCATTGGAAGTAACGGGTTATTTTTACCACTTTTAAGACGGTTAATAATCCCTTGTACTGCATCAGTACCATAGCCCACATCAGCAACAGATGCATGATAGGGATTAACCCCAGGTGGAAGATCTTATGGATGGAACAAGTCTAAACCCTGTTGTAATAGAACAAACAACTTCTTTAGCGGCTCGAACATTATTAAGCTCGTTATTAATTTGATCAAAATAATAGTTTGAATGATTCATTTTTGGTCACTCCTTTTAGGCTACTGTCTTTACAAATAATCATATTCAATCAACATATAAGGGTAATAAATATTGTTAACCTACTACCTTACCTCTTTAAATTTAAATTTTTTAGAGCTTAGTTGTCTATATGTGGGGTGGAAGCGTAGCGATACGTGGAACTGACAGATACTAATAGGTCGAGGACTTAACCAAAAATAATAACGAGACTTTCCTTTGAGTCACCATCGTAGATTACTAAAAGGGGAAAGCAATTTAAAGAAGTTTTTCCTTCAGCCATTTTTTTCATATAAATTTTAACAAAGAATATATTCTTAGAGAGGATGTTCAAAAAGTCCGGCAAAAATAGCTTCGAATTTCTTCGTCAGCTCGTCTTTCCGCTCCTCACGTATACAAAACATACGCGCAGGAAGCTCAAGACTTCGCTTCCTTGAACTTCTTTGCTCTTTTTGTCCTCCTTTTTGAACAGGCTCTTAGAGAAGAATTTACTGAGGAGGCGAAAAATGAGAGGGTATATTCCAAGGGGTATGATGCAAAAATTATTAGTTTGGGAACAGACAAATTCACATC
>NZ_JBMERO010000060.1:0-6507 GCF_049310945.1 Bacillus sp. DJP31 | reverse complement strand
CGCGCTTCCAGAAGCCAGATGCCCCAAGAATCTGCCTCTAGCCAAAGCAGGCTATCATACCCGCCTCTCCATGTGAAATCTTGCTATAAACACTATGTATTTTTCTATGCAATTCTCTGCATCATCATCTTACATTTCTATGTACAGTTATTTTGCAATACACACTTGGATTAGATGTGATGGAAGAAGCAATCGCAATCAAAGTATTGGTTACTCTAAAGATGTATTTGAAAGAGGGTTTTCACGTTCTGGTAATGAAGGAGACAACAAATAAAACCATGAAACTTTATTGTGCCAAAATCTTTTTAAGACATCCAACAAGATAAGACTGTCCGTCAAATTTCTTGATAGATTACGAACTTAGAAGATGCAACTCAACTTGAAACTTGAAGAACGCAAATGGTAAAAAGTAAATTGGTGAAGACTAGGGATATGACTTGAAAAATTATGGCACCACGTCGATCTTATGTGCAGTATCTTATTCCTATGCAAGAACCACCATTCACCGTTCTGGTCTACTAGGTGGACACAGGAAGTAATAATGAAAATTGGTCTAGAGATGAATCAAGTTATATTACAAACTCCACTAAATCAAGAAACAGACTATCACAGTGGTTTCATTTTGAAATCAGACCTGAAAACACCTTAGGAATTTTTTGTATAACTGATTAAATGATGATAGCAAGAGTTCAATTGAGGTCAATCATATAAACCATATATTTACATACTTATAATTCTGGTTTGGTAGGGTAAATGATGACTTGTAATAGATTAGGTTCTGGTTCGTTATTGGTGTTGTATATACCTTCTACACCAATCCAAAGATCATTATAAGGAAATACTTTAGCATCTTCTGGGAAAGAATCTATTTTATTTTCCCTATCTTTTTTAACTTTTGTTTTTAATATATCCAGCAATTTACTTTCTTCATATTCCACATCTAAAACTTTGAATAACTCTTTAAAATTATTTCCCACAACATTAAGCTGTCTTTTATTGTTGTAAAATTGGGTATTTGAGATTCGAATATAAAATCGATCGATCTTATTATCATGGTGATTATAAACAGTGGTGACCATATAAAGATTTTCTCCAGAGAAATCCGCTGATGTTTTATCCTTATTAATGCGGGCCTTTATACTTTTGGTCTCACTTAATTCCTCATAAACTTCCTCTGCAGATACATGGAACACCGGCACCGAATTAAATACTTCATTTTCTTTTTCAATTGTCTTAGTTGAACTTACTTTTTGAGGGGGAGGATTGTTTTGCTCGTTTTTTTCAGCTGATAAATTTGAACATCCCATTGTGAAAACTACTAATATTGCCACTCCAAGAAAAGATAGTATTTTCCTCATTGTTTTATGACTCCTACTGTTTATTTTCTAAGTAGAGCTTTTTGATTTATGATTCTTCCTTTTTCAAGTTCATATACCGTATCACATAAAAGATCTATATCACTTTCATGGTGACTAGTTAAAAGAATTGTCTTTCCTAAGACCTTGTACTCCTGAAGTAAATTATGAATCTCTTCTACTCCTCTTTTATCTAAACCATTAAAGGGCTCATCCAATATTATAATCTCAGGATCCTCCATAATAGCTTGGGCAATTCTTAGACGTTGTTTCATTCCAAGAGAATATTTGGACACCTTTTTCATTTCATGTCCGTCTAAACCAACCTTCTTAAAATACTTTAGAACGTCTTTTTTAATAATTTTCTTTTGTATTTCGGCTAGGAGCATTAAGTTTTCTGGTCCTGTTAATCCATTCATGAATTCAGGTGATTCAATAAGAACTCCTGTATTTTCAATGAAGTCAATGTCTTTACCTATGTACTTACCATTAACTTTAATACTTCCGGAAGAAATATGGGTTAATCCACATATAGCTTTAAATAACATACTTTTTCCAGAACCATTGTAGCCAACAAAACCATATGTTTGTCCTTTATAAAGATTTAGTGTAATACCATCTATTAAGTTGCTACCCTTAACTTTTTTAGAAATATTAACTACTTCGATTTGTGGATCCATAAATATTCTCATTCTCCTTAGAAATACAGCTCATATTTTTGTATAAACATTTTGCCGAGCAAAGAAATTAAAACATTTACAATGATAACAACTATTAAGCTATCTAAAAAAAAGGAATCATAATCAAATAAAATAACATTAAATTTTGTTTGATTAATGTCTATCATTATAATTACTATTGGTATTAATAATCCAACTAAGAGTGATGTAATATTACCTTTAATTAAATTTACATAAATCATTAATCTGCTAATTGTAAACACAAAAAGAAATAATATGAAAAAATAATTGATAATAATACTAAACATAGAGATTTTTGAAAAGGTTGAATATGATGAATGTGTTGAAAAAACACTTTTATCTATTGTATAAATGAGCATTAAAAAAAGAGTGTTTAACAAGACTGTAAAGATAAATGACTTTTTTAAAGATTCACGGCGCATTTCACGGATATAACTCTTCAGATTCCCATACCTCATTAATACCATGTACAGGTTTTGTTTATTAAAACTAATAAAATGAGCACTAGTGTATATAGCACCGATTAACATAATTGTTACTATGCCTAATAATGTAATAGGACTTCTAAAATCAATATAGTCTACATAAGGGTTTTGAGTATTAATAAATAACAAACTGTAAAAGTCTAAAACATTCATCTGAACGCTTTGATTTTTCACATGGATGCTTAAATTTTGTAATACATTAACTCCAATTAAGATGAATAACAATGTAATAAAGAACTGCTTTAATAGGAAACTCATATTTAGAATTTGTCTTTTCATATTAATTTTCTCGCTTTTTTAACTAGCAAGAAGAAAACTGAAATTAATAAAAAATATATTGCAATAATACTAATTAATTTCACCAAATCTATCATCGTGTTAAGAGGTGCTAAGTATAAATAAATAGGAGAATAAGCATTTGATGTCCCATCAGGGGACACAAAAAGAGACATAATCAAAAAATATAAAACTGCGCCAACAAATGCAACCTTACTATTAAATAATAGATGTAAAACTATCAGCACTAGTCCTAAAAGTAGGAAACAAATATTAATTAAAATAAAGAATTTCACTATATAAATCGTGTTCAAATCTCGTTCGCTCAATAAAAGAATTAATACAATAACACCTGAATAAATCGTTATAAAAATTAAATTATCCTTTAATAATCTTCTTATGATTGCGTAAATTGCTGTTGTATATGTTTTGTACCTTACTAACGACATTGAATTAATCATATCATAATAATAAATGGATATATAAGCAAAATAAGTAAGATAAAAAGTAAATACTGCCTGGTAACTTTCTCCAAGTAATGTAAATTCACTCATTAAACCGTAGATAACAAACAATCGGACTGTCATATAATACATAATGGATAAAAGCAAGGCATATAAAGCTTTATTAATAATCAAGAGCATCACCTTTTGTATATCTATATACAATTGAACCCACAGAAATTATCAGTGGGATAATTAAAGGAACAAAGACTTCAAACGTATAATATAACGTATTATAAGACAAAACACTATTCATGATATTTAGCAATGGTAGTTTAAAGGTCTCGGTTAAGTTTCCAATTACTATATAGTAAACTAATGGAATGACGACAATTAAATAGCTTTTATTCGTCCAAACTGCTACCGCAATCCCCATCATTCCAAAAGTAAACCCAATAGTGAAATAAATAGTAGTAGCTAAAATTATGTAGAAAAGAAAAGGATAATTGTTATAGAACGAAGGTCCCAAAATATCAGCAAAGTTTCCTACGTAATCAAGATGGTCAGTTATAAAAATATTACCTATAGAGAAAAAGATAATATAAGGAATCGCTACACAAAGTCCAGATATAAATGAATACTTTAAAATAGTCGTAAGCATATGCATTTTAAATTTTCTTAGACGTATACATGCATAACTCAAATATCCATTCTTCTCATTATAAAAATTAAGTATTGGCAATAGAGGGAAAATGGGGAGGAAATATATTGTGTATCTTGTTGCCAAATCTATATATAACTCCCAACTTCTTAACTGATTCAAACTTTGTAAAACTGTGGCTCTAGGATCAAGCCCTACTAAGTCTGGTTCATTTTGAAAATCAGCTATAAATAACCAATAATAAATTTCACTTGAAAAAAACCAAGACAGCAATAGACAACTGAACAACAAAACCATTGACACTAAATTGTATTTATTAAGGAACCTTAATCGATCCATCTTATTCATTTTTTTCTCCTACTAAGCTAAAATTAACACTTTATTTATTTATTATCTGGTGACCATGTACCTACAACACGCACTGGAGTACCTGAATTGGTTTTAACTAAGCCTAATCGATAAACATAACCTGCGGAACCAGTATTAGCGAATTCTACACGTTCTCCTCTTTGGGCTGCTGCAATTCCTCTTGACGCACCAGCAGAATTTCCCATAGTTGCAGTTATATACGCTGTACCAGTGTCGTTTGAAAGGTTAACAACCCCATATCCGTTATTATAATCTTTACCAACATAACCTGTATAGACTTCCTTGCCTTGATAAGTCACGTCATAGGCATTGACACTGCCGACCTGTTGGGCTCCAGCGATTGAAGTTCCTCCAACTACGCTTGCTAAAATTAATGCTGCTAAAACTTTTCCTGATTTCTTCTTTATAATTTTTTCCTCCAATAAGAATAATTGAGCACATAGTTATGCACCTAACTTCACGATAACAGTTATTGGAAAAATAAAATATAATTTTAAGATGGGACATTTTTCTGAAAAAGTAGTAATATTGTTTAATGTTTTTGTATTATTTCCCATTTTAAAATGTTACTTTATTATAGTAGTGTAGTTTATTCTATTAAGGAGTTCTCATGAATAATATTGGATTAGTAATAAAAGTGGAAAGATTAAGACAAAACATGAAACAAATTACTCTAGCCAAAGGGATTTGTACCCCTTCTTATTTAAGTAAAATCGAGAATATTTTAACTGTTCCAAGTGATGAAGTTGCAATGCTTTTAGTCAAAAGATTAAATATTGATTATAAGTATCTTTCTAGAGATATGGATGCTGAATTTTTCACAGACTTTCTCTTGCTATATAAACAAGCAATAAATTATCGGAATAAAAAAGATATAATTAATAAATTGGTTTTTTATATAGAAAATGAATTTAATTTTCAGAATGAAAGCTATCTTTATAATTTTAAAATTATGCAATTAAGAGTGCACTTAATAATTGAAAAACATTCAAATATCGTTAATTCTTTATTAAATACATTAGAATCTCAAAAAATAAGATTTAATATACATCAATTATTTCACTTTAATTTGAATTGCGGTATTTATTATCATTTGAAAGGTGATTTTATTTGTTCGTTAACCTATTTAGAATCCAACTTAAACTTAATAAATAAGTTTCCTATTGAAGATTGGGAATTGGCTGACTTTTATAATGTATTAAGTTTATCCTATCTTTCGAATAATCAAGATCTACATACGATTGATTGTGCAAAAAAATCGTTAAAAATTTATAAAGATAGTCTCCTTTTTGAAAGAGCAATCGATTCCTACATTATCATTGCGATTGTTCAGAAAAGGAAATGCCAGTATAGAGAAGCTGAAGAAACTCTAAAATTGGCCCAACAATTAGCTATGGATTTTAAATTAAAAGACATGATTGGGAGAATTAATCAAAATTTAGGTACCTTATTTTCTCTTCAAGGAAATTCGAAAAAAGCAATTGAAAAATATATGGCCAGTTTGAAGAATAATCGAAATAAAAAGAGTAACCTAATCTCTATTCTTTCTGTTATTCAAGAATATTCTAAAAATGGAGATGCTGACCAAATAATTTTGTGGTGTCACAAAGGTCTTTACGAGATTGAAAATACTTCCTTAGATAAGTTCGAGTCTTATTTTCATCATTTCAATGTTTTTCTCTCTATTCAAAGAATAGATGAAGTCGGTGTGAAAAAATTAAAAACTGCTATTAAATATTTTGAGAATAAGAAAGATTATCGTCATGTCCATAAATACTCATTATTGTTAGCGAATATTTATTTTGAGACAAGTAATTTTAAAAACGCGGGAATTTACTTTAAGAAATCAAATGATATGTTATTCCATCAAAAATCAATTAAGACTTGGGAGGATTTATAATGAAAAAGATAAAGTTAATAGTTATGACTGCTATACTATTATTGATGCTAGGATCTCTTCACAATGAAAATAGAGCTGGAGAAGAGGATCCACCAGGACCAACAAAGTTTAACACAACTAATTTTAATTGAAATAAATTCCTTACAAATAATTGAGATATTTTTTATTACAAATTTAAGATAAATGGAGGTGGCCAAACGGCTACCTTTTTTTATTCTAAGGACAACTATACATTAATTCCAAAGCTGTCTAAGTTACGGTTCGTAAAAGTACACTTTTAAACGCTAAACTAGAGAGAGCAGTATTTCACAATTAAC
>NZ_JBMERO010000059.1:0-6756 GCF_049310945.1 Bacillus sp. DJP31 | reverse complement strand
AGATGGTGGGTGGGGAAAAATCGCCATCTCGTTTGGGTACGATCATCTCGCACAGCATAGGCAACGATATAGCCTTCAAGGTACTTTCGACATTCTCAACCAAGCTGTAGAAGAACTAGGTACAACTCGTTTAACGATGTCTGAGTATAACGAATGGGCAAAGGATAAGGATGTACCTAGAGCGTCTAATATCGCGAATCGACTAGGTAGAGGTTTGTGGAAAAAGACGCTCGAAAAAGCCCGAAATAATCGTAATCTGATCACAAGTAAATAAAAAGCCAACTTTGATATCTAAAAGTTCATTTATCTATTTCTATATATTGAAGAACATATAAATGATTATAGCCATTGAAATGTACAACCTCTGACATAGTATTTACCACCAAATGACAAGAAGTGTACCAAGAATGACAGGTCGTTTACCACTGCAATTCTACTGATTATGGGGTAACTCTTGTATTACGTAGTAGACCATTACTGCGCAACAACAAGTTTTATGTTTGGTACTGTTACTTCTAGTGTGCATTTAACAATGAGTAAGGTACCATATAAAAAAATGGTACTTCTCTTTTTACAGGAGTTATTTCACATTTAGGAATAATTAACAATAAATTGTAATTTTCTGTTATTATTTTAGTTTGAAGATAGGTGAGATTGTGAACTTTTTCACTTAAACTAACGAGCAGGTGTGCGGCCGAGCCTAGGTCGTATCATATAACGGGTGGGATTCCCGTCGAGTAAGAACTAGCCATTCACTCGTAGCGAGTCTTGGAGGGCTAAAGGTAACTTTAGTCTTTAAGCGTAGACAGTTAGGTGGCGGGCCGAAAGCCAAATGGTTGAAGGGATTGAGCCCCATAATGTTAGTAATTAGAGAGGGCTGATGTTTTACCTGCAGCAGAAAGCAACATTTCATTCTTCGTAAATGGCAAGAAGAATGAAACCTTTCTGGGGTCAGAGACCTTGGCACGTTACACATTGATATGATACGGCAACTCGGGAGACCCTATCGGTCTTTTCTTGTTGGAAGAGTATGGTGTACAAGCGATAAAAAGTTAGGAAGCCAAATGCCGATTTAGGGAGTCGGATAGCAGCGTAGTACCAATAAAGTTGGGTAATGCCGATGGAGGAAAGGCTAGCTACCAGTTATCACCCTTACTAGGGACACATTTACTACACGCAGAGGTAGGATTGATAAATGGAAACAGAACTACTAAGGATAGCAGAACTAGCAAAGTCTGATCCTAAAATGAAATTTACTTCTCTTGCACATTTACCAAATGAGCAATCACTAGTTCAATGTCATCGTGAATTACCTAATAAGAAGGCAACTGGAGTTAACGGTACAACTAAAGAACAATACAGTGAAAATCTAAAAGAAAACATAGAGGATTTAGTAATTAGGCTTAAAAGCAAAAGTTATCGTCCTGTCCCAGTAAGGAGAATGTATATTCCAAAGCTCAATTCAAACAAGAAAAGTCCATTGGGAATACCGGAACTTGAAGATGAAATTGTACAAAAAGGCATTACGAAGATACTAAATACAATCTATGAAAATGATTTTCTTGACTGCTCTTTTGGGTTCCGTCCAAATCGTATTTGTCACGATGCACTGAAAATACTGAACCACCATATCGAAAAGAGGTCAGTATTATTTGAAAAAGACCATTGTTACAAGTCCATTGAAAAGGATGAAGGACAAGCAATGTGAACACCACAAAGGGCGTATTTTTTATGTCTTAATGCGTCATTTCAGGAACATTATGCTAAGAAATAACACCTAAGACGGTGTATTTCTTAGCATAATTGACTTACCGGAACCTGTTTCTCCTGCAATCAACAAGTGTGGATGAACAGTCATATCGGATCTGTAATTACAAGAAATATGATGAAAGAGAGATAGCAATTCTCATTTTAAATGTGAATGACAATGGGACAAAATATCAGAAAAAGACTATCTATTTTAGAGAGACCTAAGACAACTACTCGTGGTGACGGCAAGAGTTATATTTTTTCGAATTTCAATCCAAAGTATGCCCAAATGTCCCTTGCCATTTTAAGAACTTATTAGAACTTTGGTTTAGCCTATGTAACAACTGAAGGAAAAAACAAAGTTATTGCCACACCAGCACAAAGATTGATTAACAGAGAAGAAATTTATATTGAAAGATTCAATTTATTCAAGATAATTCGCTTAATATCAAGATTTTTTACAAGCAAACTGGAAATTTATGTTAAAATGAATATATAGATTGTAAGAATTATAAAAAGGGGTGTATATATGAGAAAAGTAAGCTTAATCCAGAAGTTAGCAGTTTTTGCGTTTGTCTTTATCTTACTTGTAGGGTGTTCGAATTCAGACACTGATTCACAGGGCAGTGATGAAAATGTGAAAATAATTCAAACTTATTTGGAAAATGAGCTCAAAGGACCTAGTGACGAACTAAAAAAGATTCTGGAGCAAGAAGGTCCATATCCACCTGAATTAGAAGCGTATCTAGAAGAAAACTATAAGCCGCTTGTTGCGGACTTAGAAAGATTGGTTAATTCTACTCTGGTATTGATTTGGTTAAGAGAAGCAGCTGAAAATGGGTATCAATTGCAACCAACAAATATTGAAATACAAAAGACAAACAGCGTAGGTGCCTACGATTTCGAAGTTAAAGTGGAATACAGCAAAGATGATCAAACTAATACGGCTACCATCACTGGAAGAATTAATATTAATGAAGATGGAAAGATTGTATCAATTCGAAATATTCATGGTTTTGAATTGTTAGAAGAATTGGGACAATAAAGAAGATGAAAAAACGCTTGGAGTTATCTTGAAGTGACCCCAAAAAGTTAGACAGATTTATTTTATTAAGCAGCTTTTAAGGTTTGAGTTCGGAATTGTACCGGACTTAAACCTTTTAATTTTGCCTTTATTCTTTTGTGATTGTAGTAATCAATGTATTTTTCCAATTCAGATTTAAAGTGCTCCACACTTTCAAATTCATTTAAATACAGAAATTCTGACTTCATAATCCCAAAGAAGTTTTCAATCACAGCGTTATCATAACAGTTTCCCTTACGAGACATACTTTGAGTAATGTTTCTTTGTTTTAAAGTATGGCGATACTGTTTCATTTGATAGTGCCAACCCTGATCCGAGTGGATCATTAACTCATCATCATCTGTTAACCGCTCAAAGGACTTTTCTAACATGTCTGAAACAAGTGAGTAGGTTGGTCTGGAGCCAATAGAATACGTGATGATCTCCCCATTATATAAATCAAGAATAGGAGATAAATAGAGTTTCTCCCCAAATAATTTGAATTCCGTAATGTCCGTTACCCATTTTTCATTTGGTTTTTCTGCATTGAAATTACGATCTAAAATATTTGGAGCGATCTTACCCACTTTCCCTTTATAGGAGCGGTATTTTTTCATTCGCACAACACATTTTAAACCTAATTCTTCCATGATTCGCTGTACTTTCTTATGGTTGACTTTGTGTCCGCGATTCCCAAGTTCATCCCGGATACGACGGTATCCATAACGTCCTTGATGTTCATCATAAATTTCTTGAATAAGTATTTTTAATTGTGCATCTTTATCTGGACGATTAAATTGCTTAACGCAGTAATAGTAAGTGCTACGTGATATATCTGCCAACTTTATAAGTGCTTTCACCGAGAATTTCAACCTTAGTTCATAGACTACTTTCGCTTTGTCTTGTTTGGTGATTTTTCCTTGTTTTGAACTAAGGCATTCAACTTTTTTAAATACTCATTCTCCATTCGAAGTTGTTCAACTTCAGCTTTTAGAAATTCAACTGATCCATCTGGTGCTTGTTTTTTTGTTTTTTTATTATCTGTTTTTTTCATGAGTGTACGCCCCTTTTTCTTTGGTTTCAGGGCGCCTACTCCTCCTTTTTCAAAAAGGATTCTCCAAACTCTTATTGTTGCAGGAGAGGGAATATTAAAAATCACAGCTGTTTGATTTGGAGACGTCCCATTATCATCCATATAATTAAGTACGTCTAGTTTAAACTGTTCTGAATAATTTGTGTAGGTTTTTTCTCTTAATCCTTCTATACCATGACACTGATATTGCTTTACCCAGTTCATAATTACACTTTCAGATGTCCCTATTGTCCTCCCAATTGAAACATAACTTCCTACACCATCTATATAGCGTGTAACTGCCGATAGCTTATCATCAAATGTATATTTAGTCATAGAAAAAACTGCACCTCCAATTGTTGTGTCCAACAATTAGGGTGCAGTTCATCTCCAAGCGTTTTTATATGCTAATTTTACTGTTAAGACCAATACCATCTATAAGAATCCCAATAATCAGTGTTCAATGATGAATTGTAACCCGTGTAATTAGGGTCTTCCATTTTAAAACCTATTCCAATATCATAACCAACGTGTTTTATTGCGTATTTACCCAAATATGTTGATCCATACAAAGGACTATTTTGACTAACAATTACCTCTTTACATTTATTGCATTGAAATGCATATCCATCGTCAAGCCAAATTTTTCCATCTACCCGTACTTCACCACGTCCGTGTCCAACCATGTAGTGTCTTCCGCCTTGAGGACAAGGATAGTATAGAGCTTCGACAATATCATCGTTAAACAAAATTATTTAAAGGGAGAATTAAAGCATGAAAAAAAAATTAATGACCACTTTTATGGCTCTTTTAATTATGGTGATGATTTTACCAAGCAATTCATTTGCATCTTTGCGCAAATAGTCTAAAATTTTTTTTAGGGGCTATAACATTGATTAAATAAGTAATTTCCATCAATCTCTGACAAACTTTATCACTACTAGTCTCAGTGCTTTCAACTTCATGTTCATGTTCATGATTATGACAGTTGAAGAATGGATTTTACAATCGAATGGTCAACCTCGAAAACGACGGACATTACTTAATTTAAGAAGACCATTTTTTAATCATAATGGTGTTAATAGCTTAAATTTTTCACCTGAAACAGGAAAACTTGTTTTAACAACAGGAGATGGTGGATCAGCCTATGATCCATTTAATTTAAGCCAAGACGATATGGAAATCGCAGGTAAAATAATTGAAATTGATGTAGGTAAAAATACATCCATCTATAATCCACCCGTAGTAACACGTTTTAATGAACTACCCGCAACTATTCTGGAAACACTTACGATAATTGCCAAAGGGGTTCGTAATATACCAGGGATTTCATTTCAAAGGTATTATAATCAGTATATTAAATATGCGGGAAATGTCGGACAGGATTTGGTAGAGTCGATTTTTTCATTCGTTCAATATAAACCAATACCGGTTACACAGCTTGTTCAAGCTTCTTTAATGAAATCTGAACTTAACCAAGAAGGATTGATTAACTTTGGCTGGCGAGGATGGGAAGGTGCTTTTCCTAGTTCGATAATAAGGGGCTGTTCGGCAAATCCGAATCTGGATGAGAAAACGATTGCTTATTACAATGAAGCAATTAAAACTTCAGTGAGGCGGATTCATCCTTTAACAAGTTATTACCATAAAGATCCCCGACCAGGTAAGTTTGGGGGAACTGCACTCACAGGAGTCCAGCCAAACATGGGGAATGGAATCCCCACTTTAACTGGAAGCGTTGTGATTACCGATTTTGCCAGGAAGGAAGAATCACAAACTCCAGCTAAAGGGGTCTTAGCTTATACTAGGATAAGACCAGATTGTAAACTAAATGATTTAATGTTATTGAAACCGATTATAATTATGGGTCTCAATCTGCATATTATGTTAGTTTAGGAACGAATCTGAATCAAACCAGACTATATTTAGGGGTTTATGGCTCTATGAAAGTGACTGATTTTAATCAAGGTACCGTTTTTGAAATTGTTCCATGATGAAACACAGGGACGGTTACGGTTCTCCTGCTTCCTTTCGCGAAACGAAGGAAGCGCGAGAACCGTCTTCGGCTTTTATCATCGTATTTACGGTTTATCTATTTGAGGATTAAATTCTAGTAATCTAGAAAATGCACCCGATGTCACTTACTTTTGGCGAAGAAATCTGATGCATAGTAGAGAATTCTCTTGATGCAATTGGAGTAAATGGTGGTGTGAATTGCAATTTCTGCAAGTGTTCTACCTAAGAAGGCTTCTTCCCTCCCCAAAAAAATAGGCAAACATTCAACTATCCGCTATCAAAGCCCTTGTTAAAGATTTTTATTATCAATAATACTCTTTATTCATCTATAGGGTAGCTTATTTTGAAGAAGAACAACTAATAAAACAATGTCATTTGCTGCACAGTACAAATATACTGTTCAATAAAAAATGTTATTACACAATTGGTGCGAGTTGCGGAAGATCAAAGCCTAATTCCTCGGTAAAGAAAAGGAGGATTAGGCTTTATTATTTCAAAATCGTTGTCGTTCTTCTATTGGTAAACAAGATGACAGTCAGTGGTAAATTTCATGGCAACTGCTGGAAAAAAACATGGCACAGGTGGTATATTCTTTTGGCTGTAATCAATAAAGAGGGTCACCTTAAATTTGGCTAGCTCTTAAACTCGCATAGATAGTTATTTATAAAAAAGATACGGATCTTGAAGATCTTCTTTGCAAAAAAAATCCTTTTACAAACTATCTCTGTTGAATACTATTTTCTTACTACTAGAACTAAAAGATTATTAGGGTTAGCAATTGATTAGTTTTTATAGTGGGAACTAATTGTAAACTTAAGAAAAATATATTTTGCGGTTTTTTATTTATTTTTAAAAA
>NZ_JBMERO010000058.1:0-6911 GCF_049310945.1 Bacillus sp. DJP31 | reverse complement strand
AAAGAAACTAAAACATTTCACTTAAAAGTTTGCAATATAATCCCCTTACCATCTTCCACCTGAACTTCTGCATAAGCACCATTTATGAATGTGATTTGTGGTGGGACATGTCCGCAGTCAATGTCATAAATAATTGGTATTCCAAGTTCCTCTGAAAGGTCCTGATACACATCTTCTACTGTATAATTTCCAACTGAATGGTTGGCAGCACTTCGGCCAAACAAGATTCCAGGTGTGTCTTCAAACCAGCCTGCTAATTTCATTTGTACAAGCGTTCTACGTAGATCTGTGGTCGACATTTCGCAGTTTTCAAAATACCAAAGAATTGGTTCATTGTTGATATACTTTTTTCTAAAGCTTTGTATATCTCCGAAAGGTGTTCCAATGAGGTGTCGTATTACGTCTAAGCATCCACCTAGTAAACGCCCCTGCACTTCAACCTTGCTGTTTGTACTCGTTTTCCAAGTTGTTGATTCTGTTAAATGGAAAACACATGGTGATGGATTGTCATGATGCCATTTCTTCTGATAGTGAGCAGAAGAATGTTGAAGAATGAAATCTCCAGTCTTAGTATATAAAACAGATTGCCACATAGCTGTCGTTTCATCCGAATATTCTCCACGTGTATCTACTAAATTCGTTCCATGAGCTGTCGCTACCCTTTTTTTAGAGTGATTGCCAATAGTAATACGCTTGTATCTGAATAACCTAAGATCCATTTATTTTTTATCTTTTCAAAATCTATATGTTCAAGGATTTCAATTAATAGCTCTCCACCCCAAGGCGGTATGATGATGTTAATCTGATCATCATTCATCATTTTAATAAACTCTTCTGCTCGCACTTTAGCAGGTGCTGACTTTGCCTTGTCCTGTGTCCAAACTGTCTCACCACAAATAACGTTGAATCCATGCTTTTCCATGCGAGCTACTGAAAGTTTAAACATATCATGTAACTCCGAAGGCACGCCAGACGAGGTTGCGGTTACTCCAATTGTTGCCCCCTTTTCTAATGACGGATATTTAATCATATGTATCCTCCCAAATGTTTTCTAATGATGTTATCAAAGAAAGGGCATTCATACAAGAACTATTTTCCCGTTATTATCCAATTTTGAACTGATTCCAACAATGGCTCCAAGCTGTTATCTTCAAACGGAGAGTTAAGATTTGCTTCGTGAAGAAGCTCCTTAAATGACTTACTTCCTCCAGCTTTACACATGGCTAGGTAGCTTTCCCATGCTGATTTTGGGTCAAAATTAAACCTTTCCCACATTTGAACCGAACAGAAATGGGCAAGATCATAATCCATAAAATAAAACGGAGTCATAAAGAGATGGGCAATTCCATAAAAGCTTCCCCCTCGCTCCATAAAGTCATTCCCATCATAATCAAGCTCTGGTAAATAACTACGCTCTAGTTCTCTCCATTTTTGCTTTCTTTCCACAATACTTACTTCAGGAGATTCATATAAATAGTATTCAAATTCATCGACGGCACTTGCAAAAGGCATATAATAGAAGGCCTCAGTAAGATGTGAAAACTTATATTTGGTTGTATCCTCCCCAAAGAACAAGGACATCCATGGCAACAAGAACCTTTCCATCGTAAAGGAGAATAACTCTGCTGAATCTACTGGAATTAAGTACTCTGGTATGCTCCAATGATTGCTCATAAAAAACTGAAAGGCATGACCCGCTTCATGTGTTAATACTCTTATATCGTTTGCCGTCCCATTGAAATTCGCAAAAATAAATGGGGCTTTTTGATTTCCGATATAGGTTGCAAGGCCTCCACCTCTTTTGCCAACTCTGTTCTCTAAATCAAGATACCTTTGTTCTGTGATCTTTTCAAAGAAATCCTTTGTTTCATTTGATAATTCGGAAAAGAGAATACTAGCCTTTTTTAGAATCTCATCCGTTGACCCTAGTGGAGTCGGTGACCCTTCTTGGAAAAAGAACCGATCATCGTAATACTTTAGCTTCTCAACACCTATTCGTATCCGCTGCTTTTCTCGTAAACTTGAAACGAAAGGAACTCCGTATTGTTTGACCTGAATCCTATATTTCGCTAAGTCATTCGGAGCAAAGCTTGTTCGGTTCATCCGAGCATAGCCCAGTTCAGTAAATGTTGAATACCCAAGCTTTTTCGCAATCTCACTTCGGATTTTCACCAAACGATCTAATAGTTGATCGAATTCATCTTCTTTCTCTTCAAAGTAATGAGAACGCGCCACATAAGCTTGCTCTCTAATATCTCTGTCTAGTGAGAGCATATGGGGTAGAAGTGCAGAAAGATTCAACTTTCCACCTTGAAACACTACTTCACCTTTTCCTAACAACTGGAGATACTCAGAAACAAGCTCGTTTTCCTCTTGTAAGTCTTCCAAAACATCATCAGAAGTTGTTCTTACCTTCAACTCTGCGAGACGAAATAACTGCTGCCCCCATTTCAGTTCAAGTTGCTCTCTAAATGGAGATTCAATGATAGAATAATAGTATTTCCGAACCAGACTTTGATAGATTGGTTCATTCTGATTAAAAATAGTGTATTCGCCGCTATAGAATTCATCATTAAAATCTTGCATGTGTCTCAAATTTACCAGATTGAATGAAGTTTCAAAGAGAAACCGATGATTGTTGAGTTCTACAAACCTGTTATTTTGTTCTTCAAAAGTTTTTGCTCGGTCAAATCCTTCTAACAAAAGGTTGAATTCTCTTATATACAATTCCATATCTAGATTAACGTACTGATCTTCATTTATTGCTTGCATTAATATTCCCCCTATTCATTCTTAGTTACTTTAAATAGTAAATTAAATTACCTTTAAATGCAAAGTTTTTATAAAAGTAAAATTTAAGGTGAGGAATACTACTTCTACAAGCTAAAAGTAAAAGAGAATAGTAACCCTTATGGTGATTTACAACTTTATCTCTACAAAATAAGAATAAGGCGGAAGAAACTGATCGATAATTCCATCAGTTTCTTCCGCCTTTGTTCTTTGCAATTACATTTCTACAAGTTGATTTCATGATATGATGTGACTGGATTAACCTTAATTATAGAAAGAAGAACCCTTACAATGGCTGCCCATATAAAACCGACAACCATCACTAAACCTATCATTAACCGTGTTAAAATATCCTCGGTAGGCATGCCTGAAACAAAAGGTAACACACAGAATGAACAAATTGCAATGGATAAAGACACAGCCAACCATTAGAACACCCCTTGGTATTTCTATATTCAATGGAGAAAGGAAAAAAATCCTATGTGTCAAAGTTCGAGCATAAGAAAAGAATATCCCTTTCCACCAAAACATTAATATATAACTGAGACCTTAATAGGGGTTATTTCGCCTTTCCTTAGCTCTTCGAAACATTGAATTAACCTGTCGTATTTAATTTCATGTTGGAATATATTTTTAACATAAGGTGTGACTGATACTGTCTTAAAAAACCACTCGGAATGCTTTTTATAATCCCAACCATCACTAGAACCGATAATTCGTAATTCCTTCTCATGGAATTCTGGCAGTAAAGTAAAAGGTTCAATATTTCCATCCGACAGAACACAGATTTCACTATTGCTTTTAACCGATTTTTGTAAGATCGAAAATGCACTATTTTGGGAAGAGCACTCTATACCGTAATCATAGTAACCCACAGCAATCTCTGTTGATGGAAATATATGATTTACACCAAATGACTTTGCAATATCCCATCTTTTGTTGTTCGGCTCAAAAACATCTATGTGCTTAACATTACAATAATTCCTCAAGAAGTAGACTGTTAATAGTCCTATGGTTCCCATCCCAGTCACAATAACTTTGTTGTCCTCCACTGGATTTAGTTTTAAAACACCCTTAGCAGCGTCACAAGACAAAATAGCTAAAAGTGCGGTCAGGTAATCAATCTCTTCAGGAACTTTAAAAGCATTGTGCTCTTTGACAATCCCTAGGTTCCTTTGACCATAAAATGCAATAACTTTATCTCCTATGCTAAAAGATTTTACATCAAACCCCATTTCAATAATTTCTCCATAGCTTTCGTAACCCACTTTTCTCGGATAAATGGATCTTGCATCAGTGATATCAGTTTCTTTATATTGGGGGAGTTCTGACCCAATACTTATTGCAGTTGCAATTGTTTTGATAAGTATCTCGTCTTTTTTTAAAGGTGGAAGTTCGTTGCTATTCCATTCAAGAGTTTCTTTTCCAACCAGAAGAAGAGATTTCTGTATCATGTTATACACCATCCGTTAAATTTTATACTTATCTATTCTTATCGTTTAATAGCATCAACGATTAAAGAAACAAATCCTAACTCGCCATTTTGTTACGGTGATCAAATGGCTTCGACAATCCTTCTTTTGTTTACCTATCTTCTAAGTAATATTCTTACATTTCTTTTTTTTATGGGGATTATCCTGATTTTTGTCATATATAAAAAAGACAAGGAGTGCTAATTATCCTGATCTTTTTTCTTTTTGATATAAAGTTAGTTTGTCCAAGTCAATTATGAAGTTATAAAATTTTAAGATGTCTAGACCCAAAAGTCCTTTACGTTCCTTAGGAAGCATTCCAATATCAATTCCTACATTATTAACAATAAAGGTATCTATACTAATGCTGTCCATCACCTTAGTATAGAAAGGAGCAGAACCACCAATTCCCGTTCGCCTCATAAACTGGATCACTAGTTTCGTATGAGACTCCAATTTCTTCTAGTATATCTGGTGAAATAATAGTATGAGAGGCTCCCGTATCCACAATTACATCATCTATCTTAATTTGCCTGCCTCTAAAGTCTATAAATAAGGAAGTCGTAATTAATTGTCCATCATAATTCAGCCTCGTTTCTCTATACGCCTCATCCTCATAAGGGGATCCCTTCTAATATGAATTACACATTCTTCATTAGATGTATGATAAACGGCTGTCCCAGGTTTAGCACTAAAAAATTCTTTATTAGCATCTTCATTGGGAACAGACCGAACAGGAGCAACTTCTTTTATCATTTTTTTATTATTTTCCTCTTCGAAATCTAATATAGAAACCAATACAAACTGATTGGGGAATAATTCTCTTACTTCATTCCATTTCATGGTATCAACACTCCTTTAATCAAGATAATATCTAAAAATCCATAGTCTACTTCTTAATCTCCCTAACAACATGTGCCAGCTCTGGCAATATCAACTTTTCCATCGCCAGCTTTACCGCACCCGTTGAGCCTGGCATGGAGAAAATGGCGGTGTCTAAATTGGTACCAGCTATAGCTCTTGACATAATAGCGGCAGATCCAATATCTTCTGTATAACTTAGCATCCTGAATAACTCACCAAACCCGACAATCTCTTTTTCAAGTAATTGTTGGACGGTTTCGATGGTCACATCCCGCTTGGAGATACCGGTTCCCCCATTTGTCAAAACTGCATCAATCACTTCATTTTCGCAGCCTTTTAGAATCTCACTACGAATTGACGCTTGCTCATCTGGGACAATGACATAATCTAGCACTTGATGACCAGCTTTCACTAGCCTGTCAATAATGGCCTGCCCACTTTTATCTGTATCCTTCGATCTAGTATCACTCACTGTAATGACTTTACATGTTACATGCTTTGGGGCTTCTGCTTTGTGCTCTGTTACACTCATGTTAATCACCTTTCTCCATTAGGTACCGAAGTTGGTAGAAATGATGGGCGAACCCAGTTACTTGTCTTGTTAGCCCATAGTTCATTCCCGCTCCTATGCCCATTCCTATTAAGGGAATTCCTTGAATAAGCTTTCTCTTGAAAAGTAGGATAAACAAGGATTTTATTAGTTGCTTTAACGGCAATTCCATCCACCTACCGTCTGTTAGACGTACTGTACCGTCATACCAAAAGAAAGAATCTCTATCCTCTTCAATTTCTGAGACCAAATCTCTCCATCCTTTACCTTGATGGTGTTTAGGAAGAGTGGCAGCATGGAATACCTTCAACGATGTCACCATTTCGTATGGTGTATTTACTTCTTTTCCATAGATGAGAGAAAGTAGTTGAACAGCACGTAAATTAATAGCCAGCATAAGTGGAATATCAGCCGCAATAAACAGAAAACCACCAGCACCCGCTAGACCACCTTGGGCAAAGGAGTAGAGTCTATGATTAGATATTTCCTGTTCTGCAAAATAAATAAGTCGATCAATGGGAAGTTGCCTTAAATCTTGGACGTCTTGTATGTGGGGATGTTGATTCTGTGCAGAGTGAAGGATTCGTTGCCTCGCATCACTTTGTAATTGAGAGCCTTGAAGGAGTGCATGAAGCTGAACAAACCAACCATCCAGCATAGTATAAAACTTGTCTTGCAACTTTGGAGGAAGCTGTTCAAATGCACGTTCCAGCCATTTCTCATACGACTGTTCAAAAAAAGATGCCTCATATTCATCAAGTTGTTGTTCCCAGTTTCTAATCTTCTCCAACACGATAAGGTCTCTCTCCGATAAGGACATGGTATGCCTCCTAGAACATTAGTTACAGCTATTATAGCATAGGGAGAGTTAGCTTTTAGAAATGAAATGGGGGATACATATATAAGTTTAAATATGTTGTCATTGGGTAGAAAAACAAAAAAAAAGATATCAATTAGTAGCAAAAAAAAGGATATATAAATAATAATGTAATACAGATAAAAAGGGGGGAATCCAGTGCATGAAGCAACACCGAGAGAGATAAATGCCTTTTTAAAGGAATATCGAAAACTGATGTTTCAACCTGATAGATTTCATTTCGAGCCTAGAACTTTTGAAGGCATAACTAATTTAGGGTTAAATATTCCACATGCAAAGCAGGAAATTAAAAACTAAAAATACTTCAATTACGATTGGGGTCCTACACCGGATCATAATAGAGATGATACAGATATAT
>NZ_JBMERO010000057.1:0-7447 GCF_049310945.1 Bacillus sp. DJP31 | reverse complement strand
AGGGAAGCATGGGGACGGTTCTCATGCTTCTTTGACGACGTTTTATTGTATTTTAGTTGAGGGAAGGCCTGTTTTGACGGAGCATGTTGCTATTAAGTGGTTAGCTGGTAGTGAGCTGGCTTCGCTAGATTGGGCTCCTGCTGATATTCCGGCGATTCAGAAGATTGTAAACGAACATGTGTAATGATAGACAGAAGAAGCTATTCACAGGAAAGTGAATTTCTTCTTCTGTTGGTGTAATATTATCCATTTTTCTTTATCAAAAAGGGAAGTAAATGAAAGGTCTGTTCTGCTTCCAATGTATCACCCACGCAAATAAAGATGATTATTTAAATGCGGGAATCATTCATAATTTATGAAATGTTCCTTCAGGACATAAGATGGAAGATATGCCAACAGAATATTCAGCGATCCCTTGGAGAACAACTAATTGGATAATAAAAAACTTTGAATCAGTGCCACTAGATGAAATAAAGGCGTACCTTCAAGCAGAGTTTTCCAACTATTATACTTATGATTCTAATCAAAAAAGTAATTTCCGAAGATTAGTATCATTGTATGACCTTTTTATGTATAAAAAATAACTACATGGAGGGTTCATATGATTATATGAATTCCATGTAGTTATTGTGTTAACTATATTATATTCAAATTATAATAAAAAGGTCTCTTAGTCAACAAAATATAAAATTAACTTTCAAGCGTGCTACAGGTGATGTCGATAAAATAACTCTAAGGAGTCCGTGATGTTAAAACAAGGTATTTATGAAGAAATCATTAACCAAAAACTGAAAAGTGAGCTTGAATCGTTAGAAAATGATGCTTTTGACATAGAAAAAGAGAAATTAGATGTTGAAGAAGCAAGAAAGATGTTATCTACCTATATTTCACACATAACTAGAAAAGCCCTTAATTATGTTAGAGATCAAGAGAAACATGATGATGTCGCGTTAGTCGAACAAATCAAAACGTGTAATGAAATCATCTCTTTGTTGAGTGAAAGGTTAGATGATGAAGAGTTTAAGAGCTTACGTATAGAGGAGGAAGGAGAAGTCCTAACCTCTATTTATTCTCGAATTAATTCGATTAGAAGCATACATAAAGGGGAAACAATAAGACCGATTACTCCTATTTCACAAAGCTCTTTATTTACTGGTTCCAATTATGAACCAAATATGTTGGGAGAGTTGAAAAAAGAGATTTTAACTTCAGATAAGATTGACATGCTTGTTTCGTTTATTAAATGGAGCGGGTTAAGATGCATCATCGAAGAGTTAGAAACTTTTACTGGTAGAGGTGGAACACTTAGAGTGATCACAACATCCTACATGGAAGCCACGGATTACAAAGCCATAGAGGAATTAGGCAAATTAGCGAATACTGAGATCAAGGTTTCTTATGATGTGGAACGAACACGACTTCATGCGAAAGCTTATTTGTTCAAAAGAGAGACTGGGTTCAGCACAGCCTACATAGGTTCATCCAATCTATCGAACCCTGCCTTGACCTCAGGGCTCGAATGGAATCTAAAAGTAACAGAAAAAGATTCCTTTGATATTGTTCGTAAGTTTGAAGCGACCTTTGAAAGCTATTGGAATGATAGCGAATTTAAACCTTTCAATTATGAGGATCCAGAGGACCGAGAGCTTCTACTACTAGCATTAACTAAGAAAAAACAGAAAGAGGAAAATACCTTTCATTTCGCTTTTGATATTAGGCCCTTTCACTATCAAAAGGAAATCCTTGAAAAACTCCAAGTAGAACGAGAAGTATTTGGTAGAATGAAAAATCTTGTCGTTGCGGCAACAGGTGTAGGTAAAACGGTTATTTCTGCTTTTGATTTTAAGAGGTTCTTTCTGAGCCAAAAAAATCGAGCGAGATTATTATTTGTTGCCCATAGAGAAGAAATCTTGAAACAAAGTAGGGATACCTTTCGTGCCATTTTAAAGGATGCGAACTTTGGCGAACTACTTGTAGGGAATCACCAGCCAGCTTCGATTGACCATTTGTTTGTGAGTATTCAAAGCTTTAATAGTAAAAAGCTACATGAAACCACAACACGAGATTTTTATGATTTTATTATTGTAGATGAGTTTCATCATGCCGCTGCAGAAACATATCAAAAGTTACTTCATCATTACCAGCCTAAAATATTACTAGGGTTAACCGCAACTCCTGAACGTATGGATGGAAAAGATATTTTAACCTACTTTGATGACACCATTGCTGCAGAAATGAGACTAACGGAAGCTGTTAATCAGAAACTCTTATCCCCATTTCAATACTTTTGTGTAACTGATACCATTGACCTTTCAAAATTGAAATGGAGTCGTAAAGGCTATGATATAAGAGAATTAGAGAATGTATATACTTCAAATGATATGAGAAGCAACCAAATCATTAAAAGTATTCATAAATATGTGACGGACATACATGATGTTAAAGGTCTTGGCTTCTGTGTTTCCGTCGAACATGCCAAATATATGGCCAATTACTTTAACCAAAGCGGGATTCCTTCCATATCGTTATACGGAAATGTTAGTCATACCATTAGAAGTGAGGCACAGAGCAAACTTGTAAATGGTGAAGTGAAGTTCATTTTTGTTGTCGATCTCTATAATGAGGGAATTGATATTCCTGAGGTAAATACCGTGTTATTTTTAAGACCAACAGAGAGTTTAACCGTTTTTTTACAGCAGCTAGGAAGAGGACTACGTCTATCTGAGGGTAAGGATTGTTTAACTGTCTTAGACTTTGTTGGACAAGCTCATAAGGATTATAACTTTGAGGAGAAGTTCCGTGCCCTCATTGGAAGAACCAAGCACTCGATTGAGCATTATGTTGAGAATGGATTCTTTAATTTGCCTAAGGGTTGCTTTGTTCAACTCGAGAGACAAGCCAAGGAATATATTTTGAGGAATATTAAATCAAGTGCTAATACAAAAGGGAATTTGATTGCCAAAATGAAGTATTTTGAGCAAGACACAGGATTGACTCTAACATTATCAAACTTTCTCAAGCACTTTCAATTATCACTGTATGATTTTTACGGTAAAAGTAAAGATCGGAGCTTTGTAAGGTTAAAGGTGGAAGCAGGGGTACTAGGAGATTTTGTTTGTGAAAAAGAAAAGATCATCACAAGTAGATTGCCAAACTTGTTTCACATTAACTCAGGGAAATTGATTAAATTCTTTATCCAGTACATTGAAGAAGGAACAGTTGTTACGGAAGAGGATAAGCTTATGCTAGGAATGATGTATTATTCCTTTTATCAAAACCACCCTGAAAAGGAAGGGTTTACTTCACTAGAGGAAGGAATTCAAGAGATCATTGCAAGTACTGAGTTTAAACAGGAGATACTAGAGATCCTTAATTTCCTCTATCAATCATTGGAGACAATGGAAATAGACAATAACTTCTCCTACCCATGTCCATTGACCGTCCATAGTAAATATTCAACATCACAAGTGCTTGCAGCCTTAGGCTACTTTAATGAAGAAGCAAATCCTTCATTCCGAGAAGGAGTAAAGCACTTTAAAGAAAAGGATTTAGATATTTTCTTTACCACCCTAAATAAATCAGAGAAAGATTTTTCACCTTCAACATTGTATGATGACTACGCCATTAACGAACATTTATTTCATTGGCAAACGCAATCAAGGGTGGCTGAAGGAAGTGAAGTTGCACAACGTTATATAACCCATAAAAAGAACAAGCATCAAATTGCTATGTTTGTTAGGGAGTATAAGAAAGACCAAGGTCTAACTTCACCATTTATATTTTTAGGAAATGTTGATTATGTTAGGCATTATGGAAATAAGCCTTTAAGCTTTGTGTGGAGACTGCATGAGGAGATGCCTTCGTATTTGGTGCCTCGGGCTAATAAGAATATATTGTGATTTCTAGGTGGGAGAGGGGGATGCTTCCCCTCTTTTTATGTGTAGTATCAATCCATTATTGTGTAAACTTGAATAGAAAAATGATAGTGTATGGTACATTCAGGAAAATAAGTGCTAGGTACTTACCAGCCTAGGAATGTGAATGGCAATTTTTAAGATGGAAAGTGTCGGTTAGTAGTTAGAAATTGTTTAACACTCGGGCCAAATTGTTGAAGAAATAGTATGTTAGTAGTTTGAAATTAGTTACAGTGAACCGTATCATAAGTAAATGAGGTCTTTTCGAATAATCCAAATGTATAGCCAAAAATAAACAGTTATTGAATAGTTTGTTTATTTTTGGCTTCTTAAAACGTTTATTTTTTTATAGTACTGTTCCTGCATCAGGGAGGACTGTCTTTTTTACATCTAGCTCTGGATGTACCTTGCGGACGACACTTGGCCTTGCTAGGATAACTACCACACCAATAAGTAAAGCTGCTGAGCTAATTAGGATATACTGGCCAGGTACTACATCGTACAAGAATCCAAATAGAATCATACCTAATGGCATAAGTGCCATCGCCATTGACTCTAGGATGGAGAAAACACGTCCTTTATAATCATCATCTATCATTTTTTGCAACATGACCTGTAATGGTGTATTTACAACCACAATCATTGAACCGAAGCAGAACATGATGATGAGGTAATAGGTAAACATTGTCCAATATGACATTGAAACCATTAATGGTAATGAGATTGCACCCATGATCGCTCCTAGTGCTAGGATGCCTCGTTTTGAGACGAGAAATGGGTATTTTACTTCTTTTCTGACAGAGAAGTAAATGGATAATACAAGCATTCCAACTGCGAATGCTCCTTGTGTAAACCCAAAATGCTGTGATCCCAATTTTAATTTTTCGATTAAAATGTAGGAATAGCCTACCTCAAATGCACCAAAAAGGAAGTTAATGATTAATGAAATCCAAATCATACTCATCATGACTTGTTTTGTTTTTAAATAACGTAGCCCAGCCTTCATGCTTTGCCACATTGATTCTTTCGGATCTAATTCAGCCTCTGCCTTACGTTTTGCGAATAGATTGAAATTCATGGTTGACTCAAGAAAAACAGCTATGATTGAAGCTGCGATAAATATCACTAAAAATAGTTCCATCGAAACGGCTCCATATAATAATCCACCAACCGCTGGACTACCAATTGCGGCAAATGACATTGATATTTGATTTAAAGACATCGCCCTTTGTATACGTGCTTCGTCCACTAAGCCGGTAATGGATGATGTGAACGTTACTGAGGTAAATGAGGATGCAATTGCTAGAACACATGTCGTCGAATAGATTGCGATAAGTGACAGACCATAGGTTAAACTTACATAAAGAAGTCCACTTATTGCTAGTGTTGTAGTTATTTGTGCGATTATCACAATTTTCTTTCGTGAATATTTGTCTGCCAGATAACCTACAAAGGGTGAAATAAGTGTGCGCGGTAAAATATTACAGATTAGGTTTGTCGCAAAGCTTGTTGCAGATCCAGTTAATTGTAATATATAGAAACTCATTGCGAATGCATACACTTGTGCGCCAAATGATGAGATGAGCTTGCTAATAGTGAATGTATACAAGTGATAGGTTGCCTTTTTCAACTTTATAATTTCATCCATTTAAAACCCTCCACACTCAAAAGTTTAATTTAATTAAACAAATCGTAACACATTTATCTCTTCCATTTCAAGGGAAAGTTTAATATAATTAAACTAATTATGTTTATAGGAGTGTCTTTTGAACATGCTTGGAGAACGAATACGAAAACTGCGAAAACAAAAGAAGGTGACACTAGAGGAACTTGCTGGATCTGAGCTTACAAAAGGAATGCTCAGCCTCATTGAAAATAATAAAGCGAATCCATCAATGGAAAGCTTGGCGTATATCGCACAACGTCTCGAGGTTGATGTGTCTCAGTTATTAAATGAGGTAAGCGTGGTCGAATTAAGAGAAGTGTTAGATGAGGCGGAGAAACTATTCAATATCCGCAAGGAAAACCTAAACGAAAACCTATCAGATAAATATACAAAACTAATTCATCTTATAGAGCCGTATATCAGTAAACTGCATCAGGGATATGAAGCTGCAAGATTGTTAGAAATCTATGGGCGTAGTTTATATGGGGAAGAGAAGGAAGAATGGAAGGGTCCTATCGATTTAGCCGCAAAATTGTATGATCAGATGAACATTACACCAAAGCGAGCAAGTATCGGGATATTTCGTGGTACTGTTCATTTTATCGATCATAATTACGAAAAAGCATTGGAAGTTCTTCTTTTTGAGCGTAGTGAGATTGAGGAAAAGTTCGCCTACATTGACCCCATTACAAGATTAGATTTAGATTATCATGAAGCAATCCTTTACTTTGCTGTTGGTAATATAGCATCAGCGAAACGTGTGATGGATGATGCGATTGCCTTCTCAAAAGAAAATAAAATGTTTTATTTAATTGATGATTTGTATCGGTTAGCTGCTGCATCTGCGATGATGTCTGAAGATGTAGAACTTTTTGAATATTATTTAATGAAATTGAAGCAGTATGCTGAATTCTCAGATGATAAAGGATCTAAGTTAAGCTATCAAATTTTTAATATAGAATCACTCATTTCTGTAAAGCATGATTACAAATCAGCTCTAGAGATTATTAATCACCATTTAGAAGATCCTGAATTTACAACACCATTAAAGCAATGGTTCTTCCTTGAAAAAGGAAAAGCTTTACATGGACTTGGTGAATATGAAGAGGCAATTCATTATTTTGATGAAACAGAGATCCCTTTTTACCATCACCATCCTTTCGACTTGACACTATTTTATTTAAAGGATACGTACAAAGCACTTTGCTACGTTGAACTAGGGAATCAAAACAAAGCCTTGTCGGCAGCTAAAACAGCTGTAGAAAATTTTGAGTCACTGCCAGGTTCACCATATAAGGATTTCAGTAACAGTACGTATCACAATATTGCTGGAAAAGGTAAGTAGATATAGTAAATAGCCTGAGTAACTATAAGCCCTTTTCTTCTGGTTTATCTGATTGGATATAAACAAATATAATAGAAAAAGCATAATAAGCTAAGAGACACATTGAGTTAAAAATTAAATGTGTCTCTTTTTTATGTAATTAGAAAAGTGGTTATTGTAAATCAATACCTCATTTAGATACATCACGGAGAACCGTACCACAAATAGAGGCAAAAAAAGTTGAGGATAAGGTGGTATTTTGTCATTGGAATCAGGAGTGGAAGATGGATTTTCCTCTTTATTATCTGATTCAAGATATAGAATGTGGATTAGTGTAAACGTCTTTGAAATATCGACTTCGGAAAAGTCAAAATCGAGTTCTATTTTATCCACAGTTTGAGAACGACCGTCGGATTGTTTGATTGTTTTCTTATGTAGTAAAGGCTGAAAGAGATGTTTTTTCTTTTCTCTCGTAGACTGTTGAAATGCTTGAACATACTTTTCTAATAGATGCATAACCACTTCTGGTGGAATGATTTTCGA
>NZ_JBMERO010000056.1:0-7739 GCF_049310945.1 Bacillus sp. DJP31 | reverse complement strand
CTATATCAGCCTTGGTTCAGGTACTTTTAGAACCCCTTTTTGGTGGCTCATTTGTTCCACTAAATCAATGTATTTTCTTTCATCCTGACATACTTCTTTGATAAATTCATACACCATGTTAGGCATCTTATTTTTATGTTCTTCAATATAGGATTCTGTTTCAATAATATAGTTGATGTTTGCAATCTTATACATTATGTATCAGTGCTCCTTTTTTGAAAGAATCTTATTTACTACGATGCCCTATTCAAAACCCCTTCAGAACCATCTGAAGCAAAATAAAAAGCCTTCTCCAAAAATCAAAGGCAATAAATGAACACCATCATAATTTATTTGGGCATTATTATTTTTTATTATAGGTTGTTGCTAGACTTTCTAACCAATGCCCTGCCTCAATGGCACAAGCCGTTCAAAGTTTTATGTTGAAGGGTGGGGGTGCTAATGGATATGAAGGTATCTTGAATGATGTTGGTATTAATACTGTTGATGCTAGCACTATTGATTATGCTAGCATTGGTGCTGGCATCCGTGCTATCAGGGGTGCTAATGGCAATGCAAACGGTGTTATCCTTAACAATGTGGATGCTATGGATATTGAATTGCTAACAGATAGCACAGGGCAATTTATTCAACCCCCTAATTTTATGAACAACCTTGAAACCTATTCTTTAGGTGGAGGACTTGATGAAGGTGAAGGGGTTGTTGCAGACCTTCAATCCATTGCATGGGGTATCTTATCTGAAGGTGGTTTACAAATTGATATTGATAAATCAGGGGATGCCTTCAACCGTGGACAAATTAAGATTCGTGCAAGAATCAACAGTGATTTTGCTTTAACAAATCCTAGTTTGATTTCACATATCAGACCGACACCAACAATATAAAAATGTAGTTTGACAAGGCAGGGGGAAACCCTTGCTTTTTTTTGTTGTAAAAGGTTTTACTATCTGAAATAATTGTTATTGAACTAACGGTGCAGGATAGTTGAACAAGAATATATTTTTTGATGAAGTAGAATAACTATTAAAAATAGGATTTGATGAGGCTAGGTGGAAAAATGATATGGATGTATGTCGGAATAGTAATCATTTTATTATTAGGTGCTTCCCTAATAATTTTTGGGTTTAAATTAACTAAAGATAAACATAAAAAAGCAAATTATATAGACAATACTGCTGTGCACAATGCTGGGATAGTGGAAACAATCGTACTATTTTTACTATCTTTTATACTCAAGTTTATTCCATATTGGTTAATGAAAGTTATTTTAATTTTAATGGGTTTATCGTTAATTATTTTTGGAGTTTTTCTTCTTGCCACATAAATAAGTTGGAATAGTGAGGGAATCTGTTATTGAACAAACGGGTGCATTACTTCAATAAGAATCTTCAATAAAAAAATGAAAAGAACTCACAGCGGTGACCATGAGTTCTTAGTGTAAAACACTTATTTTATGTGACTTTAATCATTGCAAACACCGTGCCAAGTTTATGCCAAGTTGAGTTTATAATAGGTTTTACTATTTTTTAACAAATGGCTTTATATCAAGGTTTAAGTTGGTTTTTTGGATTGGATTTCATGCCATTTTAACGACAATTAATCAAGTTTGAGATGGAAGGAAGCATAGGATAATAATAAAAAAACCCTTGTGTATCAAGGGTTTTTTTTATTTTTGGCGTGTAGCAAATGGATGTCGTACCAAATTCGTACCATGTTGAATTCCAGAATAACTGAATTCCCTTTCACTGTTCTATATAATAAAAATTAACACTATTCACACATAGCTTTTATCTAAAAAGGGAAAGAAAACTTAATACCTCTTCTTCGGAGCCGACCTCTTTCACACCTTTACTAGAAACTAAAAAATATAAATCTTCCCTCTGATATATATCCAAATTCATACTCTCTTTGTTAATATTATTGAATGTTAGGTTGAGGATTAGTTCCCTATCTTTAAACTTTATGGAACTTTCCTCTAAATTAGCATTAGCGTTAATAAAATCAATGAATTTCTTTGCTTTGGGATCATCTTCAATAGTAATACATATCTCGGATTTGTTTTTTTCTTCACAGATAGTTTTGACTTCAATAAACCAGATATCATTTTGAATAATTGAGTTTTCATCAAACACCACATATGTTTCTTTTTGATTATCCGATATTGTAGAGAGAATATATAATTCTCTTTTTTTACTTGGTTTTGACCATGATTGTTCAAACCCTAATCCTTTATGAATTCTACTATTAATAAGTTTCCACCCTTTTAGAGGTAATTCTCTTAAATAGAAATCATAGATTTCTTTATGTTGATCATTCTTAATAATGTAATCTGAAGACCTTGCTCTCAACCCAATATATAACGGTAAATCGGTAGTTTCCTCTGGAATAATTGACATGCCAGAATGTACATCTTGACTTGTTGCTCCACTTAGTATGAAGTAAATGGAAAGAGCAAGCCCAAATAATGTTATAAATAAAACAATCCTTATCAAATTCTTCTTCATATACTTCCTCCTATAATTTGAATATACCTAATTAAAAATGGTTTGTTAATGATACTTTCGGACTATTTCCAAAATTCGTATAATTATTTATTATAAAATTGTGGTAAATTTATTAAAATTTGTATTTAGGAGGAGAACAATGAAAAAGGTTGTTAAAATTCTTTTATGTTTAGCTTTTTCGTATGCGTTGGTTCTTTCTGGGACTATTGTATCGCCAACTCAGAAAAATGTGACAGCTAGTGATGCAAATGCATATGGGAAAAATGCCAGGGAAATAGTGTTTTATGGCGAAGAAAACGAACACGAAGAGGTATTAAAAAAGATTCTAAAAGAAACGGTAGACCAATCAAGTTTTGGAATCCAAAGAGGATTAAATAAGGAAAAAGTAAAAATTAAGGTTAAAAACATAAATGATTCTTTAAACATTAACTTAAAAGAGAATGTACATACAGTTGCTTTTCCATATGATACTGTATTAACAAATAGAAAAATTAAAGAGGCAGCTATAGATGCATTAGACCAAGGAATAAAAGTATACTTATATGATTCTGAGGGTTTCTCGCTAGGTGATTATAAACAAATATTAGAGGTTGAGAACTTTGTATCTATGGATACAGATTTTAACGGGAAAGACTTCGCAATGTCCATTTATGAAAATGAGTTTGTAGACAAAGAAAATGACGCTGATAATTATACTGAACCAGGTGTTGTATATCATGTGATCGGTTATACTCAAAGTCATGAAGAAACATCACAATTTAGTGTTGAGGGATATACAACAGGGACAAATGATGAAGTAGCAATTGTGGCGGATATTGATTTAATGAAGAGTATTTTGAGCCAAGAAATTGCTTCTTATAATACAAATAACGGATTAGAAACGTGGCAAGAAGAAAACGAAGTAGCAGAAGAACTAAATGCAAATGCGTTTGAAACATCTGAAGCATCTGCTGTTCCATATGACTCAAATACTTCCGCCTGTACGGGCATATTTCCATCCTTGCCACCTACTACTAGGGAAACCAGTTTAGGTTCAGAATCATCATCATTTACAAGATATCCTAAAGCATTGGAGTTGATCCCGAAGATACGTGCTGCTTCATTAATAGTTGAGTTGATATAGAGTGTTGCCTTCTTAGAACTTAAAGGCAGAGACTGAAGTGAATCCGCTCGAAAAAAACCATGAATTTATCTTCAAGCCAGCTTTTAATAATATCCGAGAGTTTCGAGCTAAACATGACTTTAAAACCATTCATCAAAAATAACTCTGAGGGGTTCAAATTATTCTTAGCCAAGTTTAACAAGCTTTTCTCATTTTCCTCAAACCCAACAATCGCGTATTTCTTAATCACCTTCAAATCTCCAAACTCCAATGAAGGGTTTCTCGAAAAGACTAATTTCTCATTAACACTGAATGTCTCAGATATGACTTTTCTCTTATAATCCTCATCAAGAAAACTACCCAGATCAAGAGACAAGATTTATCTAAAATATCCATTACACTAATCATTTTTCTACCTTTTCCATAACTTTCTTTTGGAGCATTAATGCCATTAGCATGAATAAGAATGTACCTGAGGTGAGGTTCGAAGGATTTAGTGAGGAGTGGTATCGAAAAATTCATTAATTAGGATAGATTTACTGGATAGTAGGTGTTACTAAGAAATACCTATTTCATAAAATGTTGATTGGAGCGGAAGGTGCTCGACTATTGCAGGAGCAGCGGGACAGGTGAGACCTAGGATTTTACACGGTAGTGAAAATAGCCATCCATTCATTGGGCTGAGGAGGCTACCGCATGCCCCGCGGAAAGCGAGCATCCCCTAGCTGCAATCAATCATCATTGTGAATCAACAACCAAGGTATTGCGATGATTACTACTGTCTAAGAAAAAAAGAGGATAATTAGTCTATAATGACTAATTATCCTCTTTTTGTATGCAGATTTTTAATAGTTTCATTTATTCACTGAAACAAGTGTGAATTAGATACAAAAATTCGATTACTATCCGATAAACTATATAACGCTATTTCTAGGAGAGCAAAGTGAATGAAAACAGAAAATAACAGTCATAAAAACAAATGGATTTTGATAATAAGTGGATATATTGTATTTCAAGTAGGAGCTGTTTACTTTCTAAATAACAAATGGCTTTTTCACATATCTCTTTTTGCCTTGAGTATTGCAATAATCAGTTCTCTTTTTATCATGTTTAAAAGTAATAATAAAAAAACAGAAGACCTGAAACGAAGTGATCAGAAATTAAATCATATCTTTGATACCCTTGATGTGGCTATTTGGTCTCATGATCTAAGAACAAATACTCTATTAATCACTCCTGGGATTGAAAAACTATATGGTTATTCCTTAGAGGAATTTTATAAAGACAATATGCTATGGAAGAAAGTTATTTTTCCTGAGGATCTGCCTATTCTAGCTGAACGAGAACTGAAGCTGAAGCAAGGGGAACCTGCTACAAGCATATACAGGATTACTCGCCCTGATGGTGAAGTTCGCTGGATCCAAGATCGTGGCATTCCGCTTTGCGATGGAAAAGGAGAAATTGCTGATTTTTCAAGTGTTCTACTTGACATTACAGACAAAAAGGAAAGTGAAGACCGCTATCGTAGCTTAGTCGAAATGTCTCCCGATATAATAGCTGTGGTTAGTAATGGGAAGATTGATTATATAAACGAAGCGGGAAGTAAGCTGGTTGGAGCAAATAGTCCTTTTGATCTAATTGGTAAATCGATACAAGATTTTGTTTCTACACAAGCCATTATTGAGATTAAAGACCAAATCAGGAAACTTGATAATAGAGATGAAGAAAAAATTCGATTTGAAACTCAAGCCATTAGTCTAAATGGTCATACAATTGAGGTTGAAATGTCGATCATGCCTATCATTTATGAAGGAAGACCGGCAAAACAAGTTGTAGGGAGAGATATTACTGATCGGAAAACAACAGAAAAAACCATTGAATATATGGCATTCTATGATGAATTGACGGGTCTACCCAATCGAAATATGTTTAGAAATCGTTTGAAAGAAGCATTAGAAAATCCAGAAAACACCGTATTAGCTGTATTATTTTTAGACTTGGACCGTTTCAAGATTATTAATGATACGAAGGGCCATACAACTGGTGATCTTGTATTAAAGAGTGTGGCGGAACGATTAGCGATAGCTGTTCAAAATAAAGGACTAGTCTCACGTCAAAGTGGAGATGAATTTATTGTTCTACTTGAGAATTATGAAAAGGAGAAGGTGATAGAGGTTGCACAACGAATTTTGGTACAATTTTCTAATCCTTTCTTGATAAACGGTGACGAATTTTTTGTCACAACTAGCATTGGAATTAGTATGTTTCCGATTGACGGTGATGATCAAGAAACGATCATTAAACATGCAGATACTGCCATGTATTTGGCAAAAGAGCGTGGCAAGAATAACTACCAATTTTATACGTCAAATCTTAATAGGATTGCTTTACGAAAAATGGAACTGGAAAATGCATTAAGGAAAGCGGTCGAACAAGATCAACTATCCCTACATTATCAACCACAGATTGATATTACAACAGGTAGAATAGTAGGTGTAGAAGCTTTAGTTCGTTGGCAGCACCCAGAGCTTGGTACGATCCCACCATGTGAATTCATCCCTCTAGCTGAAGAAACTGGACTTATCGTGAAATTGGGTAAATGGATTTTAAGAACAGCGGTTGAACAAAACAAAGCGTGGCAAGAAACAGGTTTCACTCCAATTCCAGTTGCCGTAAATATATCAGTACGGCAACTGCAAGATGACCACTTCGTCCGGGATGTGAATGTCGTGTTGGAACAAACCAAGCTTGACCCTTGTTATCTAGAACTTGAAATCACAGAAAGTATCATGCAGAATATCGAACAGTCTTCCCTTGTATTAAATAAGTTAAAGCAGCTAGGACTAAAGCTTTCAATAGATGACTTTGGAACCGGCTATTCTTCCTTTAGCTATTTAAAGCATCTTCCTATTGATAGCATAAAGATAGATAAATCGTTCGTAGATGATATTTTGATTCATTCGAATAAAGGGTCGATTGTGAAGACCATTATTGATATGGGACATAATTTAAATTTCACTGTCATTGCTGAAGGGATTGAAAAGGAAGAGCAAGCGACTTTCCTAAAAGAATACACCTGTGAAATCGGGCAAGGCTATTTTTATAGTAAACCATTACCACCAGAGCTTATAGAGCCACTTTTGCGAAGCGGGAAAATAGATGTTAGAAAATAAAGAGTCAAGCCAAGGCTAGTAGTGGTGAAACAAATAACTATACAGTAGAGTGCGAGACCACATTGGATTTCGCACTCTATTTTTTTAGGTTAATTTAAAGGAAAATGTAACCCTTGGATGAATTATTAGAGGTAATAGATATTTGTATTAATTCTTTTAATTACAACATCTCCTACGGTATGATATAAAGACGAATTGTTGTAGAGGAGAAGCCTGGGTGGTATTTTCGAAATGACAACCGTGATTAAAATAAAAGACGCCCCCAAGGTATTTTGGGGCGATGAGAAATACCCTACATTTCATTCAAAAGATCTATTTAGAAAAAAATAAAAAGATTAAATAGGGCTGGCAAGTAAAAGGTGATTTAATTAGCAAAGAGGTTGATGTTGAATCCCTGAATGAATATTTGGCATTTAAATCAAAAATTTTAGAGAATTACATGAGTATCTCGAAATTTCAAGAGATGTTTGGAATATCTTCTAAGGATAAATCAGAATATACAAAGAGGTATTTAACGAAGCTAGGAACTGAATCTCCCTTTAGATTTGAATATATCACTTTAAACTATTCAATCAATCACCAGACCTTTTATATTAGCAAATCGGCAGCGGAGAAATTTTTGAGTGAAGATATACTGGTAACTGAATTATTCAAGAGAAAAGAAATTTTGAAAAATGCATGGTTGTCTCGAATGCGTGAAAACGGCATTAAACCCATCTTTTTATCTAGAGAAAAAAGATTTATTACTAAAAGTGAATTTGAATTACTTACCAAGGAGTTTGATAATTATAATACACAAGAATATTATTCGGATAAAGAGTTCTATGAAATTTTAGGTAGACCAGTAAATATTGTACGATATGCGATTGAAGAGGAGTATGATATTCACCCACTGAAGATAAAGAGTAGACTATATTATAAAAAAGGAAGTTGTAGACGCTTTAAAACTACGATAAGATG
>NZ_JBMERO010000055.1:0-7743 GCF_049310945.1 Bacillus sp. DJP31 | reverse complement strand
CAGACGAATCTTTGACCTTCCTCGAAATGTTGGAAGTCTATTCAGTGCGCTGGACGATTGAGGTATTTTTCAAAGAGACCAAACAACTTCTTCGATTAGGTAAATGCCAGTCTCAGAACTTTGATGCCCAAATTGCCCATGTAACCACAACGTATATTTTGTATTCCTTTTTAGCCTATTATCGCAGGATGAACGACTATGAAACATTGGGCGGGTAGTTTTGTAGGCAAATAGAATTCTAGAGTTTTCACTGATATTCCTCCTGTTATAAAACTTGAATATGAATAAATCTTAACATGATCCATTGGAAATTTAATATATTTTCAGAAAATATAAACACTATAAGAGGGATTTTTATTCGTATCTCGAAATAGTAGTAAGTATAGATGGAAAGGAGTGTTCTCTTAATGAGTGAACAACTTTTACAAAGTCTTAAAAGTCGTACAAAGGAATTAGTTTCAGATTCTATCGAGACATTAAAGGATTATTTAAGTCTCCCTACTATTTCTGCACAAAACAACGCCATTCCTGAGACGGTTGAATTTGTCGTTACTCAGATACAAGGAGCTGGAGGGAAACCCAGGTTTTAAACGATCATGGAGGAAATCCTGCAGTGTAAGGTTTTTTCTCAGCTGGAGTTATCTAACTAAATTTCTATTAATCTAAGGAGATGAAGTAAATGAGTCAAAAGCTTGAGCTATTTCCAATAACCGATGTTCGAAACCAATTTCCAGCACTTACTAGAACGTATAACGATCAACTTGTTGCCTATTTAGACGGTCCAGGTGGTACTCAAGTGGTTAAGTCATCAATAGAAGCGATCACGGCCTATATGGGAAATGGAGGAGCAAACCTTCATGGTGCTTTTCCTTCTAGTCGTGAAACAGAGGCTTTCATTTCAGAAGCGAAAAGTGCGATTGGGGATTTCCTTGGAGTAAATGAAAATGAAGTAGCATTTGGAGCAAACATGACAACGCTGGCCTTATCAATCGCTAGAGCTCTCGGGAAAAACTGGGGAAAAGGTGATGAAATCGTTGTAACAGAATTGGATCACCGGGCAAACGTTGATCCATGGATTACAATGGCAGAGGACAGAGGGTTAACGGTTAGGTGGATAAAGGTGGATACTGATAGATTAACACTTAATCTTGAAGATCTACATGAAGTTATTAATGAGAAAACTCGGCTAGTCGCAGTTGGTTTGGCTTCGAATGCTGTTGGAACCATCAATGACATTGAAAGAATCTCTGAAAGAGTTAGAGAAATGGGAGCCATACTTGCAGTAGATGCGGTGCACGCTACACCACATGTTGCGATTGAAAGAGACATTCTCGGTGCTGACATCTTGTTATGCTCAGCCTATAAATTCTTCGGACCTCATGTTGGAATAGCGGCAATCAAAGAGTCTATCTTTGAAACTTTAGAGCCATTTAAATTAGAACCAGCACCAAGCTATATCCCTGATAAACTAGAGACTGGAACGCAGAACCATGAGGGAATTGCAGGAATAAAACCAGCCATTGAGTTCATATCTTGCTTAGGAACTGGATCAAACAGAAGAGAAAAGATCCTTTCAGGAATGGAAGTCATTGAAGTCTATGAAAATGCGTTAGCAGACAGACTTAGAAAAGGACTTTCAGAAATCGAAAGAGTAAGGCTGTATCAAGCAGACACATCCGTTCTCAAGACACCTACAATTGCATTTATTGTTTCTGGATATACTCCAAGAGAAGTTTGCAGAATAATGGCCGAAGAACACAGTATTTTTATTGCGGATGGACATTTCTATGCCTCAACCTTAGCAGATAAACTGGATATCACTAACGATGGTGGTTGGGTTCGTGCTGGACTGGCTCCCTATAATACAGAAGAAGAAGTAGATAGACTAATAAATGCTTTAAAGCAGCTCTAGTTCCAACTATTTGATTTAACATAGTTATTACCTATGAGTCAGGAATGACAGCCACTTTAAAAGGCTGTTTTTTTATCATTTTCCGACAGAAGACTCCCACCTCAAGGAATGTGAAGGGCATAGCCCAATGAGTAGGTGGTGAGATGAATGTCGGTTGGCGTTAGCCAAAATTGCACTCACTATGCTACAATAAGAACAAATGTTCCTTATTGATATTGAGGTGAAATTAATGGTAGTTAAAAAAGCGTATAAGTTTCGTATCTACCCAACTAAAGAACAAGAGACTCTGATTGCTGAGAAGAAGCTACTGAAGATAGATCGTATTGAAAAGCCGGCCTATTCCAAAGCCAAGGTTTTCCTTTAGAGTCTCTGACCGTCCAGCAAGGATAATGGTTGAAATCCACTAAATATTATTTGGTGGATTTTTATTTTTTTTTACTGATTATCCCTTTACCTCAGAATAACGTATATCAAGAACGATTGTTTGGCCATAATGGTAAAACAAACGTTTCTTGAGAGGATGTTCCGATTGACTAAGTACCAGTATATGAACTTAATTGCGTTCGAAAAAAAATTCTCGACCGAAAAATCATGCCATGACCATTTATTTTCATTGAAATGGTCAAATGGTTATTGTTGCGAAAGATGCGAACATGGTGATTATTTTGAGACTACAACACGTAAGCACAGGCTTTATGAATGTAAAAAATGCATGTATCAAGCCACTGTCACCGTTGGAACTGTGGAAAAAACAAGAACTGACTTAACTAAATGGTTCTTAGCTCTTTATTTAATCGCACATGATAAACGGGAGTATCGGCAACTAGACTTTTTGAAGAACTTTCGGTTTCGTATAAAACAGCTTGGCTCAATGCTTTATAAAATTCGCCAAGCTATGAGAAAACGTGATGAAGACTATAGGCTAGCTGGAATTGTAGAGCTAGATAACGCCTTCTTTGGTGCTCCATCCGAAGGTGGAAAACGCGGTCGTGGAACGGAAAAAACCAAAGTACTTGTAGGATTATCCCTAAATAAAAAAGGAAATCCGCTCTACTTGAAAATGGAAGTCGTACCTAATAGTAAGGCCGAAACCTTGCTTGGATTTGCCCAAAAGGTATTCTAGCAAGGTCAACCATTAGTAGTGATGCGTATCATTCGTACCGATCCCTTGCTGGAGCTGGCTTTAAACACAAATATCAAGTTTATAATGCCAAAGAAAGTCCAGACCACTTACATTGGCTGCATACAGTTATTTCAAATGAAAAAGCGTTTGTTGGTGGAACCTTCCATGGCCTTGACTCAAAGCATCTTCAATCCTATTTGGATGAATTTTATTATCGATTTAATCGAAGAAAGTTCAAAGGTGAATGGTTTAGTCGTTTATCCACTCTGTATGCAACAACCGAAACCATTACCTATTCTAAGCTAGTGGGATAATCAGTTTTTTTAAAAAAAATTGGAATTAAAATAAAGTATGTGAACTTTAAAAAATCTATTACTTTTTTATAATAAATGTTAGAATAGTCTATTAGAGAAATGTAGAATTTTGTGTAATTATGGAGGTGACTAAGAATGAAAATGCCTTCTGGTGTTAAAGGTCTTGATTTTATTTTAAACGGAGGGATACCTTTACATTCTAGTGCTCTATTAGAAGGATCTCCAGGGACAGGTAAAACAACACTAGGTGTTCAGTTTCTTGTTGAAGGGGCAAAAGATAACCAGCCGGGAATATACTTATCATTTGAAGAGTTTCCTTCTCAAATTCGTCAGGATATGAGTCCATTTGGGTGGAATCTAAATCAGTATGAAAAAGAGGGGCTAATACGAATTATTGGGATTTCACCAGAAACAATTGTAAAAGATATGCTTAATCCTGATGGGATGCTTGAGAGACTTTTAAATGATACTGGCTGTAAGAGGTTGGTACTAGACAGTTTGAGTATATTGAGATATTTAATTTCAGATGAATACGAGCTTCGAAACTCTATATATATTTTTCGCAATATTTTACGAAAAAAAGGTATTACATCATTAATAATTATAGAAGAAAACGATGAAAAATCTTTTGAACATTATATTTTCGATGGGGTTATAAAGTTAGAAAAAACAATGGAACTAGAAGAGATACCTCAACGTACATTAGAGGTTTTAAAAATGAGAGGATCAGAATATTTTCAGGGCAAGCATACTTACCGTATAAATCATACCGGCATTTATCTCATACCAATGAACCGTAACATTAGGAATGTTCCTTTTTATAATACAGAAATAATCCCTACCAATGTTAAGGAAATCGATATAATCTTAGGTGGTGGAATACCAAGAGGAGAGGTATTCCTACTAGATGTTGATAGTAAATCTAACTACAAATATATCTTAACTTCTTTATTAATAAATCAATTAAAACGGGGAGATAAGGTGCTTGTTTTATTACCAGACGATTTAACGATACCACTACTAAGCAAATTTTTTGAGGAATCAGGCTTAGATCTCTATGCATGTATAAAAAGGAAAGACATACTAATCGTTGACCAATTTAACAGGATTAGTGATAAAGAATTACATCCATCCATTTTAAAGGTTGATAACCTTTCTAATGAAGAATTTAGTAACTTTATCCAAAAGGACATTTTCAAGTTATTACTGGAAAGAAAAAGTAAAGGTGAGGAATGGATAATTATATATGACATGAATGCAGCTCACCACATTCGAGGCGAAAAATACATTCAGAGCATTCTTCCTTTAGTAACAGCACTTACAAGATCCCTAGAATTTACTTCCATTCGTATTTGTAATACGAGAGAAGCTTCACAGATTGTGTCAGAGCAAATTAAGCGTAAATCTACGGGCATTCTAAGAATATGGTCAGATAACAAATATCAATATATTAAATTAGATAAATCTCCCGAGGGCTTCACATCTAGGCCTTATATAATCGAAGATTTGGATATACAACCTTATTTTAAATTTGTTTAAATAGGTGGTTTAAATGGATAAAATGATTGCGAAAGTAAAGCTTGAATGTATGGAATATTTTAATTGTAATCCATATTCAATTGAAACTATTTTAAGTGTTAGTAGAAGGATAGGTAGAGATATAGATGTACTAGAAAAAGTAGTAGAGGCACTTAATAAAGATAACTTTTTAATAACAACTCAAAGAAATGGTGAAAAATACTTTTCACTTAAGTTGACAAGCTCTCAGGAAGTGAATCAACAAGAAGCGGTTGTAAACCCCACATTTCATAATGATTTCAACCATCTCACTAGCCGTGAAAAGGAAGTATTTCACGAATTAGTAGAGGGGCATACTAACATCCAGATTGCACTAAGGTTAATTATTTCACCTGATACGGTTAAAAACCATATATCAAGCATCTATCGAAAACTAAAGGTGAATGATCGTGTCAAGCTTATAAAGATATTTTATAATTCAAATACTGAGAGAAACTAGTCCCCCCTACGAGAGTAGTGGCCACTGAAAAAGTCATCTTCATACATGCCCGTTTTCGCATACTTTGTTGATTATTGACTTTATAGAGACTTTTAACCATGTCTGTTGATTTCCGTTGCAGGTACTCGCTCTCCGCGGGGCGGGCGGTGAGCCTCCTCAGCGCACTAGCGCCTGCGGGGTCTCACCTGTCCTGCTTCTCTAAGCAGGAGTCTCGCACCTTCCACTACAATCAAGAATGTTCAATAAGGATTGTTTCTAAAAATAACAAACTTACGAAAAGAGACTACTACAAAAAAGGTATACTCCTCAAATAACTGAGAGAAGTATACCTTTTTTTGTATTATAATTAAGGTATCAAATTCAAGTAGGTGGATACTATGATTCAGCATCAACAAACAATAAAGTTAAGCCCTTATACTTATAAAGACATATATAACTTAGTGGTTCCAAAAGATAACGTATTAAGAAGAATGAATGAATGAGTTGATTTTTCTTTTGTCTATAACGAGCTTAAGGATAAATATGGTCTTGATAATGGACGAAACGCTATCCCTCCTATTCGTATGTTCAAATATTTATTATTAAAAACTATTCATAAAGCTTCTTATATTGACATTGTTGAACGGTCAAAATACGATATGTCATTTAAATATTTTCTTGAAATTGAGGAAACGTATCGCTAAATCATAAGCAAAAAAGACGACTTTTACCCATTTAATGGGTATATAGTCGTCTTTTTTTTGAATCTCTTTTTTAAACTAAAAAACGTAAGCTTTTCAGTGGCCTCACGAGAGTATTGATGATTTTTTTGTGCGAAGGGCAGTTGCACCTATGTAGAGCATCGCTCTACATGAAATGAACTTATATAGGTTGGGTTACGTTATTGCGGTAAAACGGACCCCGAATCCTGGAAGGTTATTTTTCACGGAGGTGAAAGTCCTCCCATATGATTACTGGTAAAGCCTATGAAGTCTAATCTATGGCATTATTGTGAGGTACTGTCTGATGGAGATGCGGAAAATCGAGAGACCCGTAGACGGATGGGCAGACCCGAATGCGAAAGCGTGAAACACGGTCGGCAGGATAAGTGGACGACAGTGCGAAAATAACGGGAAGTCCACAATGTTACTATACACAGGTGCTCTTTAATCAGTGAACCAGTGGGTTGAAGAGGGCTTATCAAGTGATGGTGTTGGGTATGTTCAGAAGGAAAGTGTAATTTAAGGTAGACAGTGGTTGAGTCTGCGCTAACATGGCCCAAAATATCAGAGATGATGGACAATGGGGTATTTTTTTCTAGCAAAGCACTGGCTAACGTGTGTCTTAAAGAATGCATTCCCACTTTCTTTTGTGAAGAGAGAGAGTGGGAATTGGGCTAATTTCATGTATTTTACTATGATTTGATGCAGCCTGTCCTCATCCGAAAACGGTTCAAGTGGTGCAAGATGTCGCAAAAATACATAAGGTAATTCAACCTTCGGTCTTCCACTTTTTAGATAATCAATGATGGCCCAACCAATATCATGGAGTAAAGGCAAGCTTATCTCTCTATCTGTTTTCGACTGTGTAAATATGATACGGTTACTTTGCCATTTTAAGTGTTCAAGCTTTAAATTCTTGATATCCTTCGTCCTGATGCCTAACCGAGCGACTAATAGGATTATGGCATAATCTCTTTTACCAGCCGGATTTCCTCTGTAAATGGCTTCGAGTAACTTGGTGACATCGCTAGAAGTCCATACGGAAGGGATCCTATTTTGCTTTCTCGCTTTTATGGCCGGCAAGATTTCAGCCAAATCTTGTTTATGAAATCCATTAGCGTAGAGAAGCGAAAAAAAGAACGTAGCCCTCAGATATGTAACGCTAAGGTTTTGTAGCTATACCCCAACAAAGTATTGATATAATCGAAAATATTTTTAGCAGTGATATCAGTACGGTAAATAATCTCCTGAGATTCCACAAAACTCAAAGACTTTTCTGAGATTTTCCTGTAATGATTTTGTGTAACTTTGGAGTATTCTCTTCGCTGACAATCGCTCAGACAGCTCTGACGGTCTCTATGAACTCATTGTTTTGCAGAAGATTTTTTTGTTTATAGTACCGGCGAAGAATGGTTCCATGTTGCTGGAAATCACCCAACATTCGAACTACTCTTAAGGCATTTACCATACTTTGTGTTAAGGCCCCAGCTTGCTCTAATTCAAAGAAATTGAACTGTTCATCTAAAAAGCGCATTCCCAATTTATACTCTACTTTACATAATATTTTACTGTGCATAAGGCGGTGTAATTTCTCCGATACTTGCCAATCTATACTTAAACGAACTAGATTGGGAATTAGAACAACACGGAATCCGTTTTGTACGCTACGCAGACGG
>NZ_JBMERO010000054.1:0-7887 GCF_049310945.1 Bacillus sp. DJP31 | reverse complement strand
TACCCATTGGGAGCTCTTCCACGGCTTGATACGTTCGATAGGTTATACTTTTGGGAATCTGGTATGTTTCTCTCAGCTCACCCACATATCGTCGTACAGTACTTTCACCAATCTTAATACCCTCATACTTTTCGTTTAGCCAATCATAAACCTGGGCTCCTGATAAATCTGGATGTTCTTGAAGCCAGCTCAGAATTAACTTTTGGTGAAGATCTAGCTTTTTGCCCCGATTACTTAATGACAGAACCCATTCTTCAAATTCTTCGGGTGTCTTTCTAAGATCCTCATATACTGTGTTTCTACTAATTCTTAACTTTTTAGCGATTGCCGCAACTTTAAATCCTTTCTGTCTTAATTGTTGAATTTCTATGTATCTCATCCACTTCATCACTCCGTTGCTCCCCCTTAAACTCCAATATCAATAGTATACCGAAGGTAAGAGGTTGTTGTTATAAAGTGTTCATTTCTATCGAGCAAAAAGTATTAACTTTAGTTTAGCGTTTACAGAAGCAAGTCTAAGTTTAGAAAAATTCAAGAGTGCTGATTTAATTTTTATTTTTTCACACGGGTGTGATTGGGCTATTTTTCATAAATTACAAGATTCAGAGGGAAAGGAAAAACCGGACTATGAATCTCTAATAAGTACTAGAGACGGACTTGAACATCTTAGAAATAAAAAAGTTGTTGCGTTTGCATGCTATACTGCGATTGATTATGTTGGAGTAGGTGATGTTGCTGTAAGAGATGCTGGGTGTATATCATATCTAGGATTCGAAGGGACTATAAACCGAACCCTACCTCAAGCGTTTATTGATAATATAACAGGAGAAACTGAGGTTGACATTAAAAACTTTATATCGTCGTTATATTCATCGGTATTTAAGAAGTCGATTATTTCCGGGATAAAAAAGGACTTAACTTTTGAATATTTTGCCAAGATATTAAGTATTAGTTTAAAACAGCAAATTGCTAAACAAATTTTGAATAACTTTGATGGTAAAATTAATATAAAATATCATACAAAGGGTGCTAAGCCAGTCCATGAAACTGCAGATTCAATAAAAGTTAGAGGAGATTTATCAGCAAGGTTTATTTCCTAATACCAATATTTAGTTTAGATATTAGATTATTTAGATAGCTAGTTTTGTGTGATATTGTGAACATCTGAAATAAAGAGGTAATTAATTATATAATTTCAATATTGAAAGGTATCCTCTCTAAGTTTTTCTTTTTAGAGGAGGTAGATTTAAGCTAGACAAAACAAAGTGAATTACCGAGAGATAAATCCGATTATTTTTCATATAAAAAAGGGTGTCCAAATGTTTCTTCAATTGGTATGCCCTTTTTATGTAGCAACAACTGGTGTTATTAATAGTAAATTGTTATGACATAAGTTAGTTTTCGTAATTCAGTCCTAGTTAGTGATACACAAAAACTTTTATTGAAACTAGTTGTTACAAAGAAAATGAAGTTTGCTTTTTATTGATTCAAAAGAGAATGGAGGTTTTTTAATTTCTCAAGTGCATTTAAGCTTTTTTTGTAATAAATACTAGCATCTTTATACTTTCTATTGTTGGTATAGAAGTCTCCCAAGAGGTTGCAATAAAAAGAAACAAACTCATAATGTTTTTCTTTCTCAAAGTAAGGAATTATATCTTCTTTCAAAAAAGAGGAGTATTCCAGATTTAAATCATCAGTTAACAAGTATTTATTTAGTTTGAAATGAAAGTAATGTGCTTTATCGTTTTTATCCTCACTAATTTCCATACCAAGTTCTGTCCACTTTAAGCATTCATCTGTTTTGCCCATTAGTCTATATTCTTTAGAAAGAGAATATAGGCTTAAAATATCGTTCTTATCATTATTTAAGCCTTTTAAGTAATATTGAACCGCTAATTCAGAATTACCTTGTGATGAATAAACATAACCAAGGTTATGTAAGATATTTGATTTTAATATTTCACTATTTAAGTTATCTGCAAGTTCAAGCGCTTGTTTATAGAATGCTTCAGCTTTAATCCAATCCATACTTCTACGATAGTTAATACCCAATATCATAAGACATTCTGAGCAACGTTTTACGTGGAGTAGCGCCTGGTAGACCAATAAAGCTTCATTTGCGTAAGATACACTTAACATAATTCTCCAAGTCCTACTTGAAACTAGAGCAATTAAATATTTTAAATCTCCTTCCTCCCACTTATCAAATACAAAATTAGTAAAGTGTTCTTCTGATATCTTAAGTGCTTGGTAACATTCATCGAGATCATTTTTTAAATAATTGTGAAGTCCCTTAAATTTAAAATAAAAATATCTGTGTTTTCCTTTAATTAAGTCGTTACCGTAATAACTATTTAATTTCAATATCAGTTGCTCAGCAGATTCTAAATCTCTAATCCCTAGATAATATCGATATTGATATAGATAGAACAGGATTATTACATTGAAGTCTCCATTAGAATCTATATTGTTTTTAAGCAATATATTTAAAGTTTCTTTTGCTGCGTCTGTTTCCTGTTTGTGAGCGAACGTATGGTACCACTCATTTAACATAGGCATATAATTTAAAACTTTAGAAGAATGAAAGGGCATACCTAAACGATCAAACAGTAATATAAGTGTTTCCTCATTAGTATTAATCTGGTTGGTTTCAATCTTTGATAAATATGAAACAGAGATTATCCCATTAGATAATTCAGATTGAGTCAATCCTTTATTTAAGCGATATAAACGTATTTTTTCTCCAATAGACATATTAAATCCCTCAATCCATTAAATACTATAAAAATATAATGATACATATACTAATATATCTAATTATCTAATTATAAGCAAAATAAGAATAGTGAATTTCTATATTAATAGACCCAGTAGACGATATATGTTAAGGGACTTTAATAAATATTATTAATTATTGAAGCAAGGATATATAGGTGTAGTTTGGTAGATTGTACTATCCTTTTAAAAAGCGTAAATTATCTCGCTACTCTTTTAAACTTATAAATATATTGCTTTTAATTGCACAAGCTAAGTTGAATGATGTCTAATCACATTATAGCTGTAAATATACATTAAAGTTAGTAAATTTACATCAGAATAGAGAACTTAATATTACGAACAAACGAGATTTTTCTGACTTTGGTAATGGGTTTATATATGATAAAAGGGAAGTGAGAATTGGAAAGTATTATTGAAAAAGATTCTTGCAGGCAAGAAAAGATGGACAAGCAATTAAATAATCTAGTTAATGATATTAATAAATAAAAAATATGTGCAAACAATAAAAGAAGTGGTTAATAGTACTGAACCTCACCAAGAAGATACGAAAATGCGAATGTTATCCTGTATTGAATAAACAACTTTTTGACTTAGAGACTAAATAAAAAAGATATTCTACAATAGAAAATGATAGATAATAAGAGAAGCTAGTAATTTTTTTAAGGTTTTTTCTTTGCATTTTAATAAATGTATTCATTGGTATCTACTAAATTTAATGTAAGTAAGTAATTAATTATGTTTATGTAAATGAATATTCTGTTTTTGAGGATTTTTCTATTTACATTACATTTTTTTCTAGAACCTTGATTATACCAATCAATAATTGTAAATTAACCAATTATACTACATTTACTTTGTTTACACTCTTAGTGAAGCTCGAGTCATATTATCTCCAACTCCCCAGCTTTGTTAAAAATTAAAAACACTATAACTTAACCTTAAACGTGAAAAAATGTAGATCCAGCCTTTTGAAAATGGATATTTACAAGTTTCTATTAAGTTTATAAAACATAGAAAAAAGTCAACTTGAGTTAGAATAAACTTTTTAATGTTAATGAGTTTTATTTATCCTTACTTTTCCTTATATAAGTGAGGCATACATTATATATCATTTTATTAATAATTTGTATTGAGAAAATAGCTTAAAATACACTAATAAATATGTATGTTTTAAAAGGTGATTTTCTCAATATTTAAATTGTATGAATATATTGATGAATGAAAACAGCTACTGTAATATATTAATCACTAGCAAACATTTTCCAATTACTAGTAATAATGGATTACAGTTAGTTAACGTTTATTGGTTTATATTTTATATAAACTTATTAGAGGTAATCATAGTTGAAAAATCAATTGTAATTGTGGATGTTGCAACTGAAGAAAAAATATTAGGAAAGGAAGCGTTGATATGGTTAAGGCTTTGGTTAGTTTACCATTAATAATTGCAATAGTAAGTTATGTTTGGGCCAGGATATTTGACGATGATGATAGATTTCCGGGTGGAGCGAAAGTTCACATAATGTTAATAATTACTCAATCTATTGTAGTATCAATGGTGTTTATGTATTTAGATTCATATTTTACTACGTTATTGTTGTCAGGAGTTTATATTTTACAATCAGTGGGAGTAGCATATTACTTTACAAAAAAAGGTGCAGTATCCTGTGGGTGTTTCGGTTCCCAAGTATCTTCAGTTTTATCTAAAAGATTAATATTAATAAATATTTTACTCTCTATCATACCACATATTATAAATGTTCCTTCCAATCTAAACCTACTTCAAGGCATTACTCTATTATTACTTTTTATTGTAACGAGCTTTGTTTTTTTTATAGGTTTTCCTGATGCAATTTATGCAGTTAAAGGATATACAGAGAAAGGTAAAAGATATCTTTATTTTATAAGAAATTAATATAGGAGTGATGAAATTGAATACATTATTCATAATATCATACATTATACTATGGCTACTTATTGTTCCATTAATCATATTAAATTTAGTGCTTTTTAGACAGTTAGGAATAATGGTAATGGGTACCGCTAGAGGAATAAATGATAGCGGAGTACCTATTGGTAAGAAACTTCCATTCTTTGAAAGTTATAATCTAGAAGGAGTTAGGTGGAATTTAGGAAATGAAGTTGGGAAACCTTCATTATTTCTATTTGTTTCTCCACGTTGTACAGAGTGTAAAAAGATCTTACCTGATTTTATTAAGATAACTAGCATATATAAAGTTAACCCTATCTTATTTATATTTGCCGAGAAAGAGGAAGCTAGAGAATATATTAAAAAAATTGGCTATAAGGGTCAATCATTGATAATTTCTCATGAGCAAGCTATGTCATTAGATGTGTCTGCAACACCTTTCGCATATGCAATAGATTCAGAAGGTATTGTAAAAGAAAAAGGTCTAGTTAATACATATGGACACATTGAGAAATATGTGAAATCTATGTCTAATAAAGTGGCTTGACTTTGATTTAAAATTGGTTGATTAATATCTTCCATTTTAGATATATGATATTTTTAGAAAGGAGGGAGAATATGGAAGGTTTTAAAAATGTAGATCAGAAATTACAAGCATTTGTATGAGGTAGGTTTACTAATGTCATTTTGGTTATACCGTAAAAAGGTAATATTAAATAAAGAATCTGGTAGTGAGAACAACGATTTATCAGGAAATAAAGAAAACACCTATAACACAGGAGGTTAAGTTATGAGACCTATATTAGTTTTAATATGCTTAATGATACTAAGTACAGCATGTAACAAAAATGAAGTAACAAAGTTAGAACATTATAAACCTACTCCAACCTTTTCAACTGAAAACAATAAAATGATAGGGATTGAAGGAAAGGTTGGAATACTTGATACAAAGTTCAATTCAAATGAAACGTTCAAAGTCCTTTGGCATTTATGGGGAGAACCTAGTATAATCACTGGGGCATTCAGATTAGAAGGCACTCATATTGAGTCAAATGAAAAAACGCCAATTCTATTAGTAGACATGTCAGCTGAAAAGAAAACATGGGAATATAATAAAGAATTTACTCAAGGGAATTTAGGTGCAGTAAAGACCATGCCTTCATATGTCCGTTTTGATAAATCAGGTTTATGGAAAATAAATGTCTATCTAGGAAAGAGTCCATTTGCTGAGTTTATAATCGATGTTGAGTAATAAACTAACTTACATGTTCATATATCAGGGGAATTAATAAAGTAAATTCACCGATTAGTTAAAATTAACGAATATAAGAGAAAAATTGATGTTAAACCTTATCAAAATTAGGAAATGGATTAATATGCTTTAAAATTAGTCTCGTCTTAATAAAGGGATAATCTCTTTTATCTCTTTTTTTGCTATATACCTATCTAACCTGTACAGATTAACAGTAATTACAATAAGGTTTGCAAAGAATACAACAAATCAGACCGATAAGCAAAGCTTATCCACCAAATAGTCATAGGTGTGGGCTATCATCTCTTCTCGACCAAATACCGTTCGCAAAGAAACTTATTATGATTAAAGGAATAATTGGAATCTCATTAGCAGGTATATTAGGTGAAGCCCGGGGATTTAAGCGGATTTTCTCACGTGAACTTGCTAATACGTCATGTAGGTTTACATCTAGCTGAAGAAAGTTCAGGTAATTGGATGGGTCAAATTGTCATTTCTAAACGTGGAAGGTCTAGATTACGGCGGTTCCTCTATTTAGCAACCATGTGCCTTGTGATGAATAACCATGAGTTTAAGTTTATCTTGATAAGAGTTTTCAGGATTGCGTAATTCTTTGTTTAATTCCTCTAAACATATGTATAAATTTTTCTCTTTAGTTCCAGCGTAAAAACAATCTTGTAAGTTATGTGTTTGCACAATATCACGTACTGTATTTTGAAGACCTAACATTTGATTTATTTCATTAATTTTTTTTGATCCATCATCTCTCTACTCCTCTTATTACCCAATTTTCATCATATTATAGCATAATGAAATTTTTTTTGAATCCCTCTTACACAAACGGTTAGCTTATATTTAAGAAGAACAACTAAAAAACAAAGTCATTTGCTGCACAGTACAAGAATACTATGCAATAGAAAAGTGATCTTCAACAATCAGGCGCGATTGTTCAATAAGACTGACGCTATTGCAATTGAGCAGCAGTTTCGTTGAAGGAGAAATGAAATAAATAATTAATATTTCTTATTCTAGGAAGTAACTAGGAGGTAATTTAAAATAATTAAAGATAACAAAGTTATTAGATATATCAAGGTTAACTGGTCGAGCCTTAACTGAAGGTTCTCTTAACTGTTTTACAGTGCCAACGAAAAAGGGAATTTTATTATGGAAAAGTATTATCAAAAACGTAAGCTATTAGTTCAAAAAATGACAATAATTGGTTGGGTATTATTCGGCCTATTAAATAATGATCACCGTTTATGAGAAAAGCCTATAAAAAGGTAAAATAAAAAGGAGGACTGAAATGCGACCAACATTTCAGTCCTCCTTTTTATATTGTTTTATTAGTAAATAATACAAATGTAATTTTATGTAATCAAAAAATTATACGTTCCGTTTGTTTAATAGATAGATTACTGGTTAGCCGTTTAATTCTGAATCCTGTTATTAACTCAGACAAACGATTTTTTCAACTTAAGGAGGGTATTAAAACTTAATCACGCTCTGTATTTGATAAATGTTGATAGAGTTTCTGGTTTTCCATTATTGAGATATGACTGTTTCTTATTTGATTAGAGTGTACATAGCCTTTTGTCGTAAAGAGATCACTATGTCCTAATAATTGTTGAACTACAGTTATATCCGCACCAGATTCTGACATGAAGGTGGCAAATGAATGTCTTAATGAATGTATATTTACTTTAGGTAGGTTTGCTATTGATAAGAGTTCATAAAATATTTTTCTTATATCATCTTGTGTAAGACTGAATAAATTATCTGAATCCTTTAAATTATTTTGTGAACAGTATGCTTTGATACTACTTGCTAAGCCTGAACGTAGTGGAATTGTTCTGCTTTTACTGTGTTTAGTTTTTGGCAATAAAATTGTATTATCATCCCAATAAATATCTTCAACCTTAAGATTGAC
>NZ_JBMERO010000053.1:0-8045 GCF_049310945.1 Bacillus sp. DJP31 | reverse complement strand
TGAAATACACTATACCGAACAATGGCGGTTGGTATGTCAACACTAAATCAAACGATTTTTTTAAGGGCTAAGTTTCTGTATGCAACTGGACTTAAATAGCTGAGTGAGCCATGTGATCGCTTATTGTTGTACCAATAAAGGCTAGGAGATTCTTTGTCTAGGTCTTTAGTAGATGAAGGTTGGAGCAAGGTGAATCAAAGTGGGAACTGGCATGTCTTAATGATTGAAAAATCACAGGAACAAATGAAAATCTCTTCTGTTCGTGAAGGCATAATTAAATGTAATCTGATGATCAGTTATATTTTCATTGGTATTAATTTATTTATCATGTATTGCTGTCATTAATCTTTCTTTTATCATCCCTACTGTTTTTCTAGATGTACCAGTTACGGTTGTTGAAAGTCCGTTGTGGATTGTAACCTACACAGTTTTGGGCATGGCCATCGCACTCTATATCCTAGCTATCTACTCAGTTAGTAAACTGTATAAAACGAACAAGAATCTGAACGATGAAAAACAAACCAAACTTCAATCTAGTAATCAGGAGGAAGGCAAACTAAAGAAGGAACAAGAAAAGAACTTAAAGCGATCAGGAAAAATAGTTATGAAAAGAAAGTTTGGATGGATGTATGGCCCTGATAAGCTTGAAGAGTGGCTAGAAAAAATGGAGCAGCAAGGATTTAATCTTCATCGAGTCAGTAAAACAGGGACCGTATTCTTTTTTTATCTTGGCCATCCTCGTAAGGTAAGTTATGCCGCAGATTATCAAAACATCTCGGATGAAGGATATTTCGAATTACACAGAGAGGCTGGCTGGAAGAGTATCTTTATTTCCATGGGCTCCTTACAAAAATGGACAATATGGAGTCAGGAATATACCGAAGGCTCGGAAAAACCTCATTTTTATGGTGACAAGATTTTTCACTTAAAACATGCCAGGCGGGTAGCGTTGGCCTATACCCTTTTGTTTCTTCCTTTTGTGATGATGTATGTCCTTAATATTGGAATTTCGATAGAACGTATGCTTATACAATCAACGAGGTTAAGTATACTGAACGCTTTTATGTTGGAGTTTGTATTATCATTTTTGGTTCATTTATAACAAGAACTTGGCTTTATTATATGAGACTTAAAAAGAAGTAAGGGACATGGGGAAAAGAGAACGTTTCTTTTTTTAATTCCAATAAACTCCTTATTGACTTCAGGGAAGGGCAAATAAGTGGGACACTGTACCTGTCCCTTCGTCCCATCGACTTTTTCAGTGGCTTCGCAAACGCCTTGAATGAGTCTCACCTGTCCCACTCTTCCCGAAGGTGCCCTAGCACCTTCCGTTCCAAATCTACATATTCTCCATTAAATAGATCTCATATACACTTACTTTTTCAGTGGTCTGAACCTGTCCCTTCTTGCCTATTATTTTTCGACAAAAAATGATAAAATACAACTATGAAAAAAAGTGGCTTTTTTCCATTTGGAAGTAGCCCTTTTACATAATATATATATCGTGAGGTTCATAGATGATTACATCAAAGAAGACAGCCCTGACTATTTTACTACTAACGATTGCTTTTGTTTATCTATGGAACATACTTCTTTACGAATTTGAATTAATTACTGTTCTTGGTTCAAGTTTGTTTCCAATCCTCGTGGGCTTTTTTAGTTTTTTGTGGGTATATAAGACTTATAGAGTAAAAAAAGGGAAAGAAAAGTATAGTTGGCTTGTCCTTGCAATTGGCTTGGTTTTCCATGTGATGGGGAATTTTGTATGGTTTTATCAGGTCATTATTGAAAGTACCTATCATGCACCAGACAGTTCCTATTTATTTTGGCTATTCGGCTATTTTTTGTTTTTACTTGCGTTAGTCTATAGGGTTCGATTAATCAATCCTAGTATTACAAATAACCCTCATTTATTTAACACGCTTATATTTTTGATTGTTATCTTATCTATTAGCGTTCACTACTTAGTTAAACCATATATCGCTGCGGTAGAAAGCCCCTTCCAACTCATTGTCATCGGCTTTATATATCCAGTTGTTGATACTAGTTTATTGTTTGTGACGACCTTACTCTATTTTCTTTCAAGGCACAGTAAGGAAAAAACGATTATGTTATTCTTCATGGGTGCATTCTATCTGCAAATTTTTGGGGATTCGATTGCAGCCATTATGAAAACAAATAAAGAGGACTACCAGTTATTAATTGAGCCAATGTGGGTCGGTTCCTTATTAATGATCGGCTTTGCCGGTTTGTTTGCTCGAAAAAATAAGCAAGGATTGATTGAAATAAAGGCTATTATTGATGATAAGGTATCTATCTTTCCTTATATCACGACGATACTTTTGTTCGTGCTGGAGTTTCACAGCAATAAATGGCAGATCAATACCCTTGGAGTAGGTTTAGGACTAGTCTTCTTCCTGATTATTGGAAAGCACCTTTATATCACCCAAAAGAATAAGAAGCTAATGATGGAATATCGAGAATTGGCTTATAAAGATTCACTTACGGAGTTATTGAACCGAAGTAGTTTTAAATTAGACTTAGAATATGCGATTAAGCAGGCAGAAAACAGTAAGAGTACATTCACCTTATTATTAATAGATTTAGATCGTTTTAAAATGATTAACGATACACTAGGACATATCGTTGGGGATCGCTTATTACAAATTTCATCCCAGCGTTTAAAAACTTCATTAGCTGCTGAATGTGGTATTTACCGGCTAGGCGGTGATGAATTTGTTGTGCTAGTAAGAGACACAACGAAGGAGAAATGTGTAGAAACGGCTAATCAAATTATATCTGCATTTAAGGGCACCTTTATCATTAATCATCATGAAATTACGATTACGCCTAGTGTGGGGATCAGTTCCTATCCATTTAATGGAACAGATAGTGAATCTCTATTTAAAGCAGCAGATGCAGCAATGTATGTAGCAAAAGGAAAGGGTAGGAATAACTATCAATTTTACAATTCAGAGTTAAATCAGGCTTTAATAAGAAAGATGATACTAGAAAACGAGTTGCGAAAATCAATGGATCGAAATGAGCTGGAGCTCTTCTATCAGCCTAAATTCAATCTACTAACGAAAGAAGTTACAGGGATGGAAGCTTTATTACGTTGGAACAGTCAAGAATTAGGTCCCGTTTCTCCAGTAGAGTTCATTCCAATTGCAGAGGATACAGGACTAATCGTGAGTATCGGAGAATGGGTTCTGCAACGGGCTTGTATGCAAAACAAAGAATGGCAGGATCAAGGATATCCTTTTTTATGTGTATCTGTGAATGTGTCTGTTCAACAATTTACGAATAGTCATCTAGTTAAAACAGTGGAAAAGACATTAAGAGAAACAGGTCTAAATCCGAAGTATTTAGAGCTGGAAATTACAGAGAGCATTATGCAAAATGTAGAAGAATCTATAAAAGTATTAACGGGTTTAAGAGGACTTGGCCTAAAAATTGCCCTTGATGACTTTGGTACAGGCTACTCCTCACTTCATGTATTAAAGGATTTACCCATCCATACACTTAAGATTGATAAGACCTTTATCGATGATATTACAGATGAAGGCGATCAATCTATGGTGAAGGGAATTATTGATATCGCTCGGAATTTAAACCTCGAAATCGTGGCTGAGGGTGTTGAGCATGAGTATCAAGTCAGGGCACTTGCTGCGTATCATTGTGATTATGGTCAGGGTTTTTTGTTTGCGAGGCCGGTTTCGGTGGGTGTGTTTGAGAAGGAGTATCTAGGGACATAAAACCTGTCCCATTTGTCCCTATTACTCTATTATGCTAGGGAAAAACCCACAATCTAATATTCTAGAAATACTATACTTAACTGTCTTATAATCCAAGCCGTCAAACAACAAATAGAAGGTATTGGAGTTATAGTCATCTTTAAAAGTATCCATATTTATTATATCCTGCAATACTTGTTTTATTTTATAACCAGTTTTAGAGGATACATTGATATCGGATTTCCGACGCTCAAGGCAACCGAATAAAAGAGGTTAATAAATGGCTCATCAGTGAATTTATAATTTTCCCATATTTTATGTAAATCATATAAGTGCCTTGAGTTTTGGGTATATTGCTTTCTTTCATGATAATCACAAATTGCAAAAATCTTGTCAATAAATGTACGTTCAATTGATTGTACGTTTATTTCGAAAGGATCTAAATCATATTGCTTTATTAAGCTTAATTCATCTTCTTTTTTTAAATACTCCAAAATGTAGTTATTTACTACTTTTCTTTCAAATGGGAAAGATTTAAGAGTTAGATAAGATTCAACTAATAGATGAGGTTTAAGATTATCCCTAGTACCTTGTACTGTTGTATATTCTACCTCGTATTTATTGGAATTTTTTCTTGAACCAATCTCATCTAGATTCATTAATTCCATTTCTGAAACTTGAATAGCTCTTATTATCCCATTTTTCAAGTCGCTCTTTTCTCTGTTTGTCGCATCTGAACCAACCTTTAGGTTTAGATCAATGTCTTCTGAAAATCGATTAATGACACCATAACATTTAGAAAGAGAAGTTCCACCTTTAAAAACTATATTTGGAGATTCCTCGGCAATATTTCTTAGTAATAAAGAAACAAAATAATCCTTATTGATATATTCCTCAGGAATTCCTTTATCATCGGCCGTTGCCTTTAGAATCTCCAAAAAGACTTTCTCGTCTTTGTGTAAGTTCATAAAATACCTCGCTTTCTAAAAGTGTATTGAATGTCTTTTTAGGATACTTATATAAGTAGTTATTTAATTGTTCACTTGTTAAATCAACATCGCCCAAATATTCTATAATGTTTTTTGCGGCAAGGGAAATTGGCTTGGTACTTACCTTATCAAAGTTAGTAAGGAGATCTAGAACCTGTAGTATCTTATAATTCTCATTGTTAATTTCAACTCTAGGTTTTCTCAAAGTCACTTTTCTTTTGTTAAAGTTAACAATTCTAACTGTTGCTTTTTCAGCAGAAGTCACGACTTCAATCATACCAGGGTTTTGTGTAGTTAATTTCAATAAGTTAGCAAACGATAAACCTGTTATATACCCGATTCTTTGGTCTTTTCTATATAAGTATTTATTATTAATTATTTTATTGACGCTTAACGTTGTAGATTTTAGAACGGAGCTTGGGTTTGGAATAAAATATATACCATCTCTGTATCTGTATATTTTTCCATTGTCCACCAATCTCTTCATTGCTTGTCTTAATGATTCTGGTTTTAAGGAAGTCACTTCACTTTTTAATTCATCCAAAAAAACAGGTTCATCATAACCATAAGTATCCAATATATATTGATACAGGTTCATTCGGTACACCACCTTCGTTCATATTGTAACACATTTTTATAATAAATATAAAAAAATGTGACATTTTTTAATTGGATATTTTTTTAGTAAGTAGTGCCAATAATTAGTGCCAGGCACCATCCACCAATGGAACACTTGGGTATCTAAGCCCGATTGAATACAAACTTGTACACCTTAAAAAAGTTGTCTAGTTTAGTGTTGACAATCCACTTATATAAAAATTAGAACTAAGGTATCAAGGATTTTAACTGATAAAGAGAGGTTGTTTATTAAGAGCCTTACTGATAATAAGAATTTTTACTCTTGGATTGAAGTCAGGAGAGAAAAGGGTAAAAAGGGTATTTTTGCTTCTTCACCGGAAGATGTTTTAGAGGATGGTTAAAATATTTATTATGGGCAATTGATGAAAAATCAGTTCGTTTAATAATGTATATCCACACTTCACACCTGACAGGGCTTTTAGTCTGATTATAAAAATCTCAATGAAAAAAGTGGAGTAGTGGGGATTACCAAATCCCTACTATTTTTTTTGTCTTACTTTCATCTTATAGAGTTTCATTTAATGTCCATTCAATATCTTTATCAAACAAATTGAAACGTTTTACATTACTGGATTGTCTAACAGTTACAGGAAGGGAGGGGCAGGGATTTGTCAGATATTCAGAAAGTGCAGCGTGCGAAAAAGGGTAATAATAAAGCATTTCAGGAGTTAATGGAGAAAGAAAAGGTCAAGCTCTATAAAATAGCGTATGTACATATGAAAAATGAAGAGGATGCTCTGGAGGTTTTTCAAGAAACTGTGTATAAAGCTTTTATCTCGATTAAAAACCTAAAAGATGAACGGCATTTTTCGACTTGGTTGACTCGTATTCTCATCAACACAGCTTTTGATCTTTTAAAAAGGAAGAAAAGAATTATTCCAATGGAAAGAGAAATTTTAGAAAGTAAGATAAAACCAACTCGATCAAGTGAAACAGATGTTGATTTACTTCAGGCAGTCATGGATTTAGATGAAAAATATAAGACAGTTATAATTTTGCGATTTTACAAGGATTATTCAGTTAAGCAAATTGCAGGAATATGGGATTGTCCTGAAGGTGCGGTGAAAACAAATATACATCGTGGGGTAAATCTATTAAGAGAAAAGTTGGAGGTGGATTGTGTAAATGAGTAGTCAATGGCCGGACTTAGAAAAAGAAATGGATAAAATATCAGTTCCAATGGATAACCTTGATTCGATTATTACAAGTACGAAGAATGAAAATCGATTTAAAAGATCGAAGAAAAGGATGGTTCTCTATTCGCTTAGTGCAGCGATCGTTGGCTTTGGATTGTTTATAGGTTCAGCAAGTATATCTCCAGCCATGGCAAAAATCGCATCTCATATTCCGATTATAGGAACCTTTTTCAATGACGTTAGTGATGAAGGCTTAAGGATAGCAGGACAAAAGGGCTTAACACAGATTGTTGACCAATCTTCAAAGGATAATGGAATTACCTTGACAATGAATGAAATTTTTTATGACGGAACACGCCTAACATTTGGGTATACGCAAGAATCGTTGATCGCGATTGGTGAGCTTGAACGACCGAACATTGAGGTAAATGGGAAAGAAATCAACTTCAGTTCTAGTTCTTCAGGAGATTTTGTCACACCGCAAAAATATAAGGGAATGATAGATATTAATCCAACCGAGGAACTCCCAGAGAATTTTGATATCAAGATTAGAATTGACGCTGTTGGTCTTATTCCAGGAAAGTGGGAGTTCAAATTTCCGGTTACTCAATCGAATGAAGTGACAGTTATTCGTCCACAGGAAGTCAAAGTGTTTGAACAGGCAGAGGTTCAAATTTCTTCTTTGAAACTTGGCCCAGCAGGAACCGATCTTGATGTGAAGGTAACGGTGGATGAAGAAAATAATAAGCTTGATCCATATATGATGAATTTTTATATTATAGATGAGAATGGGAATGTATTAGACATTGTAAGCGGAAGTGGTTATGGAGATACAGAAAACGGTAAAGAATGGGCGAATCTTGATTTTCTTTATACGCCTTTAAAAGAAGGAACAAAAAAAGTTAGAATTATTCCTTATACAATTCCAATAAAAGACGGAATGCTAGAAGAAGTCTCTTTGCTTTTAGATGATCAAAGTTTACCTTTTGAATTAGATCAAGGAGATTTCGGGAAGGTACTAATAACAGATATAATCTATCGAGAAAATAGGATGATAGTGTATTTTGCTGTTCCAAGTGATACGATTGTCGACAATAAACTTTCAAGAAATCCAATATGGCTAGAAGATGGTAACGGGAAAAATTTAGTCTCAGAAGACAATCCATATGCAGAAAGAATCGAGGGTAACCGCTTTAAGCAAGAATTTGCAACTGGTGAGAAGGAAGGCCTAAAGCTCAGAACCTATAAGTCACCTAAACCAATTATATATGAAGAATTTGAAATCGAAGTACCGTTAGTTTTGGTGCCTGTCACCACCCGGAATTTGTCGAATGTTGATAGGATTATAGAGTTTAAGGCTGTGATAGATTAAGTAGTGCAACTGAATAGGGTGGTTGGTTGTTTTGGGTGCATTTGCACCACCCGTTTTTTCTTGTGTCACAGCCGTGTTCCACAGGTTGTTTTGGTTGTAACCGTCAAGTTGGCTAAGTTTATTTTGACTAAACAATGGTAATACAATATTGAGAATTATTTTTACGTGTCCC
>NZ_JBMERO010000052.1:0-8112 GCF_049310945.1 Bacillus sp. DJP31 | reverse complement strand
TCTAATTTTGGATAATCAACAACCGTGATAAAGCATTCTTAAAAATACATTGTTTTCTGCATACACTTAATAGAATATTTCGTTAATGGAGGAAAAGTAGATAGCAGATATGTGAATAATACGAGATTATAATAGTCCAATCCAAACTATGCTTAATTAAAAAAAGAGTGGGATTAGTAGCTTTCTAACCCCCTCTTTACTACTATTTATCTGTAAATATTTCTATAGCTTCCTCTGTGGTAACCACATCATTAGCAATCATTTTAAAGTTTGTAAGTGCAGCTGAGTAACCATCCAACTCCCCCATTTTTGCGGCAGCTGTTGCATCTGACACTACAGTTACTTTAAATCCCTGTTCGATCAACTCTCTCATATGAGATTCTACACATAAATTAGCTGACATACCAGCTAATATAACATGATTAATGTTTCTTTTTCTTAGCTGCAGAACTAAGTCATTGCTCTCAGGTCCGTATACTTTATGAGGACTAGTAATCACAGTATTGTTGTCATAAATATAAGGCTTATATCGCTCTAAAAAGTCCGCACCTGAATCTTTAAAACCTCCTAAAGTCAAAGGTCCCATTCTTAAATACATATTATGTTTATGCATCCAAGTTTCTATTTTACCAGTAAACCCCCATTTTTGATCGTAGGGATAATAGAAATGTGGAGATATAAATACCAAGACCTTTTGTTCTTTAGCTGTTTTTAACAAAGTTTCAATATTTTCAATAGTATTGTGCTCATCGACACTATCTTTTACTAAAGGCCAAGCAACACCTGTTGGGCTCAAAAAATCATTCTGTGGGTCTGTTACTACAAGTGCTGTCTTTTCAATAAGGTTTAAATCGTTTGCCATACCCTCAGTACTAAGAAATAGAAAAGTAAAAAGGGAAAGCATTAAGCAGACAACAAGTTTACAATGATTTTTCATACAACAACTCCTAAAATTAAATTAATTTTCTGGTAATATTCTCACTTACTACAGAGAAGTTTATTCTAATTTATACTCTCCAAATAGATACCTTAAAAAACATTAAATCTGACTTCCAGAACTACTACCCGAATAATGGACACTTATAAAAGCTTTCCACGGGGCGGGAAGCTTCCTCGGCGCACTACCGTATTCATATTGTTCCCCTCCTTTTATAGCAAAAAAATTCAAAACAGCCTTTAAAAAAGAATGATTTGCCAATAGGACAATCAGACCTTTTTAAAAGAAGCAATTATGAAATTGATTCATTTCTCAAACAACTAAATTACAAGACATATTATCACTCATTAATCCTCGACTTATATCAATAAACTCCAAATATATAAGGCTTTCAGATAGACAGGATATTCCATGTCATTGTGGGTATATTATCACTATATGAAACACTAGGTGTGGATTAAGATTCTCAAATCATTATTTTTAAGCTGCTTAATTAAATATCCCCCCTTTTACCCAGGAGGGATATTATTAATAAATTATAAAATGTACAATCCATATATCCGATTAGTTCTGTAAATCCACTGATAATTTATGAAGGCTCGGTAGTGTTTGAAGAAGCTCTGTTATATCCATATAATTTAATGTATTTGGTGCTTTAATTCTAAAAGTATAGGTAGTTAGATTGTTTGAGTTATGGTGCTTCATATTAAATTTTATCACTTGTATTTTTTTGTCTGATAATAAATGATTGATCATTGCCAAATCATTTTTTTCACTATCTATTACAATTGAGACAAAATATTGGTTTTGAAGTTTATTCTTCTTTTTAAAAATCTTATCTTCTAGCTTATCTAAAAACAATAATGTAGTAATAATAATTATAGTTACTAATACTGCCTCTAAATACATCCCTGCTCCCACTACCAATCCTAAACCTGCCACAGTCCAAATGCTTGCCGCAGTGGTTAAACCCTTTACTGTTACCCCTCCTTGGACCATTATCGTTCCAGCTCCAAGAAATCCAATTCCTGATATAACATAGCTTGGAATTCTACTTGGATCATAGGTGGTTTGTAGGTTTTCATAAATATAATCCTGAAACCCAAATAAAGATAATAGCATTAGTAAACAGGCGCCAACTCCCACTAATATATGAGTTCTTAGACCAGCAGGATGATTCTTAAATTCTCTCTCTAAGCCTATTAACCCACTCAATAATACAATCAGGGATAACCTTAGTATAAAGGTTATCAATTCATCACTTATTAATTCACTATTTAGTAAAAAATCCAAAGTAGTCCCTCCTATTAAACCTGCTATACTATAATTCGATATAGTTTGTAAAATTCCTCTCTAATTAAAAAATACAAGAATCACTTCTGTAATACAGAAAAAAGCAAACTATCGGAAGATAGTTTGTTGTTATTCCGAAGATATATAAAGGTTAATGATATATTTATTATACCCTATCAATTCTTTTAAAATAAATCCCCATTCTTTGATTCATTGATTACTCAATTTTTCATACTTTTCTAGAATTTCATCATTCATTTGATCAATCTTAGATTGATTGTTTTGTTTCAAAAAACGTAGTATGCCGTTTGCTACTTCTAACATCTCATTCTCTGATAGTATAAATCCATTGACCTCAAGAAGATAATGACCGTTTGTCTTCACATCTTTTATAAGCTGTATAGTATCGTTAATCATGTTTCTCCCCCCTTCTGCTACTATTAATTTTTTTAGCAAATCTATTTTTCTTAGTGGTCTTCCACGTTCTAGGTTAATTAAGTGCTTAATTCTACAAAATAACGTAAAATTCCTTTATATAGTTAGGGTAAGGGTAGAAATCAATAATTTATACTACGCACTCCCACAAATTTGAGAAAATAATCACTAGAGGAGGTATGAATTTTGTCTTCTCAAAAAGAATATGTAAAGAAAGGCATCTATCACCTCAATAACATTAATAATTACCATTCGCGTTTAAAGAAGTGGATAAGTCGTTTTAATGGTGTTTCTACGAAGTATTTACAACTTTATTTAGTGTGGTTTCAATTCCTCGACAATAGGAAAATGGAAAGCGATTTAAGCAAGACAAAGCAAATGCTTATCTTGGCAAGTGTTAACGGAACATGGGAAACCGCGGATAAGTTAAGATTGAGAGACTATGCATTCTAAGTGCCAATATTATTTATAGGGAATAAAAAATGCACATAAAAATGAGCTCGGAAATGTATCTCCAAGCTCATTGTATTTTGATGTATGTTTTTTTACTAAAGCGTCCGTTAGTGGAAGAACGAAAACCATAACTTATTAATTCTTATATAGTTCAACTAATTGTTTGCCATCAGTAGCACCTATGATTGTATTAAGTGGAATTAGATTAATTATAACGGTTAGATACGATACAAAAATAAAACTATCCAAATAATTTCGGAAAACTAGGAATTCATAACCAGTTAATAAGTGAAGTACTAATGCAGATAGGAAATTAAAGCAAACAGAAGGTTTCAAATATATTTGAATATTTAAGATGTATATTCGATTTAATAAGTTACTACATAAATCTCCAGTTTTGATGTGTTACTTACTTTATGAAATGTAGGGTAGACGTCAATATACCATTTTACGAAAAATCAACCTTTACCTTTAACATAGCCTTTAAAATAAATAGGACAAAACCTAAACACCAAACGTATTTCCTCCATTTACAGAAATGGATTGACCAGTTATAAATTGTGATTCCTTTGAGGCTAAAAATGCCACAGCATTGGCTATATCAAGTGGTTCTCCCATTTTGCGAAGAGGAACATGACTTTTATATTCACTAGTATCTATTCCCTCATGTCTTTCTACTGGAATAAAACCTGGATTGATCAAATTAACTGTTATACCAAAAGGACCTAACTCACTTGAGTATGATCGTGTCATTCCAAGCTGAGCAGACTTCGCCGTTACATAGCTAGAAAAATTAGGGTTGCCAATTTGGACTACTTCGCTTCCAATATTAATAATCCTACCCTCGCCTTTTTTCTTCATACCGGGCAAAATAGCTTTTGTTAATAATAAAGGAGCTTTTACAAAAAAATGAAGCTGATCTAAGTAGTCATCCCAAGTGCTTTCTTCAATTGATAATTCAGGCTGAGGTCCAGTTGCGTTATTCACTAGAATATCAATCGTCCCACCACATTTTTCTTCTGACTCTTTTACAAGTTGTTTAACGCCCTCTTCATCTGTAATATCACCTTTAACAAATATGGCTTTACCTCCAGCTGAGAGAATTGATTCTACAGTTTGGCTTGCTGCTTCATCATTATTAGCGTAGTTTACAATCACTGTCGCCCCAAATTCTGCTAAGGTTGAGCTGATCTTCCTTCCAAGTCCTCTGGATCCACCTGTAACCAAGGCTATTTTACCGTTCAAATTTCGAGAAATGTTAACTCCCCCTGTCTTATAAAAGCTATTAATATAATAGGCTTTTATTAAGCAATTATAACGTAATCAATTTCTTGAAATTTCTGTACCTCAACCTTCCATCGTTCTTCTACAAAGGACTGATGACTTGAATGGTTATTATATGTATCATAATCTTCCTGGCTTTTAAACTCCATCGAAAAACCAAAATCAAAATCAGTTTTCGGACTCACTTGCCGTAACACTTCAAAATTTTCAACAGTAGAAATTGCTCTTAGAATCTCCTTGCCATCCTTCAAAAATTGCTCTGTATCAGAAGAATCTATTGAATGTATTAATGTAAAAAAAGCCATATGTCTAATTCTTTCACTTTCCATTTTTATATCTCCTCCATTTATTAGTTTAACCGACGTTTATAGCCTAGCCATTATGTAGTAACAGCATTCATAATTTTCCAATTAGGCTCTCTGCTTAATTAAAACAGTCACTGTTCCACTGGTGCTCATAGACCGGTACATTATTTACCTACCTAATCAAGTAGAAACTATCTTGTCTAGCAGTCAAGTAATCTGCGCCACCAATATAAACGGCAATAGGTTGTTCTAGGTAAATATAAGTCTCGCATTCCCACTCTGGTATATACGCCTTTATATTAAACTCAAGCGCATAGGCAGAATCGCTTATCAGTTCAAGATCTCCCTTAAAAGGAATATTCGTTTGTTGATCATATAATCCAATAATCGGTCCTGCTTCATGACAATGATTTCCGATCGGATGAGAATATAGCATAGCATTTATAGCAAACTTTTTCGCTTCTGTGATGCTTGCCTCGAATACTTCATTTCCACTTTTCCCTGGTATCATTTTATCCATGACAAGGTTTTCGAACGCAATAGCCTGGCGGAAGGCAGCCTCTAATCCGTCAGGAGCTTTTGATTCACCCCTATTTAAGACATAACCCAATTGTTGTGTATCTGTACACAAATTTAAATATTCAATACCAAAATCAAGGTGAACAATATCACCTGGCATAATGATTGTATCTGAGATTCTATCAATTTCAGAATTCCTTCTTTGTATATCTACAGTAGGGTAAAAAGATGTTTTTATCCCGATATCTAATACCTTTTGTCTAATCCAATCTACAACTTCAGTTGTCGTTGTAATACCTGGGTAAATAACCTCATTAGATAGAGCTGTTTTTGCTAGATTACTAGTTAAATCAGCTAAAAAAGGATAAGTAACCATTTCTTCCTTACTTCTCTTTAGAAACCAGTGAGTAACTAATTGTTCAGCTGATACAAATTTGCCAACCCAATTAAATCCGAGCTCGTCACATAGGATTTGATATAAACTATGGGTTAATCCATCTGCTACTGCAATATGATCGGATTGATTGATTCCAATTTTAATCGGTTGTTTTTCATCTACTAGTTTTTTCAATCTTTCCCACTGAGTTTCTTCGCTACGATTCCATATAAATGTATACAAATCAGATAATGCTGGATGCGGTGATCCAATTAAAAAACGTTCTACCTTTTGACTTTCTGGATCCAATACGAAAACAAAAATAGATAGTCTTCGAGAACTGTCATGTTCACAAGGAGTTAGAGTAGCTACTACTGGGTCTTCATTATATTCCTTACTAATGACGATCCACATAGGAATATCAGCATTCACCATCGCTTCTTTTAAGATTCCTTCTAGTCTTCCACTTAACCAGCTATCACGAATCATTTCTTGTTTCTTAAGCGGTAATATACTTTTAACTCTATCATGCTCATGGACATCTAACACTTACTCCACATCCTCTTTTTTTGCATTTACTACTTCTTTGTTTCATTATAATGGAAAATTACTAAAGAAGGTTATTAAAAGGTTATGTTTACAAAGGATTAGGTGCGGTTAAAGAGTAAGTAAGATAGTTTAATTTCACTTCAAAAAACTGAAGAGGAGGACCTACTATAGTTAACTTTATTAATGATGAAATGATAATTGCATTACAAAGATTGTTTCTTGCTGTCCTCCTTAGCGGAATTGTTGGATTTGAAAGGGAGATTAAGAATCGTCCTGCAGGACTTAGGACTCATATTTTAGTTGGTTTAGGTTCATCTTTACTCATATTACTTTCCTTGTATGGGTTTGATGATTATTTTTCTCAGTATCCCAATGGTATCATTACTATGGATCCCGGGAGAATACCCTCTTACGTTATTAGTGGAATCGGTTTTCTAGGGGCTGGAACAATTATTGTTCAAGGTGGAGTGTCAGTCAGGGGATTATCCACAGCTGCTTCAATTTGGATTGTAGCAGGAATAGGTCTTGTTATTGGAGCTGGAATGTACTTTGAAGGCATTGTTATAACCGCAATTGTAATCTTCACTTTATTTGTTCTAAATAAACTAGAGAAACTGTTTGAAGATAAGCATAAACCAATTGTGCTTACCATAATTACAGATCAGCGGGATGGAACTCTTTCAAAAATAAAATCCTATTTAAAAGAGTGTGGAATAGATATTCTGAAGACCGATATTGAAGATTATAAACCTTTTAACAATAACAAGCAGTCAAAATATACTTTCTTAGTTAGTTCAAAGATAATCGATGAAAACTCAGCTGTAATTGAAAAAATCCACACCTTATCTTATGTACACAAGGTATCAATCTAACCCAAACCAATGTTGGGATTACAAATAGCCAACAACCTATCCTATAGTTTTATTATAATACTGCTGGCTCCTTAGGATGAATAGTCTTTTCTTCCTTGGTTAATAATCAAATTGTATCTAAAAATTTTATTGGGAGGATTTTATATGAAAGTTTTTGTATTGCATGCTAGTATGAACGGGCATACGAAGGAATTTGCGTCAGCAATTGCAGATGGAGCGAAACAAGTTGAGAATGCTGAAGTAATCATACAATCAGTCGAAGACACTAATCCAGATGATTTAAAGGATGCATCTGCCATTATTTGGGGATCATCAGGTTACTTTGGTGAACCTAATCCTAAAATGGCCACTTTTTTTTCAAAACTAGGCCAGTTATGGTTCACAGGCGGGCTCCAAGGTAAAGTTGGAGGAGTATTTGGAACTACCTCGACACAGCATGGGGGCGTAGAAAACATTTGCAGAGCCTTACAAACACCGATGCAACATCATGGTATGATTATCGTTTCAAATACTGGACCATTAAATGAAGATCGAGTAAAATATGGAACACCATATGGAGCAACAGCAGTTATTCCAGTTGAATCTTCACAAGATGCACCTATGAACAAGCCAAGTGATCCAGAAGTAACACTGGCAAAAGATTATGGGAAACTCATTGCAGAAACAGCAAAAAAATTAACAAGCTAGCTCGTGAATTTTTTACATATATACAATTTAAAGACCCCTGTTTCCATCAGAAAACAGGGTCTTTAATTTACTGTTAAAATCTTATTTGTTAGTGTCTTGGTTTTGGTTCGGTAATAATTCTTCTGAAAACTCAGTAACTCCAGCAGTGTTTGGTTTTCTAAGAACCTTTTCCAGACCAAAATTATCCTTTAAATTTTGAAATTGTGGAATCTTATCTCTATTTCTGCCTAGTCCAAGTGCAGCTGCGCTTATCCCCAAACCTATTAAGGATCCCCACAACCATCCTCTCCCTTTATTATTTCTACCAAACATGTTTAAAAATGGTTGCTTTTTGCCTCTATTAAAAAGTAAACTTAGCAAATTATTCAATATTACCCCATCCTTATATATATCAACCTAGAC
>NZ_JBMERO010000051.1:0-8221 GCF_049310945.1 Bacillus sp. DJP31 | reverse complement strand
CCGGGACAGCGCACCGTTGAAAAGAGTCTGATCTGTCCCAAATAGAGGTTAATCGGGACACCGCACCGTCGAAAAGAGCCACATCTGTCCCGAATAGAGGTTAATCGGGACACTATACCGTCGAAAAGAGTCTGATCTGTCCCGAATAGAGGTTAATCGGGACACTGCACCGTCGAAAAGAGCCACATCTGTCCCGAATAGAGGTTAATCGGGACACTATACCGTCGAAAAGAGTCTGATCTGTCCCGAATAGAGGTTAACCGGGACAGCGCACCGTTGAAAAGAGTCTGATCTGTCCCGAATAGAGGTTAATCAGGACAACGCACCGTCGAAAAGAGTCTGATCTGTCCCGAATAGAGGTTAATCGGGACACCATACCAACGAAAAGAGCCTCATCTGTCCCAAATAGAGGATATCCGGGACAGCGCACCATCGAAAAGAGCCACATCTGTCCCAAATAGAGGATATCCGGGACAGCATACCGTTGAAATGAGTCTGATCTGTCCCGAATAGAGGATAATCGGGACACTGCGCCGTCGAAATGAGCCACATCTGTCCCGAATAGAGGTTAATCGGGACACTATACCGTCGAAAAGTGTCTGATCTGTCCCGAATAGAGGTTAATCGGGACAGCGCACCGTCGAAATGAGCCACATCTGTCCCAAATAGAGGTTAATCGGGACAGCGCACCGTCGAAAAGAGTCTGATCTGTCCCGAATAGAGGTTAATCGGGACACCATACCGTCGAAAAGAGCCACATCTGTCCCGAATAGAGGTTAATCGGGACACCATACCGTCGAAAAGAGCCACATCTGTCCCGAATAGAGGTTAATCGGGACACCGCACCGTCGAAAAGAGCCACATCTGTCCCAAATAGAGGTTAATCGGGACAGCGCACCGTCGAAAAGAGCCACATCTGTCCCGAATAGAGGTAAATCGGGACAGCGCACCGTCAAAATGAGCCTCTTTTCTTCTTTAATTCATATTTAGTACAAGCATGGCATATAAGTTAATAGTGAGATATCCCACATAGGGTAGGCGTGGTGTCTAATGTTTTTTCGCAAGCTATTGGCTTAAACGATAACAAAAACCTAGCTTTCGAAATTTTCAAACGAGTTGTCGCTAGCTAAGTTTGGGTAAAAGACTTAAAATAGTACATAACTGTAACTTGGATCTTGATGAGGAGGAAGTTTATGAACCAGAAAGTCACAGCATTATTAATGGCAGTCTCCCTACTAATAGGTAGTGGCGGAACATACCTTGCGATGAATCAGTTTGGTGCGGAGCCTTCCGTGACTAAGCAAGAAAGCTCTGAAACCAAGGCTTCGGAGGAACAAGCAGAACAAGGTACTGCAGAGGCACCAGCTGGTTTTGAAAAGGTGAAGCAAGCGTACGACTTGATTTCCGCTAATTATGTAAAGGACATTGAGGGGCAGGAGCTCATTGAAGGTGCCATTCAGGGGATGATTGGGACGCTAGAGGACCCTTATTCGGTCTATATGGATAAAGCGACAGCCGAGCAATTCTCTTCAACGCTAGAGTCTTCGTTTGAAGGAATCGGTGCTGAGGTTAGTATGGTGGATGGCAAGGTGACAATTGTTGCTCCATTCAAAGATTCTCCTGCAGAAAAGGCGGGACTTAAGCCAAATGACCAGGTGATAAAGGTCGATGGTAAAAGTATTGAAGGTCTGGATTTATACGAAGCAGTCCTAAAAATTCGTGGGGAAAAAGGGACAACGGTTAATTTAGAGATCATCCGCCCTGGTGTCAGTGAATTAATGACAGTCCCAGTTATTCGTGATGAAATTCCACTTGAAACCATTTATCCAGAAATGAAAGAATATGACGGTAAAAAAGTAGGCTATATCGAGGTCACATCTTTCTCTGAAGAAACAGCTCCTGATTTTGAAAAGGCAGTGAAGAAGCTTGAGGCTGAAGGAATGAAAGGGCTTGTAATAGATGTTCGAGGCAACCCTGGTGGTTTCTTGGAGAGTGTCAAAGAAATGCTAAGACTCTTTATTACAAAGGATCAGCCTATTGTACAAATAGAAAATCGTAGTGGAGAGAAGGAACGTTTTTTCACTACTACCACAGAGAAAAAGCCATACCCTATCACAGTGTTGATTGATGAAGGAAGTGCTTCTGCATCTGAAATCATGGCAGGTGCAATGAAGGAAGCGGGCGGCTATGAAATTATCGGCAAAACGTCATTCGGTAAAGGAACCGTTCAACAGGCCGTTCCAATGGGTGATGGAAGCAATATTAAGCTAACCTACTTTAAATGGTTAACACCAGATGGAAATTGGATACATGAAAAAGGCGTAGAACCAACGATCGTTGTTGAACAGCCAACTTACTTTTATGCCAATCCAATAGCAGTTGAAAAGGATTTAGCCTTTGATATGAATAGCGAACAAATCAAGAATGCTCAAATTATGCTAAAAGGACTTGGTTTTGATGCAGGCCGCGAAGATGGCTACTTCAGCAAAGAAACAGAAGCAGCAGTTAAGGCATTCCAAAAATCAGTAAAAATTACAGAGTCTGGTACCATCACAAAAGAAACTGCTGGAAAAATGCAGCAGGCACTTATTGACAAAGTCCGTGATCCGAAAAATGATGCTCAGCTTGATTCGGCGTTGAAGGCATTGTTTAAATAATGGAATGAGGAAAACGCTTGGATATCTCATATCCAAGCGTTTTTTGTGTTCATTTACTCTGCCTCAGCTGCTCCAATAGATTGGCTCAGCTTATAAATCATATATTGATTCAAGGAGACTCCTTCTTGTTTTGCTTCCCCTGCTAAACGCCAATGTAGGGTTCTCGGCATTCTTATGATCATTTTTCCACTAGGCATTGCATTTGGTTCAGGAATCGGATCGCTGAATTCCAACTTAATTTCGATAGGGTCTCTTTTTACTTCCTCTAACTCTTTTACGAGCTCTTCGATTGTGCTAGGGTGTAGTTTGGCATCCATCTAATAGCTTTAAATATTTTTCCCGATAAAAAACAATTACGAAAAATCAACTATTAATGATAGAATAAGAGTAATAATAGTTTCGGGAATTTATGTCATTGGTGGTGAGTTTGTGGATATTTGGCTGATTGAATTTTTAAAGGGAATTGGAAGATTTTTTCTACATCCTGTTTTCTACTTTTTTATTCTTCTAACATTACTACTTGGATATTATCGTGTGAAACAGGAGCGTAAGCATTTTCATGTGCGGATTTTTGATAGTATCAGTGAATTGAAATCCATGCTGACTCAAGGATTGTTTGCAGGTTTGATCATTTCCTTAGTGACACTTGGATTGGGAATGGTACTACCAGTTGGGGGTCTTGTGTTAGTTGGGCTCGTGACCATACTCTTGAGCTTGACACTAGTTTTGCGTTTACTATCTCCTGCATACGTTTTAGGCCTGTCCTTTCTACTTTCTTTCATCCTGCCCCAATTTACTACAGGGATTCCGATGATCGATTCGTTAGTCCGTGAACTTGCCTCAATTCACCCAGCCACTTTTGGAGTAATACTTGCCCTCCTTTTACTTACGGAAGGATTTTTAATATTCAAGGATGGTTTACGCATAAGCTCACCCCGTTTAGAAACGAGTAAGCGAGGTAGATTTATAGGTTCTCATATTTCCAATCGTCTTTGGATGATACCTGTTTTCTTACTATTACCAGGAAATGCTGTTACTTCATTTTTTCCATGGTGGCCGCTTCTTTCGTTGGGTGAGCAGACATTTGCCTTATGTGTTGTGCCGTTTGGAATCGGCTTTTACCAACGAACAAGAGGAAGCCTACCAAGCGAAGCGGTTTCTTTTACAGGAAAGAGAGTCATTGCCTTAGGTTTATTTATCCTCCTGTTAGCTGTTGTCACCTTTTGGATTCCGATTATGGGGATCGCCACTGCACTACTAGCTATGATTGGCCGTGAATTGTTATCTATTCAACAGCGCGTTCAGGATGATGACCATCTATTTTTCTCAAGCCGTGACCTTGGACTTGTTATTCTTGGGGTCATTCCCAAATCACCTGCTGATAAAATGGCGCTTAAGGTCGGTGAACTCATTACTAAAGTTAATGGAATTAGCATTAAGAATGTAGAGGGATTCTACCAATCTCTCCAAAAAAATCGTGCTTTCGTCAAGCTAGAAGTTGTTGATCACAACAACGAACCGAGATTGGTGCAGCGTGCACTCTATGATGGCGAGCATCATGAGCTAGGATTGCTGTTTGTGCAGGATGAAAAAGTCGAGAATCAGAAGAATTTGGTTGGGTAATTCTAATATAGAGTTGGACCTAAGAATCTCAATTGTTCTTAGGTCTTTTTATTTCTATACTCTAGGTACATAGACTTAAATTGATAATTAACGTATAAAAAAAGACACTGGATGTAGTATAATCGAATTAGGATAAATGATACTCAAACTCAACTAAATACGGCAAACTACTTGAAAAAGTAGGACGCAAAACTATAGGGGCTTAGTCTACTCTGAAGTTAAGTAGACATGCTAGCCAGTTGCATCTAAAACTACTTTAGATTTCCTGCGCTCCTATGCTGGGGCGTTTTATTTTTGTATCGTTCAAATTACCTACTCGAGAGAGATAGAATAGTAGGTTTTCTTTTAATCTAAAGGGGGTAACATCATGGGGATTGTACAGAAACTCTTTAATCAAAAAATACACGAAGCCTCCTATGACATTTTTGATATGCTTAGTCGGTTTATCGGGGTCAATACTTTTTGTGTATCTAAAACGGATGCTTCATCAAGTCAGGTGTTTAGTGTATTTAATCGGGGAGAGATCCTGTTTGAACGTGGTGCTTTTTTAGATCTTGATGATGCTTTTTGAAACATTATTCTAAATGGTGGTCGGGTACCACTAATCATAAATAACACTTCAGAGCACCCCATTGCGTGTTCGCTGCTTCCTACGATTCAACTTGGTATAAAGAGTTTTCTTGGGGTGCCAATTGTATTGAAAAATGGTGATATATTTGGAAATTTATGTGCCTTTGATTCTCAACTATTTTCCTTCTCGGAACAACATATTAAACTTCTTGAGACAATGGCTACCTTCATGGCGTATATCATTGATTTAGAGAGTATCGCTATTCATGATCCTTTAACAGGTGTATACAACCGTACCTTCATTAAGGAATATTTTACGGAATTAGAGCATATTGAAGGCCAAAGATGTGCTGTATTATTCTTGGATTTGGATAATTTTAAGAGTGTCAATGATACCTATAAGCATGACGTAGGGGATTTGATACTGCAGGAAGTTGCAGGAAGAATGAAGTCCTGTATCAGAGAGAGTGATATGATTGCCAGACTAGGTGGAGATGAGTTTATTATCATCCTGCCTTCGATAAGTAAGGACCAATTAAGAGTATGCGTTGATCGAATTTCAGAAATTTTATCAGCTCCTTATTGCATTCAAAATCATGAAATTGCTTTGACAGCGAGTATTGGGATCAGTCTATATCCATTTGATGGACAAGATATTGATACTTTAATTAAGAAGGCAGATTTATCCATGTATCAGGCAAAGGAAAAAGGTAAGGCATGTATTGAATATTATGAAAAAATAATGGATATCCAGAAGCCCTTTACTAAAGAGGAGCTTAAGTCACAGTATCATTCACTTATTGATAACCACCGAGAGTTAGAGGAAGTCATTCGAAATCAATCCGGAATGATTTTTAAATATAAGAAGGAAAACGATCGTTTTATCCATACCTATTGTGATGGAGAAATGCTCTATAGAATGGGGCTTTCCCCAGGTTTAGCTGTTGGAAAAGAACTTCTGCAATTGATACCCAAGGATATGACCATAGTAAAAGAGAAGATGTATGAAAAAGCTTGGAGTGGTCAGGAAGTTAGTTATGAGGGACAACTGGCTGGTATTAACTATATTGCGAACTTTAAACCTTTACTTATTGATGGAATAGTGACAGAAGTAACGGTTTATTGTATTGATATTACTGAAAAGAAAAAAGCAGAGGAATTAGCCAATTATCTTGCCTATTATGACGAATTAACCCAATTACCTAATCGAAATCATTTTTATAAGAAGCTAAAGGATGCAATAGATACTGCCCTTCAGAAAAAACAACAGCTTGTTGTCATGTATCTAGATTTAGATCGCTTTAAAATAATCAATGAATCCCTTGGTTTTTCTGTCGGGGATCAGTTACTTAGAATGGTGGGCGAGCGATTGGTAGGGTGCACAAGGAAGATGGATTTGTTATCCCGCTTAGGTGGAGATGAATTTGCCCTATTAATTCCTAAAACGCGGGATATCAATGAAACCCTTTCATTTGCAAGGAACCTACTTGATGCTTTTAAGGAACCTTTTACTTTGGTTAATCAAGAACTTTCGATCGTTCCTAGCATCGGGATCGCAATATATCCAAATGACGCGGATAATAGTGAGGACTTAATGAAACGTGCTGATACGGCTATGTACCGGGCCAAAGAGCAGGGAAATAGATATCAGCTATACAATCCGTCGATGGATGAAAAGGCTCTTAACCAGCTGATGCTTGAGACAGATCTTCGAAAAGTTTTGGATAGAGAAGAATTAACGATCTACTATCAACCTCAGGTAGATATAAAGAATCAACAGGTTGTTGGTTTGGAAGCTTTGCTGCGGTGGAACCATCCTGAAAAAGGACTTATTTCTCCTATCGAGTTTATTCCTTTAGCAGAAGAGACGGGTATGATTGTCCCGATCGGGGAATGGGTTTTACGAACAGCATGTGAGAAGGTTCAGGCTATACGAAATAGAGGGCATCATCACTTGTCACTGTCTGTCAATCTTTCATTAAGGCAATTTCAGCAAAATAACCTTGTGAAAATGGTTGAACGTATCATTAAAGAAACGAACTTTAATCCAGCATTTTTAACGCTAGAGATAACAGAGAGTATGACTGCAGATATCGAAAAGACGATGGTTATCCTCCAAAATTTAAGGGAATTAGGAGTCAAGATAAGTATCGACGATTTTGGTACTGGCTATAGCTCCCTTAGCTACTTGAACATGTTCCCATTAGATGCACTTAAAATAGACAAATCCTTTGTTCAAAATAAACAACAGACAACCATCGTGAATACGATTATTTCCATGGCTCACAACCTAGGACTAAAGGTGGTTGCTGAAGGAGTAGAAACAGAGGAACAACTAGATTACCTGAAAAAGAAACATTGTGACCAGGTACAGGGCTTCCTCTATTCACGACCTTTGAATGAAGACGAGATCATAAAGTACCTAGAAGCATTTGAAGAAAAAGAGGTAAGGTCCAATACTAAAAAAGATAGGATTGGTGATCCAGATGGAATTAACTAGGTATCAACGTGTTATAGAGGAAAAAAGAAATCTCATGATTCAATTGGGTTTAAAAAAGGGTCTTCTTGATAGTGAAACCATAAAAGTTAGCCAGGAATTGGATCAATTGCTAAACTTTATCTATAAAAAACATTTTAAAAGGTCTGGAAATGTAAGTCATTAAAATATCCTCTTTAAATGAAGAACCCCTTACAATTTATGTAAGGGGTTCTTTTGTCTAGACTCTGTTAAACTAACCTGTGCTGCTGTTGCAATTGATCCTCTAGTCTTTTTTGAGCTAAAAAGGGTCCTATACTAAGTTTAGATTCTCCAATAATCGTAAAATCGGTCATGGCTACATTGAAAGCTACATTGAAATCTTCGTAATAACGATATTCAGTTGCTCCCACAACGTCTCCGTCCATAACATCCACAAAAACACGAATTTCTTGATCTTCATGTGGTTCTGTCCATAGGTCAAATTCCAACACTTCTTCTGGTGGGAAAACATGTTGCATTAATTCATGCATTTGTTGAAACATTGGGTCATTAATGTCGTTAATTCTAAGATACTCTAGCATCCTAAGCACTCCTCCCTAGTTACTAGTCTTAAATGGATTTTTCCATTCCATAAGTGCTCCGTAATGACAAGATTCTTCGTCCTCTAGATAATTGGCTACCACCTTAACCTGAGTTCGACCACAACGGAGTAGGAAGGTGATGACTGGATCCTTCAATTCTCCAGTAACAACCGCATTCAAATAGTGGACAGGTGACATTTTCTCAGCCATTTTATGATAGCCAGGCATTCTGCCACCACCGAGCAAACGATCTAGTCTTAACCCAACTTTCATCTCAAGTACGCAGAAATCCCTCCACGTAGGGATTTCTG
>NZ_JBMERO010000050.1:0-8359 GCF_049310945.1 Bacillus sp. DJP31 | reverse complement strand
CTTGCTTCCTTCCTAAATCCACCATTTATTTTTAAACGCCAGTCACTACTTGTTATTTCTTGTTTTACAGCATTGTTCCAAAGGCTGTTTTTCGTGCTCGTAAGGGCACGCGTTCTAGTAATGAACGATCCTTTTACTACTTCCCAGCGCTTACTGTCATATCCCTCTTGATAGGCAGTAATAAATACTTCTTGAACATCTACAGGGGGAGAATGTATATCATTCTTTCCGTCTTGATAACCCAAGTGTAACCGTCAAGTAAAATTAAACAGTTTTCCACAATTAATTTTAAACAGTTTTCCACAATTAAGATTCAACAGGTACTTCATTAAATAATGCTTTTCTATATTTCATTCGAATACTATCTGCTTCCTTATCGAAAGTCAGAATCTCACTGCGGTGTAGTAAGCGATCTAAGATGGCGGTGGTTAGAGTGGGGTCTCCTAGAAACTTTCCCCACTCACCTGGTCCTTTGTTTGAAGTTAACACGAAAGCAGCCTTGTCATATAGATCGTAGATGAATTGAAAGAATAGGTTCGCTTCCTGTGCTTCGTAGGTCATATACATGACATCATCAATGATAATTAGATCTGATTCTATGATTCTTTTATATCGAGTTCTTGACTTACTGGTATATTCTCTTGTTTTTAAGATATACATGAGTTGACTCATGGAGACGAAGGATACCTGGTATCCCTTTTCCACGGCATGTATGCCTAACGCAATGGATAAATGAGTTTTTCCAGAGCCTGTGGGTCCCATCATAATTAATGTGAAGCTTTCCTCTATCCAATTCAGCTCCTTTAACACCTTTAATTGCTTCTCACCAATGGCAGTTTGCTCTTTTAAGTTATAGCTCTCAAATGTCATTTTCTCCGGAAATTCAGCCCATTTCATTAACCTTTCACTATTCTTCTTCTCTCGACAACTCATCTCGTAGCTCAAGAGCTTATGGATGAATTCATGATATGTCCAGCTTTTGGATTCTGCCTCCCTCATTAGGGCGGGTAGTTCCTTGGCCGTCTCGGCGAGACGCAAAGTACGGCATTTATCTTGTAATGCTTCAAACGGCTGACCCATCAAACTCTACCTCCTCCTAAAACTTTTAAATATATGTCATCAGACCGTTCTGGCGCAATTAGTTCTTTATATTTCGGGTTTAGTTCTGTGGTGACTACAGGGGATGAACATTGACTCTGAATAGACAGTGAGTGTGCGATATCTCGGAAGTCATTTGCACTTGTCATCTTAAGCTTTTTCATCTCCTGCATTGCTTGTTCACAATAACTTGGATATAACTTCATGGAGCCTTGTAATATCTATAATTGATCCATTAAATGTCGTGGGTATTTTTCTTTTAGTTGCTCCACTAGCCATTGAATGTTTTCTTTATCTATGAATACATCTTCTATTTCCTGAATCAGGGCTTCTCTTTTAGATGTGTTACGTTCCCGATGTGAAGGGTCTGATACTAGTAGTCCTCTTCCTTCTGAAATCCGATGCTGCGCCAATATAGACCCTGTCTGTTTAAGTCGTATGAATAGATGACCCGCGTCTTCTTGAAGATAGGCTATATTAGGAGCTTCATTTCTGTATGTCCCTATCGGGACACTATAACGGTTTCCTCCAAACCGAATCACATTGTCCTTTTGAATCATTCTTGTTATACTTGATAGGAGAACATTCTCAAATATATAAGTACCAGAGACTTTCTTTAAGTGTTGCTTTTCCAGGGCGTGCACTTCTGAAGGTCTCTTTTTTGTATTATGATGAACTTTATGATTGCCTGTTCGTTTCAACCAAGCATTGCAGGATAAATTCCAGTCTGCAATATTGTCATATACTCGATTTTTACTGAAGTTGTTTTTGACGAATTGTACAACCTGTTCAATTTTCCCTTTTGTCTCCGGATCGCTTTTTCTACAAAGATATATGTTGAATCGACGGGTCTGGTGATACTTCGTAAATTCCGCCGTCATGATAAGGTCTCCTGCATTTTCACTTACCGCTAGTAACGCATCCTGGTCATACACCATCTCCAATGGCATTCCCTCAAAATAATGAAAAGCATTTTCATGCATTCTAATGACATCAGACGTTCGAAACGGCCGGTCTAGCCACTCGACATATTTATATCGGGAATGGGAAAGCACGAATGCGATAAAATATAGTCGCTTGTTACACCCCTTTATATCCTTCGCAACAGTCTGTCCGAAGTCCACTTGTACTTGTTGTCCCATAGGAAGCTCTGGGACAGATGAGTATGTTCGTTGCACACTTATTTTTGGGATGTGATAGACATCTCTCATATGATTCACATAATTCCGAACTGTATTTTCAGCCACGTCTTTAAAATGCAACTTCTCCTCTAGCCAGTCAAATATCTGTGCGCTTGTTAGATCGGGATATTCCCGCAACCAACCAAGTACATCATTATGGTAATGGTCTAACTTCTTTTCTCTCGTTTTAAGCGAGCTTGCAAACTCTTGAAATTCCTCAAGTGACATACTTAAGTAATCTATCACCCTATTTCTTGATATGTTTAGCTTTCTAGAAATGGAACTCTTGGAAAATCCTTCTTTGTGTAGACGATGAATCTCGATGTAATTCATGAAACGGTTCACTCCTAATTCCTCACTTTCAATAGACTAATTCAAGTATATTGAAAGTTATAATATAGTGGGTAAACTGTTTAATCTTATTTGTGGAATTCTGTTCATTTCTATTTGTGGAAAACTGTTAATTCTAGTTTAGCGTTTACACCAAGTCAATAAATTCAGCTTGTTTTGCTTCGACTCTTTCTGAGACGACTTTGTTAAACCCTTCTTCAAATGATGATTTCAGACTAGAGTAAGCGGTTCTCTTGCTTCACAGATAACGAAAAAAAGATTTTAATTCGGGATTCCCCTTATTTCCTAATGATAGGAATTTACAGGTATAAGTATTACTATTTTTCCTCCGGTTACGAATGCAATATAGAATAACAATTTAGCAAAATCTTTTCTAACTAATTTATACACGTAAATTTTTTTGTTGGTACGTACAATTCAAACTTTTTTGTAGGAGTATAACTATGCTGTATAATTCATTTGCATTTATTTTTGTCTTTCTTCCCGTCGTATTCTTAGTTTACTTCTTCTTAAATAGGAGAAGGTATACTATGTTAGGGAAATTTTGGTTGGTTATAAGTTCTCTGCTTTTTTATAGCTGGTGGAATATTAATTATCTACCATTAATTTTACTTTCAATTTTAGTGAATTATTTTTTAGGCAAAATTATTCAAAGGGATAATATATTTAACTCGAAATCAGTTCTGTTAATAGGATTAATATTTAATTTAGGTTTGCTTGGATATTTTAAATACACCAATTTTTTTATACATAATGTAAACACTCTTTTTGCAACTAACCAATCTCTATTGGAATTGTCATTACCGCTTGCTATTAGTTTTTTTACCTTTCAACAGATTGCTTATATAGTAGATATCTATAAGAAGGAAATTAAATCATCAAATTTATTAAACTATGCTTTTTTTGTTACCTTTTTTCCACAATTAATAGCTGGACCAATCGTTCATCATAAAGAATTAATCCCCCAATTTTCAAACTTAAGAAAAAAATTAGTGAATTATAGATTTGTTACACTAGGTATTTTCCTTTTTTCTATTGGCCTTTTTAAAAAAGTGATTCTTGCGGACTCTTTTTCTATTTGGGCATCACAAGGGTTTGATCAATTGAAGGTTGTAACCTTTATAGAGGTATGGGTTATATCGTTATCATATACATTTCAAATTTATTTTGATTTTAGTGGATATATGGATATGGCTATAGGTGCTGCACTCCTTTTTAATATAACACTACCATGGAACTTTAACTCCCCATATAAAGCTACCAACATTCAAGATGTCTGGAACAAATGGCATATGACTCTAGGTAGGTTTTTATATCGCTATCTTTATATGCCATTAAATAAATACCTATTACGCAAGGTCTTTACTCCTTTAGGCTTAAAGGATAAAGTGAATGTTAGAACGAGTATAAGTTTAATATTGATGTTCCTCATTAGTGGTCTGTGGCACGGAGCTGGTTGGACTTTTATTTTCTGGGGTTTCTTACACGGGATGGCAACCGTAGTTCATCGTTATTGGAAGCTGACCAAGATAAGAATGAATAACGTTCTGGCGTGGTTTATTACATTCAATTTTATCAATTTTACAATGGTCTTTTTTAGAGCTGAAACCTTTCCTGACGCTATAAAAATCTTGAGGGGTATGATAGGACTCAATGGTTTAACTCTTCCAGAAAGATTCGAAGAACTATTTCCCACTCATTTTAAGAGTATAATTACTTTTGATAATTTACCATTAAATGACACAATAGGTGCACTTCAATATATATTAGTAGGCTTTATCATTATTCTTTGCTTTAAAAATACAAAGCAGTTATCAGATACATTCAAGCCTACCTTATGGTCCTTTATCCTTTGTATTTTTCTTATTTTATATTCTATTTTAAATTTGACTAGAGTAAGCGAGTTTATCTACTTTAACTTTTAAGGGAGATATTTATGAGACAATATAAAAAATGGTATCTGTATTTAATAATATGTAGCTTAATTAGTATAATATGTATTATTATTTTTTGCTTTATGATAGATCCGTATAAAATTTATAACACACCTACTATTAAACACTATAATTTGAAGAAAATCGAAAGTAAAGAGTATTTAATGAAAGCAAGGCAGGTTGCCACAAATAAGCCAGAGGTAATATTCTTAGGCTCATCTAGAACTAGATTGGGGTTAGACCCAGATTATTATTATCAAGCAACTGGAGAAATCGCCTATAATATTGGACTTAGTGGAGCAAATATTTATGAACAGATGCGATATTTTGATTATGCACTAAAAAGTAATCCGAACTTAAAAAGAGTCATTATTGGGCTGGATTATGAGGGGTTTAATACTTATAGAAATAACACAATTGCTTTTGTAGATTCTCGACTAGATACTCATCTATTAATTAAAGAGGATCTCCTTAGTACCTTATTGAGTGAACAATCGTTAAAAGATAGTATAAAAGTTTTCATAGATAATATTAAAGATGAACAGAAGTATACAAGATCAGTTTTCTTACCTAACGGAAGTCATAATGAAAGTGAAATCGTGATAAGGAACGAAGTATTATTAAAAAACGGTAGAAATCCCTTTTATGAACATTTGAACGAACATTTGAACAATGAAGAAATTCTTAAGAATTATAAGTTATCTGATCAAAAATTACAGAATTTTATTAGGTTGGTAAATTTGTGTGAAGTAAACAATATCAAATTAGATGTTTTTCTTCCTCCCGTTCATGCAATACAGTTAGAAGGAATTAGAAAAGCAGGTCTTTGGAATGACTTTGAAAGATGGAAAAAAGAGATTGTAGCAATTACCCCTGTATGGGACTTCTTTGGATATAACTCAATCACAACTAAGCCACCTATTAATTTTGAGTTCTACACTGATCAATCTCACTATCGAAAAAATGTAGGAAATCTTATATTTAATAGTATATTAGACATACATTTAGATGCAGTTCCGGGGGATTTCGGCATAATATTGACCAAAGAAAATATAGATTTGCACTTGAAGGCAATTAGGGAAGATAGAAGAGACTGGGCGGAAAGTAACCCTGGAATTGTAAGGAAAATTAACGAATTATAGGGGTAAGGGATTAGTTTTGCATGCCTGTGGTTAATTTGCGTGCCTGTCACCACTCGAATTTTCTTGTTTCACAGAAATGTTTCACATAAGATGGTTGTACGTTTTTATATGAATAAGGGGATGTGACTAATAAACTGGCACCTATGTCAAGGACACTATAAAAAAGGAGACTAAGCAACTAGAAGATGATTCCTATATTGAATAGGGGTCATCCTTTTTAAGTTCCACTGATATCGATAATTGTTATAGTAAACCATATAATGATTTATTTTCGCTTTTAATTCTTCCAATGTTCTAGCTGAGTCATAGTTCAAGCAAAAGCAACTAGCAGCATAGAAATTCACATCACGAAAGAAGCAAAGGGTACGTCCCCATGCTTCTATGGGAATTTAATTTGCGTGCCTGTCACCACTCAAATTTGCTTGTTTCACAGAAATGTTTAACACAAAATGGTTGTACGTTTTTAAAGGAAAGCGTAAAATAGCACCCATCTTCAACTTAAACATCAAGGTATGAGATAATCCTTTCAAATATACATTTGAGGGGGTATTTTATGTCTAAAAGTGAACGGAGAAAGGAATGGGAAAGACGGATCGCTAACCTTCGAAAAAATGGATTAACACATTTCAAATGGTGCGAGTTGAATGATGTTACTATTCATCATCTCAAATATTGGCTTAGACAATTTAAATCATAAATTGTTTCTTCCGAGCCTTCTCTTAAATGGGTTCCGTTAAGAATGATGATTCGATGAATACTATTCAAGAAAGCTCATTAGTTCTCTAATTATTTTAGAAACCCTGCTTGTAAACTACTCCTAAATAACGCTCTAACGCACTATTGTAATTAAGTTGTAAATATGTAAAAGTAAAGAGTAAGAATAAAATTGCATTTTCAATGGTTGATTTTACAATTTTAGTCTCAATTATTACACTTTTTAGAGTTATAGAATAGGAGAGTTTACATGATTAGAAAAATTGCTATTATTGTTTTCTTTATTATCTTTCCATTTGGAACAATGGTAAATGCACACTCAGGTAGAACTGATTCAAGTGGAGGGCATAACTGTAGTAGTAAATCCATTTCTAAGGGTTTATGTACAGGATATCACTATCATAATGGTGGTGGCTCAAGTTCTGGTGGATCTTCCTCTAATATTAGTGCGGCTACTAGAAATGACAAGGATTGTTCAGATTTTGCTACATATGATGAAGTTGTTGAATATTGGAATGTAAAGGGATACTCTGCAACATACGATCCGGAGAATCTTGATGGATGGGGAAATGGTGTAGTCGATGATGGTATTCCTTGTGAAGCTCCAGGTGGTTATGATAAAACAAAAATAAATAACAGCCCTGAACAAGCCCAATTTAAACAAAATCAACAAGATAGTTCTAATGGAGAAAGTCAAGGTTACAAACAAGGAGTAGAGGATGGTTATCAGGAAGCCTCCAACAATAGCGAAGGTTCTACTGGAACTGATGCTTTTAATCAAGGTTATTCAATAGGCTATTACAAGGGTTACGAAGAAGGTAAAAAGAAGATTGATTCAGAAAAAAAATTTGCAAGCGAAGAAGGATATTCCTTAGGACAAAAACAAGACAATTTAGATGTTCCAGATAAATACGCTTCTTACTCTAGTCTGAAATCATCATTTGAAGAAGGGTTTAACAAAGCCGTCTCAGAAAGAGTCGAAGCAAAACAAGCTGAATTTATTGACTTGGGTTATCAAGACGGAAAGAATGATATACATTCTCCCCCTGTAGATGTTCAAGAAGTATTTATTACTGCCTATCAAGAGGGATATGACAAAGGACAAAATGAACTAAAAGAAGAGTACTTCAAACTTGGATATGCTGACACTTTTACAATGGTAACCTATGAAAACCCAAACCTACCAAATGAAAAGTTTACAGAATGGTACAAACAAGGGTTTGAATCAAATAAAGAAATTAATGAAATTAAGGATTTTGCTCTATCTCTAGGTGCAAGTGGAGAAGAACAGGTTATTCCTTTTGGATATAAAAAAGCAGAGAAGGTATTTAGTCATTATTATGAACTTGGATATAAAGAATATCTAGTGGAAAAGAAAGAAAACCAAACAGCTTCTGCTGGAGGTGTAGGTATTCTAGCACTATCTTGGTTAGGTAGAAGGTTGTATGTAGCTAAAAATATGATTGGGTAAGGGGGATTCAAAATGGGGATATATCGAACTGTTTGTCATAAGGTAGAGGATCTATTCGTAAAAGCATTGTCAAAGAACCAAGATCCATTAGTTGTAAAAGAGAAAGTGACTCAATATCGAATTGAAAAAGACAATAAAGTAGCTGAGCAAAAAACATATTCAAGCCCAGAAACGTGAAGAACAAAAATTTTAGGTCACAGTGACGCCCCGGAATTTATCGAATGTTATTAGGTTATGCAGTGCAGTGGAAGCACGGGGACGGTTCTCTTGCTTCCTTCCTAAAATTACCATTTATTTTTAAACGCCAGTCACTACTTGTTTTTTCTTGTTTTACAGTATTGTTCCAAAGGCTGTTTTTCGTGCTCGTAAGGGCACGCGTTCTAGTAATGAACGATCCTTTTACTTCCCAGCGCTTACTGCATGCTCTCTCCACATAAGAAAACGAGTTCTCTTCGGTCTGGAAAACAA
>NZ_JBMERO010000049.1:0-9175 GCF_049310945.1 Bacillus sp. DJP31 | reverse complement strand
TTCCTCTACATAGTTTATTTTTAACAAACGAAATATCTTTGCATAGTAACTTACTAATTTCGATATAAGAATAGTCATGAAAGTAATAAAGGGATAAGGTTTGTTTGTAATCCATCGGCAAAGAGTCGATATGTTGATAAAGTTGTTCTTTATCAAACTTTTCCACTACTTCTTTTTCTACTGTATCATTCGTTGAATATCGCAATTCTTCAGGGTTATCTTTTAATACGGTAACTTTTACAACCTTGCTACGAAGATAATCAATACATTGATTACACGTAATTTTGTATACCCAAGTTTTTATCTTAGACTTATCCTCGAACGAATCCAATTTTAAAAAAATCTTTACATATACTTCTTGCATAATATCATCTACAACCATCCAATTTCGAACATATCTAAAGGCTACATATCGCAATTCGGATTCATAATTGATAATAATTTGTTCTAGTTTCTGTTCCTCCATTTTTCCCACCCTACCGTATATGATCCGAAGTCATACCTTTTTCAACCTTCACCCAGCATCTTGGATATCAAAAAAATATAAGCGGTAATCCTTTTGATTAGCTTTTTGATTTTTCACCTTTAGTTTTCCTTCATATAATGACTCTTCTGTATTTAAATCACGGATAGAAAGGGTATGTCCGTCTCTAGTTGAACTGATTATATATATTTTTCCATTTAGTTGTTTCATATAAGGTGCATCGACTTCTTTCCCAGAAAAAACGACATCAACTACCTGTTTTTCGCCCCATTTCTCAGCTTCAATATCATATTGAGTAACTTCTAATCCATTTGGGGTCTGAGATGGAATGTAAAGCGTAGACTCAAAGATTGAATACGAATCACTGCTGAATCCAAGTTCTTCCTCATCCATACCAATTTTCTTCGTCTGATTATTTTCTATATCATATACCATGACATCATTGGCGACTAGAGTAGGTTCACCCTTGCCTTCAAAATGTTCATACGCATAAGAAACCTCTGCTTTAAATAAAATATATTTTTCCGGCTGACTCGAATAATAATCATTCAAAATTCGAATATCTGCCATTCCATTCTCAACTGCTGGAGTAGAGTAAATGATTTCATCATTTACTACCTTTTGATCTTCTACGTCGATCGTATAGACATTCAAATCTTGTACACCACTTGTTCTTCTATAGCCTCTCGCGATTACTTTCAAGTTGCCATCCACGATTTGGATATCAACAACATCCACCCAGCCGTAGTTTTCCTTTTTAGGTATATCTAACCGCATTGAGGTAGATTTTTTTGATTCTTTATCTAAAACATCAATATCGAAAAAGGAATCTAGGGATGATCCATTTATTCCCTTCCTTTCAACACTGACATACGCTACCAGATTTTCATCTTCATAAAAGTTATTTAGGAGTAAATCCTTCCCTCGCATAAATTTTCCGTACTTTTCAATTAATTGCTTATAAGCAGCCACCGTGTTAGATCCAGTAAATTGCTGCACCAAGGATTGATTAGTTAGATTCTTTGTTTCTTTATCTGAAATGAGTAAGGATTGATGCACTTCATCAACCACAAAATCAGCGTTTAAAGTTACATTTTTCACTTCATTTTCATTGCCACTTATTTTTTCAAATTCAATGATTATATTCTCAGCGGCTAAACTAGATTGAATGTAAAAAGCTCCAATCACGATTACTGTAACGAGACAGATCGTGATGATTTTCCAATATCTTTTCATTTATGTAACCTCCTATCATACTCTTATTTTTTTATTTATGAGGTAATTACCAATCGAAATGGCACCTGCCCAAGCAAGCAATCCTGCTCCCACTTCCAAATAAAACAGTTCGATTGGATAAAAGTAATTCCCCAAAACGAATTCATTCACTAACACTGGAGCTAAAATGAGTAAAAGCGAAACAGCACAATAGACAATTCCGAAGATAATCCCTTTCAAACCAAAAGAACGTTCAAATAAAATAGCCGTAAAAACAATACATACAGCTGCCATTCCAGCACCATAATAAAGAATAAAGTCAGTAAATGTTTGAGGAACCAATATATTCAATAAATAGAGATTGGTAATTTCGGTCACAGAGATATCAGTATAAAACTCAGCTGGAATCATCCATTGTAAAACTTGAGTTTCAACTGGTATTAATACTAATTGCCATGCAACGAGCCCTAAAACAAAGAGGAAAATCGTAGTAGCCTTTGCCAAATAAACATTGATTCGTGCTGTTGGTAACACTAACAGACGATAACTAAACGTGTTCTTTCCAAGCCAATCACGATACCAAATAAAGAACACATAAATGAGTAATGTAACACCACAAAGCACAATCGGCCCCAAAAACCAGCCAGTCTGTGAAAAGTTTAAAAAGGACATTTTTCCATATTGTTCGATAAATTCCCTTTTCGATAGTAATTCCTCATAAATGGCGTTGTTTGCTCGGCCCACATATTTTCGTGATTCAAGCATAACTCCAATCACCTGTATAAGTAGCGTAATCCCAGTTAAAACCATATATAATTTTAAAAAACGAGTAAACTCGAAATTGACTAACTTCAAATAACGATTCATGCTTTATACACCTCTCTCATGACATCAATGACCGATTTCCCTTCATTCTCTCTGACTTCTTCTGTATCGAATTCTTTTAATACGACACCATTATCTAGCAAAACTACTTTATCAATTAAATGCTCGATATCATTAATCTCATGTGTTGTAATGATAACACCACGATTCTCAATTAGATGACTTGTAAATACTTCAGCAATCTGTTCTCGACTAAATATATCAATCCCTGAAAAGGGCTCATCCATTAAGACATAATCTACATCCAGTGCTAGTCCAAGTATAAGGTTTACTTTTGCGGTATTTCCTTTCGATAGTTCAGAAATTAGGTCGGTTTCTTTTAGTCTAAAAAATTGGAGAAGTTCATTCGCACGTTTTTGATTCCAACTGTCGTAAAAATCAGCCATAAACGTAAAAGCCTCATTTATTTTCATTTGAGGCAGCATGGTAATGGTGTCAGGTATAAACGTAACTTTTTCATAGCTGCCTTTATGAATTTTTTCTTCATTAATGAGAATTTCTCCGCTATCAATCGGGGTTAATGCCATAATCGCTTTCATAATGGTCGTTTTTCCAACACCGTTGATGCCAATTAAACAAGTAATTTTTCCTTTTTCAGCAGTAAATGATACACCATTTAACACCGTCTTCCTGCCAAACTTCTTTGTTACATCCTTTACTTCAATCACACAAAATCCCCCTATTCATTACTTTCCTTTTCATATTCTTTATTCACAACATTCAAAGCCTCGTTTAAAGGTACATTGATGGACCGAACGGAATGAATAAACGTAGTAACTGCCTCCAAAATCATTTCCTCTCGCACCATTTGCAATACTTTCTCATCTTTCGTAATCCGACTAGGTAAATTTCCTTCCGTAAAGATCAACCCTTGTTCCTCCATTTCTTTATACGCACGCTGCGCCGTATTCGGATTTATCTTCAATCGATTAGCTAGATCTCTTCTTGACGGAATCTCCTGACCTGGTTCAAAGAATCCTTTAGCAATTTGTTCTTTAAAATACTGAATGACCTGCACGTACACAGGATCCCGATTATTAAACTTTACATCCATAGACCCAACTCCTAAAAAAACAATTTCCCTCTTATGTATTAAGAGGTCAATACACTGTTTGTAAAAAAATATGCTTTTATATAACTCAACTAAAAGATACAGGCATTTCTAATAACTGTATTAAGCGCGTAATACATATTCGATATAAAACACTTCTGTATCACTCGATTAATACACCTTATATTTTGTATTATATGCTTAATACACTTCCAATGTCAATATCAATATTAATCAAAAAGAAGCACAGGGACGGTTCCCGAAGCACAGGGACGGTTCCCGTGCTTCTCCTAATGCTCAATCAACGGTTTGATGAAATCGACAACGCCGTTAGACGTATTACATTGCCAGGGCGTAGCTGTACTTTCAGAAAATCACCGGTAACGCCGTCAAAAGCAACTAATGGAGGGAAACCGACCGTTCCATAATGGGCATTGTAAGCTTTTGATTCTTGATTACTTTAGGTATCTGCATGCGTAGAATCCAAATCAAAAATGATTGCTTTGGATTTTCTATGATGATGTACTTTATCGAGTAGTTCTTGACTCGCCTGTTGTAATTGTGCAATCGATTTTGGGTCAAACCGTTCCCAAAAACGAGAGAGACTCGGTTGAGAAGCTAACGCAGGTGTGCTAAGAATTTGAGTGAAAACAGGATCTTCCATCAATTGATCTTCTGCGTCATCTTCGGCATACCCACCAATCATCTAATACATCTTTTGTCTAAGTAGCTTTTCAATGATATAGGCATTCGTAGCCTATCTTGAAATAATCCAGGATATTGAATGTTTTTTTAAAAAATAAACTGATTATCCCACTAGATCAGAATAAGTAGTCGTGCTGGTGTTTTTCTTTAAGCTCTTTCTCTAAAAAGTGGTCAAGCAACCCTTAAATAAATGAGTTGATTGGAACAGTTGGTGCTAGGGCACCTGCTTAGAGAAGTGGGACAGGTGAGACTCACGCAAGGCGCAAAGCGCCGAGGAGGCTCACCGCCCCCCCCCCCCCCGGGGAATGGTGCATCCTCTCGTTACAATCAACCCTTATTCTAAAAAGCAACAAAGTTTTTCGAAAACAGATTTTCTACAGAAAATCCCAAATAGGTCGGAGAATGTCGTTCTGAGTTAAAGGGATAGTCATTAACAATAAAACAAAGGAGATAAATTGAATTCAACTGAGTTTTCCTATGTATTTTTATCACTCACTTCCACATTTCCCTCTTTCAATTTTCTTGGTAATAGGACTGGTCTTCCACTCATAATTGACCAAATAAAAATCGGTGAAAGAATATTAAAACCAAGAACAACAATAACAACAGTCCATACAAACCAACTGGCATTTAAGATATATTCGTATATCCAAGTATGATATAGATTCATCGACCGTCCTCCTCTCTTCCCTTTTTATACCACTGAGGTAAATGTTATACATTTTTTTCGCATAAATCATTCTAGTTATGGCTATAAAGGTAACAGTGTTAGTGTGAAGAGGTGCAACATGGTAGAAAAAAAGAACTTATTGAATCAAACATTTTCTACAAGCATCGATGAAAATGAATCTAAGATAAATGCTATTCTTGAGAATAGTGTTGACTTAATTAAAAGAAGAATTACTTTTCATGAGCATAAAAATATTCGTGGCCTCTGTTTCTACACAGATGGTCTTGTTAATACACAGTTAATTGAAAAAGCAATAGAAGCTCTACAATATGAAGGAAACGAGCTTTTACATAGAACCGGTATTAAGGAAGAAAACCTGGAAGATTTAATTACAAAGCATATTTTAATAAACTCTTCGTTTGAAAATATTCCTAAAGTAGATAAGGCAATAGATGCGATTTTATCTGGTGGTACGATTTTTTTTATAGAGGGCTGTAGTAAAGCCTTCCATGTCCAGACAAAAGGATGGGAATCTCGTAGCATAGATGAACCCCAAACTGAACAAGTTGTACGAGGGCCAAGGGATGGTTTCACGGAAAATATTCGGACAAATACAGCACTAGTAAGAAGGAGAATTCGCGATCCGTTATTTCGAATTGAAGCCATGCAAATTGGTGAACGAACAAAAACGGATGTTAATATCGGATACATAAAGGGGACTGTGAAAGATGGATTAGTAGAAGAAGTAAAAAAAAGACTTGAAAGGATTAAAATAGATGGCATTTTAGAAAGTGGGTATATTGAAGAGTTAATTGAAGATACTCCACGTTCCCCGTTTACTACAATAATGAGCACAGAGCGTCCCGATAAAGTAGCAGCTGCTATATTAGAAGGAAGAGTTGTTATTTTTGTTGATAACACTCCCTTTGCTTTAATTGTACCTACCTATTTTTGGCAATTATTACAGGCAAGTGATGATTACTATGTCAAGTATACGGCCGGTAGTTTCTTTAGAGTAGTACGTTATTTCGCCTTTATCATCAGCCTAACGTTAACGTCCCTTTATGTCATGCTTGCAAGTTTTCATCAAGAAATGATACCTACATCGCTTGCACTGACGATTGCTGCAGGTCGAGAGACTGTTCCATTTCCTGTTTTATTAGAAGCATTGATTATGGAGTTTTCCTTTGAAATAATGAGAGAGGCTGGATTAAGAATGCCTAAACCAGTAGGTCAAGCAGTTAGTATTGTCGGTTCATTGGTTATAGGACAAGCTGCCGTCCAAGCAGGTGTGGCATCTCCATTTATGGTTATAATTGTTGCAATCACGGGGATTTCTTCCTTCGTTATTCCTAATTACTCGGCTTCTTATTCTATTCGATTGATTCGGATTCCTTTGCTCTTAGCATCAGGTACCTTAGGATTACTAGGATTTGCAACAATGTTTGCTTTAATAGCAATTCATGCATTGACCCTACGTTCTTTTGGAGAATCATATTTAGCTCCTGCTAGTCCTTTTCAACCATCTGATCAAAAGGATACTATTCTCCGTTTCCCTTGGTGGAAAATGAACAAAAAGCCACAGCTTGCTGATGGAGATCCCTATCGTGAAGGTGAGAACCAAATGCCAAAACCACCGAACAAACTTTCAAGTGATTCTGAAGAAAAAGAGAAGGCCTAAGACTCCCATGTTTACAATGAGAATGGTCTCTCACGATTTGAGAGGTACGGTAAAAAACGAGGAGATGATAATCAATAATGAGAAAAGCTAGATTCTTATTCATGATGATACTTTTTCTTCTCGTTCTAACTAGCTGTGTTGGAAAACGTGAAATTAATGATCTTTCTCTGGTGATGGCAGTAGGTTTAGATAAAGGGTCTGAAGATGGAAAAATAAAGGTAACCGTTCAAATCGCCCGTCCAGGAGATGCTAGAGGACAAACCGGGGCACCTACTGGTCAGACTGGTGAGCCTATATGGTCAGTTGAAGCCGAAGGTGAAACTATATTTGAAGCAATCAGAAATCTCTCTAGTTTTACTTCAAGAAGAATTTTTTGGGCTCATAACTTTATCATCGTCATAAATGAAGAGCTAGCTAAGGAAGGAATTGCTGAAATCATTGACTTCTTTACAAGAAATCCCGAACTGCGAATGAAAACTTACGTTGTCGTTTCACCTGAAAATGCTGGAGAAGTTGTTTCAACGATTACTGGTATTGAGGTAATCCCTGGGGAAACATTATTCAAATTATTTCGCTATAGTAGGCTTTCTGGTTTTGCTCCAAAGACCCAGATGATGGACCTTCAAGCTGCTTACCTAAACGAAAGTAGTCAACCTGTTCTAGCTAGGGTTAAATTAAAAAAATCTGAAATCTCGAATAAAGAGCCTGGTAAAGGCCCAACCATAAAACAAGTTGAGTTAGCAGGCGCCGGAATATTTATAGACGATAAATTGGTAGGGATTCTCGAGCCTAAAGAAACAAAAGGTATGCTTTATTTTAGGGAACAGTTAGAATCTGTTGTTCTAACCGTTCCTTGCCCAAGTGATAATGAAAAAAGTTTAAGCGTGGAAATGAGAAATGAAAACTTTGACGTGGAGCCTCTATATAAGAATAATACAATTAGTTTTCAAGCAAAGATAACTTCTTATGCACGTGTTGTTGACGCTGGTTGTCCTTTTAGTATCAGGAATCAAGAAGAGGTTAAGCAATTAGAACATGTAATTGAAAACGAATTAAAAACTGATATAAGCCAAACCATTAATAAACTTCAGAAAGAGTATAAATCAGATGTATTGGAACTAGGTAAAGTTTTTCAAAACCAATATCCATACGAATGGAAGCAACTATCTGGCGAGTGGGAAAATGTATTCCCGACCGTAACAATTAATATTAGTGCTGATGCACATGTCATTCATGGCTCTTTACTTATAGAAGAAACGAAATCGGGAAAAAAGGAGAAATTAATCGAGTAATGAAGGTGCAAATAACAAATGGAATGTTTATGGCGTTAATCATTAATATGATCTATCCAAAGGCAATTGGTTTAACACAAGGGTCAATGGCGAGAGAGGTAGGAGGGGACATTTGGATATCGACTTTCATTGCCGTTATCCAAGGTATAGTTATCATGTATTTAGTTGTGTTTGTTATCATGAGATACCCTAATGGTGACTTAATAGATCAATCCAGTCTACTACTTGGGAAGTATTTCGGAAAGTTTATTGCTTTATTTATCTTCCTGTTTTTCTTAGGGGCATATGGTTCAATAATGGCGACACTTGTATACCACCTAAAAGATTACTTCTTGCCAGATGCTCCAATTCTTCTCTTTATTTTTGTTGCATTTCTTCTAGGTGCATATGCAATCCATTTTGGAGTTGAAGTAATTGCAAGGATGGCGTTAATAGGTGTCTTTTCAATCATCATATTAAACATCCTTTTATTGATGGGGTCAATTGGAGAATTTGATATTAGGGAATTACAACCAACATTTCAATCTGGATTCTTGGAAGCAACCTGGGCAAGTAGGCATCATAATACCGATTGGGCATTGGCCACAATGATGGCGACAATCATCCTTCCCCTTGTAAAAGAAAACAAGTCCTGGAAAATGTCAACGTTTGCTTCGATTGTATATAGTGGCTTATTCATCCTTATGTGGCCTATCATTGAAGTTGGGGTTCTCACACCCGAAGTTGTTGCGCAGTATATTATTTCTTGTATGCAAATGGCTAGAAGTGCAGAGATTGGCTTATTTATTCATCGCTACGAAATGATTATGATTGCATTTTTTGCTACTTCGGCCCTAATCCAAATAATGATCTCGCTATTGTGTTCTTCTGTAGCTTTACAGAAAATAATTGGGCTTAAAGATTACCGGCCTGTAATCATACCTACCTGCCTTATCCTAAGTGGATTCGGGTATTGGGTCGTTTTTGATCATCATAGGGCAGTGTATTTTATTGAAAACACATGGGTCATCCTTTCTTTAAGCATTGCAGTCGGGCTTCCCCTACTCTTATTGGTACTAGGTTGGGTTTTTAAAAAGAAATTAAACCAAAAAAAATCAGAAAAAGAAACTGAATTACAAACAAATAGTAACTAACAATTTGCCTACTCCTACTAGTTTAACAAAATAAAGAACATCTCAAAAAAGGAAGCACA
>NZ_JBMERO010000048.1:0-9477 GCF_049310945.1 Bacillus sp. DJP31 | reverse complement strand
TTTTCTCGGCCGCCTAGAAGCGACTCTTATAATATTATCAAATCTTTCAATCACTGTCAACAACTTTTTAATAACTTTTTTTTGAGCTGTTAAACTATTTTCGCGTCGTATTTAGCAGCGACCTATATGATATTACATGGATTTAAAAAGAAAGTCAACAGTTTTCTCATCGAAAAATAAAAATGACCTAGTCAGCATTAACGGTTGACTAGGTCATTACTCTTATCCTATTTAATTACCTGTTAAGAAAACAAAGTATAAGACGAAAATAATAAACATTCCATACATGATTGGGTGAATTTCTTTTATTCTTCCTTTTGCAATCATCGTAATAGGATAAAAGATGAATCCGATCGCAATACCAGTTGCAATGCTATATGTTAATGGCATTGCGACAATTGTTAGAAAAGCTGGTACCGCTATTTCAAACTTATCCCAATCAATCTTCTTTAATGCTGAAACCATTAGAATTCCAACAATGATTAGGGCTGGTGCTGTAACCGATGGCGTAATCACTCCTAAAAGCGGAGAAAAGAATAAGGCTAACAAGAAAAAGCCTGCTGTTACTACTGAAGTGAACCCTGACCTTCCACCCGCTGCTACACCCGCAGATGATTCAATATATGAAGTCGTTGTAGATGTCCCCAAAACAGCACCAACTACTGTTCCAGCAGAGTCTGCAAATAGCGCCTTGCCTGCACGTGGAAGTTTATTATCCTTCATTAAGTCTGCTTGATTGGCAACCGCAAGAAGTGTACCTGCTGTATCAAAGAAATCAACGAACAAAAATGTCAAGATAACAGCTAGCATTTGAATCGTGAAAATATCTCCTAGGTGTGCGAAAGCAACCCCGAATGTCGGCTCAAGACTCGGAACAGCACCGACTACTTTTGCTGGAGCATCAATAAGCCCTGTGAGCATTCCAACTACCGCAGTTATCAGCATTCCGAAAAAGATTCCTGCATTGACACGTTTAACCATTAATATGACCGTTATTACAACTCCGAAAATAGCTAGTAAAGTTTTACCGCTAGTTATATCACCTAAACCAACAAGAACTGCATCATTATTTACGATGATTCCTGCATTTTGAAACCCAATAAATGCGATAAACAATCCGATACCCGCTGCAACAGCGAGTTTCAACTCTGTTGGTATGGCATTAATGATCGTTTCTCTTAATCCAGATATAGTTAGTAGAATAAAAAATAATCCCGAAACTAGTACACCCGCTAAGGCTGTTTCCCACTTAATCCCCATTCCTAGTACAACAGTAAAGGAGAAAAATGCATTGAGTCCCATTCCTGGGGCTAACGCAATGGGGTATCTAGCAATAATCCCCATGAGAAGTGAACCAAGTGCCGCTGCTAATGCAGTTGCAGTAAATACTGCTTCCTTCGGCATTCTCAATTCATCTGGAAGATCGGTAATAACACTTAAACTTAGTACTTCCGGATTTACAAATAAGATATAAGCCATTGATAAAAATGTAGTTAAACCTGCGATAAACTCTTTTCTGTAGTTTGTACCCAGTTCATCAAATTGAAAATAACGTTTCATTTCTTTTCCCCCTCTTTCTTAATAGAAGGAAATACTCCCAAATAAAAACAGCTCCACGCAAACGAGCGTTGGAGCTGGACATAAAAAGGAAACAGAAAGAACCCATAAAATACGATTATCCGTAAGTGGATTAAATCTTTCCCTCGTAGTCCAGCTATTTACGGCAGCTTGGTAGAAACTTTCGGGCCATATTCCCAAAATTATACGAGACAATATTCGAATGAATGAATGAATAAGTACTTTCCGATATTACCACCTTTTTGATTACTCGTCAACAGAAAAACCGAACATTTTTTAACATGTTCGGTTTTTTCGTTCGGATTTATTCCCATTCTATGGTAGCTGGTGGTTTACTTGTAATATCGTATACAACACGATTGATATGATTTACTTCATTTACAATTCGGGTAGAGATCTTCTCTAATACTTCCCAAGGTATGCGCGCCCAATCAGAAGTCATTCCATCAATGGAAGTGACAGCTCGAATACCAATTGTATAGTCGTAGGTTCGGGCATCTCCCATTACACCTACACTTCTAATATCAGGAAGAACCGTGAAATATTGCCAGATGTCTCTGTCTAATCCAGCAAGCTTAATCTCTTCACGAAGTATAGCATCAGATTCACGTACTATTTCTAATTTCTCTTCCGTAATTTCACCTAGTACACGAATCCCTAACCCTGGTCCTGGGAAAGGTTGTCTCCAAACAACGTCATCCTGTATTCCAAGCTCCGTTCCTAACGCACGAACTTCATCCTTAAAAAGAGTACTTAAAGGCTCAATCAAAGTGAACTGCATATCTTCAGGAAGGCCACCTACATTATGGTGGGACTTAATCGTTTGAGCTGTTAAAGTACCACTTTCAATAATGTCTGTATACAACGTTCCTTGAGCGAGGAAGTCTATGCCTTCAAGCCTAGTTGCTTCATCATCGAAAACATAAATAAATTCATTTCCGATAATCTTACGTTTTTGCTCTGGGTCACTGACACCCTTTAACTTTGACATGAAACGCTCTTTTGCATCTACCTTAATGACATTCATATTAAAGCCTTCGCTGAACGTTTTCATGACACCTTCTGCTTCCCCTTTGCGAAGAAGTCCATGGTCAACGAAAATACATGTTAATTGATCACCAATTGCTTTATGGATGAGGACAGCCACAACTGAAGAATCCACTCCTCCACTTAAAGCACATAATACTTTTTTACCGCCTACTAATTGGCGGATTTTCTCTAATTCGATTTCTATGAAATTCCCCATCGTCCATTTCTCTTTACACTCACAAATTTCAAAAGCAAAGTTCTTTAGTAGATCGTTTCCGTATTCAGAATGTCTAACTTCAGGATGGAATTGAACACCAAAAAACTTCCGTGACGCATCGCTCATCCCAGCGATTGGGCAAGATGCACTGGTTGAATCTACTACAAACCCTTCAGGTGTTTGGGTCACTAGATCACCGTGACTCATCCAAACGACTTGCTCACTGGGTAGAGACTCATAGAGTAGAGACTCGTTTTCAATCTTTAGGACTGCTTTCCCATATTCACGATGATTCGCCTTCTCTACTACTCCACCAAATATGTGGGTCATTAGCTGCATTCCATAACAAATACCGAGGACAGGAATTCCCAAATCAAAGATTTTATGATCACAATGAAAAGCATTTTCCCCGTACACACTGTTTGGTCCTCCTGAAAGGATGATTCCTTTTGGATTCATTTCCTTCAATTCATCTGCCGTTATGGTATGTGGATGTAACTCGCTATAAACGCCAAATTCCCGAATTCGACGAGTAATTAACTGATTATATTGGCTACCGAAATCTAGCACAATAATTTTCTCATGATTAATGACCAACTAAAATCACCTCTACCTAATTATAGTAATAAACACAAAAAAACTAGGGTCCTCCTGTCTCTAGACACAGAAGGCAGTTTCCCTAGTTTCATACAAATAATACTATTGTATACATCTCGACCCTGCCTTCATAGTCAGGTGATTTACGGCAACCCCGCACGAGACTCTCATGACCATATTCCCTGAGGATATACGAAGAAATCTTTTTTAAGTTGAACCTATTCTATCAATGGCTCTTCAATCGGTCAAGATGATACTCTTTTAATTAAATTTTCCCATAATTCCCTTAAAGACTCGATATCCTTTTTTTCAAGGACATAGTCTTTCTGGTATTGGATTCCTTCTAGCTTTAAGGTTAGCTTTCTCATTTCTTTCGAATAAAAGAAGGAGTCTACGTACGCTGCATATTCACGTAAAGTTTGGCTTTCCTTTTTCTTAAGTCCATAGCCTCTAAGCGCATGAACCAACACAAAATAGGCTTTTTCAAACGACCGTGAGTTTTTAAATTTCCCATAACGTTGCAAGATATAGAACGGATACCATTTCCTACGAGTGAAAAATATGATTACACCTAGTACAATCAGAACTCCTGCTATTTTCAAGACATCAGTGAAGGTAATATCCAATGACCATGAAGAACCTGAACCCGCTGTATCCTTTTCTTCTTCTTCTGCAAGAAGATCTTCCCGCTCTCGATCAGGCTGCTCCTGATCAAGATTTGGAACTGGAACAGCCGCATCTTGTTCTTGATTAGTTGAAAAGTCATACGGGTTTGAAAAGCCCATCGTTGGCTCGAACGGAACCCAGCCACTCCCTGGAAAATAAACCTCTACCCACGAGTGAGCATTCGCATTTTTAACTTCATACATACGTGTATTATTCTCTAACGTTTGAATATAGTCTCCACCTGTATAACCCTTAACCCACCGAGATGGAATCCCAACTGATCGCAGTAAAACAGCCATTGAAGTAGAGAAGTTATCACAATATCCCTTCAGCGTTTCAAAAAGAAATTGGTCTACATAGTCGTCATTATTTCCAGGAACGGCCACGTCCTTTGTTTCATAGACAAAACCACTTCTTCTAAAATAGCTTTCTACTGCTTTTACTTGATCATATCGATTCGAGAATGGTGCAATGATTTCCTCTGCTAACTCTCGAACTCGAATCGGCGTATTATCTGGAAGCTGTGTGTAACGACTTGCGATGTATGGGTCATCTAATAGAGGTGTAATCCTCAAATTCTCAAATTTATATTGAGGATCATTATAGACAACTCCGTACTGCTCTAGTGGATAAGGCTGCCCACTTCTTTCTGTCATTACTTTTTCCGTACTCGTATTAATCTTGTATTCAATCTCCAAATCGGTTTTAACACCTTGTAATTCAACAGGATAGACAATGTGTGGATATCCAAGCTCAACATTTATAACAGCCTCTGAGGGAACAGTCTCAACGGAAGGATCTAGCATCGAAATGTGTAGATTTTCCGCATTTATCGTAGAACTTAAATCTGTTTTAGATGCTTCCCAACCCTTACCTGTATAAATATCCTTCGTCTCCACTCGCCAATATTCACGAGAAGTCGTTTCCGCTGTAAAAACAACAGTTTCATCACCGATAAATGCTCCACCCAATCTAGAGTCATTCGTCCCATAGCCAATACGCTTTACACCATTCATACCAGACGCTTCACCATACCCCTTTAAATAAGGTATCGGATCTGGCCAGATCGGTGCGGCCTTTGGAGCTAGGTATCCAAGCGTAGTGGTCAGTAATGTCAAAATTACAAGAGGTACCAACCATTTTGTCAAAAGCTGTTTGTTAACAAGGATTCCCTCTTTATCTTTTAATCGTTCAAACCTTAACAATCCAAGAATAAGAAAACCAAACACAATCATTCGAACGATAGCTTGACTAGCATCATATGGCGTAAACGTATCTAATATAGCTAGATAAGTAATCGTCAAAATCAAGAACAGGAAAATTTTCTTAAGCTGGACAATCCAATATTCCATTAAATAAGCCAACAACCATAGCAATACAAAAAAGAGTATACTTCTGAATGAATTCGTCATCTCCCACCAATTGGCTGCTAGCATAAAACCAACATTGGCTCCGAGGTCCTGAAAAAGTTCGCCGATCCATTCCCTTTCAAAAAAGCTTCCTTGATAAAATAAGCTGTGTATAAAATAAGCAATAAACAGCACCTTTGCTGAAAAAACAACGAGAAAAGGTGGCTTTAAATAAGCTAACAAATAGGAAAAGGCAATAAAATAAAAAAATATCGATAGATTCCCTGTATCTGTTACTTCATCTAATGGGCGAAGCCATTCCCATAAAACAAGAAAGCCATAAATATAATAGATGATTTTTTGAAACCTTCCTTCTGCCTTACTCATCTACTCACCTCATGAAAAGCTTCCGCATATTGACCTTCCATTACTGCTTTAACAGAAATATGCTTTCGCTTTAGGTTCTCAATCTTAACAATCGTTTCCTTTGATGGATTTAGCTTTGGTAAAACAACAAACACAACAAGATTGTATTGTCGGTGGGCCATCTGCTCAATACTACGAATAAAGGACTCTGTCAATTCACTCGTAACAAATAACATCGTTAACCCTTTCTGCCATTTGCTAAGTTCTGATTCAACGGTTGATGCAAAATCGTTGCTATCAGGCTGAACTTTTGCGAGATGGTAGAAAATCTGTTGCTGATGATGTTCGGTATTTTTCACCCCACCAATGAACCGGTCTTTCCCTATTGAAATAAATCCCATTTGAGCACCATGTCTCAAAATTGAACGAACTATAGAAGCGGATAATACGACAACTTGTTCGAACAAGGCCCGGTTTTGATTTTTGGAACGATCCATAAACACTACCACATCATGACTTTGCTGTTGTTCAAATTCCTTTGTCATAAAGGTGTTTTTCCTCGCACTCGCCTTCCAATCAATCCATGTAAACCGATCTCCTGGTTGATATTCACGGACACCAACCGCCATCGTTGTATCACGAATCAGCTTTGTTCTAGAAGATGTGTATCCTTGATCAAATCGATTTTCAAGCTGTCGATAAGCTAAATCCACATATTGCGGAAAAACAAGGTACGCTTTTTGGATTTCGTAGCTACGTTCCTTCTCAATTAAACCAAATAGATCCCCTGTTTTGATTCGAATTGACGAAAGCATATGCTCTCCCCGAGGGATAGAATCGATCACATATTCAAATTCAATCGTTTTCCTAAACCAAGGAAACACGATATTTTTTGACCGCTTAGATTGCTGACAGAATTTTAATGAGGCCGGTATTTCTTCCTCCACAATGACATATAAAAGCGGAATAAACGGAAGTTTTCTCTCAATAGTAATTGTCGCTTTCAGCTTTTCACCTGAAGTAAATTGTTCTTGGTTCACTGTTCTGAAGACCGTAAAGAGCCCCATTGGATAAAAGCTAACTAATAAAGAATAAAGTCCAAATGGCAGAAAGCAATAGAAAATAAACCAGCTAACAAATCCACCTTGAAACATCGCATAGATAAATGTGACAGCAAGGAGGAAGACAATAACGAAAACCCTTGCTGTTAATTGAACATATAAGTTTTTCTTCATAAAGATCAGCGCCTTACGAGCGGAACCCTAATCTGTTCGAGCATGCGCTCCACTATTTGCTCTGTTGTAATTCCTTCGAATTTCGCTTCGGATTTTAAGATAATACGATGCGATAAAGTGAATGGTGCTAAGTATTTAACATCATCAGGAACAACATAATCACGACCATGAACCAGTGCATAGGCTTGTGCTGCTCTCATTAACGAAAGAGCACCACGTGGACTAGCACCCAAATAAATAGAAAGGTGGTTACGCGTCTGAGTCACGATATTTACAATATATTGTCTAATCGACTCATCCACCGATACTTTCTTTGCCTCTTGTTGTAATTGAATCAGTTCCTCGGTAGAAATAACCGCCTCTAACTCATTTATGGGTTGACCAGATTCCATGCGTGCTAGCATATCCATTTCCTCATCTGGAGTCGGATAGCCCATTCGCAGCTTTAAAATAAATCGATCTAGTTGAGCCTCTGGTAATGGATAAGTACCCTCATATTCAATCGGATTTTGCGTAGCCATAACAAAGAAAGGCTTCGCTAAGGGTCTCGTTACCCCATCCACTGTAACGGTAGCTTCCTCCATCCCTTCAAGAAGAGCGGCCTGTGTTTTAGGTGACGTTCTATTAATCTCATCAGCTAGTACAATATTCCCCATAATAGGTCCTGGACGGAATTCAAAACGAAGCTCTTTCGGATTATAAATAGAAACACCTGTTACATCTGATGGAAGTAAGTCAGGCGTAAATTGAATACGTTTAAAATCAGCACTAACTGACTTTGCTAATGCACGAACCATCATTGTCTTCCCAACACCAGGAACATCCTCTAGCAGAACATGTCCCTCCGCCAACAAAGCTACCAAGCTTAAAGTTGCCACGTCCCGCTTCCCAATCATGACCTTGCCAATGTTATCTATAACTCTACCTAATACTGGATGTAACGTATCAATGTTTTGCACCATAAACTGTTCTCCTCTTCTCTTATCAAATGAGTATTTTAGGTTCACGTGAATTCCATACTATGTAAAAACGAAATTTTCTATCTTTTCCAATAGATTACCATAGATGTAGTATATAATTCTAACTTTTTTGTGTATTCCCTTTTTCTCATCTTAAAATAAATCAATATGACAACCTCTCCATATCATATCTTTATAAAATGTAAGGTTGTGGTGAGAACAATGAATACTAAACTAGTTAAAGGCTCATGTATTAGGAAGTACTTATTTTTTGATCTAGTTGTTTGCACAGGATTTTATTATTATCCTTGAACTGATATGTAACCATAAACGCTCCTTCTCCGAGGCGGTAGTAGTTGACCATCCATAAAAGCTACTAGTTCGTTGTTATAAACAGAAAAATCGATATGCTCACCGCCTAGGTAATTAAACATATTATCAACTATTTTTTCCTTACCAATCGCTATTTCGACTTGATCATCAGATACCTTTCTCGTTTTTCGACATTGTTGCTATCAACAATGAGTTACAGGAAATTATTGCTCGCTATACGTACGATGAGTGGGGAATGGAATCTACTAACAATAGATGTACCTACATCATTAGGGATGGAAGTAGCAAAAGCAAATCCATTCCGCTATGTTGGAAAGTTTGGCGTACAATAGCAAAATCAACACAAGTAGTTCGATCAACAGCAAAGACAATTGCAGCAAAAGTTAATAAGGTACCATTAGTTTCATAATAACTATTATTTATTCAAGCTAATAAAAAAACCCCTTTATGGAAGAATAACAATAGCAGATTGGAGGTAGTAAAGCATATGAATGATAAAAAACCTATTAGCTCATCGGAACTAGGAACACTATGGCTTACATACCAAGAAAAAACACTTATCCTAAGGGTATTAGAATATTTCATCGAAAAATCCGACGATCAACAAGCTATAAATATTATGGGAGGTTTATGGCAAGAGCTAGACTTTTATGTAAATAAAATAATTGGTATTTTTGAAAATGAAGGTGTAGTAATTCCTATAGGATTTACTAATGAAGATGTTAACTTAGAAGCACCAAAGTTATACGACAATGGATTTGACATTATGTTTCTCCGTATTTTAAAAGAAATTAGCATGGGCATGTACACATTAAATATGACTATGGCATACCGTGAAGATATTATGTCAATTTATGCAGGACTAACTACTATCACTCATAGGACTTATCAATTATCTACCCTTTATTTACTAAATAGAGGGATCCTTACCTTACCACCAATAGTAACCATGCCAAAAACAACTGAATTTATAAAGAATAAAAGTTATTTAAATGGATTTACACCCTTTAGTAATGATAGGGCTTTGAACGATATTGAAATTGGAACTCTCCATCATGGAATTGAATCAAATAGTATTGGAATGCAACTGATAACTGGTTTCGCACAATGTGCAGATGACAAAGAGGTTAAACAATATTTTGCAAAGG
>NZ_JBMERO010000047.1:0-10989 GCF_049310945.1 Bacillus sp. DJP31 | reverse complement strand
ATTTCTTATATTAGGTGATTATAATGATAGAACTTGATGCCATTGCGTTAGGGGAAGAGATTAAACGACTAAGAAAGCTAAACAAATTAACACAGTCTCAACTGGCTAACGGGGTTTGCACACAAGCCGCAATTAGTAGAATAGAGTCAGGTCTTGGATTTCCAAGTGTCGACATATTCTATGTCGTTTCAATAAGACTTAAAGTGACTTTGCCCTATCTCTTTAAAATACTTTTAGGTGACACGGATTACTATATAATTGAGACTGAGAAATATCTTGAGGATTTATTGAAAAACAAGAATTACGAGGAAGTATTTGAAATCTGTTCAAATGAACTATCACAAGAAGAGAAAAACAGAAAAATGGGATATAAATTTGATCAACTAATTAAATGGACACATACTTTATCAAGCTATTACTTAAAAAAAATTAATTTCGAAGAAGCCATAAATAATTTAGAGAAACTACTTGATAAAACTCATCCTCTATTTGGACAAGACTTTCTCAATATTAAAATCCAGAACAGTATAGCAATAATATATGCTGAGAATAAGTTATATCAAAAAGGTTTAAAACAATATATAACAATCCTCACCTAAAAAACTTCCTAACTCAACATCCTAGATTTTTTATAAAGGTCCATTATAATTTATCAAAGCTATACTTCTTACAAGGAGAATATAGCCCTTCTCATCAACATGCAGAAACAGGAATCAATATTTCTAAGATGCACGAAGATATGTCGATGATTGGTCATCTTTATTTCCAAAAAGGAATGTGCTACGAGAAGTTGAATAGAAGTCTAAATGAAATTAAAGATTGTTACAAAAACTCTTTATTCTTGTTTCAAATCATATCTAGAGAAAAGTATATTGATATGGTTCTTGAGAAAAAGGGGCATTTTATAGATGATGTTTAAAATGTATATCCTTAACTTATATAAAATAACCCTCTACTTATCAATGTTGAGGGTTATCCTTATCGGTAACTTATTTGTACACTATCGATCACATTTCAATTATGGATCCTTCAATATTGCCTTGCCTGGTGTAAGGAAAGAAGACATATTTTATCATGAAGTAAATTTTTAGTTAAAATCGAAAAAATTTATAATAAACAAATGGATTCTGACTCTGTTTGTAACGGGTTTGGTTCAGAGGTATAAAACAAAAATTAAAGTATGAACTGTTAGTTAGTTTTTTCAAGCACTACCAGATAAAAGCATAATCTGTCCGTCAAAAAGGAGCGGAATTCCGCTCCTTTTCTTACTCCAGCTATTTCAGTCATCGATATTATCAACTTCACTAAATCCATTCAATAGTGAAGAATTATCTTTTGTTAATTGAACATAAAATTTTCTACTACCTATTTTTAGGACTCATCTGCGTTTTTAATGTAAAGTTGAACATTTTTAAATTGATTTTCTAAGGCTTGTTGAATTGTTACATTTTGATTATTTGGATGTGCTGCTCCCTTGTCCATTTCACTTATAACTGTTCTAAAATGCTCTTGATAATCTTTCATCTCTAATCCTTCTTCGCTAAAAACCTTGATTACTAGGTCATTTTTTTGTTCATTTTCTAATTTCAACCAGGCTCTTATAGGTTGTTCAGTAGACACTAACTCTGAGTCAGTATCTTGAACCGATACTTCTTTTACTTCATTATGAGTAGTGCATCCTGTCAAAATTAAAAATATCAGTAAAATACCAAAAAAATTTTTCATAATTATCTCTCCCTTTTTAATTAGATCTACCTATAATTTTAAAAGCTTCTTTATGAAGAATTTTTCTTTTATCTATGTTGGATTTGTTATCAATAGGTCGTTCTAATCTGTTATCTTGCGATTGATTTAAACCTTCTAGAATTAAATTCATTGATAGGATTGTTAAAGCAAAAAAGAGAACTGGAATTACAAGTAACCAAGGTGATAATGCTAATTGGTAAAAGTAAGTCCCTATTAAACCTGACCACTCGTTTGTTGTTGATAATGCATATTCTGGTTCCCCATTAAAGAGTTCAGCAAAATCAGAACCGCCAATAAATATTTTCAACAGTCCTAAGTGTGCAAGTAGTAGCAAGGTTTGAATGATTTGTTGGACAAATTGAATAGCTAAACGGGGTTTTAAGATTGGTAACATGTGCTTTTTAAAAATATGAAAGTGATTTCCACCAAAAATTCTTGCTGCGGATACAAACTCCTTTTTTGAAATTTGGGTATATTCATCTTTGAACACATGAGAAAGTGTTGGTAAAGCTACTAGAATTAGAACTATCATCTGAATAGTCGTTTTTTGTGAGACTGATAAGGCGTTTGAGATATTAATTGGGAATAAAATAAAATAACAAAACAAAGTTGCTGGAATATACCTAAATGGCTCTGTGCTACTATTAATTAATCGTTTAATAAACGGAGTTAGGGTATAAAAAAGATATCCCATTGCCATACCTAACATGATTCTAATTACACTTATACCAACGGCTATCCCAATGGTATACTTTGCACCTGAGATGATCTTATAAAATAGGTCATTCCCTAGTCGGTCGGTACCAAACCAAGACTGTTTAGATGGTGCATAAGGGGGTGAGCCAATGGCTTGACCTTTCTCATTATAAATAATTCCAGTCTGAGGAATTTCATTATTCATTATAAGATAATGATATATACTAAAAACGAATAATGTAGCCATAAACAAAAAACCTACTATAAATAAATAATTTTTTACAAGTTTCTTTTTCAAATTTGATCACCTACCCAAAAATGAAGTAGTTTTTGAAATATCAGTATGATGATATATAATGGAACAAAAATTAAAATAACACACAAAGTAAAAACTTCTGGTGAACTAAATCGAATAATAAAAGCTGTAATTCCATGAATATTAAATATATATTCAACCATGACTAAATTTGAGAGAACAAACCATACAATAAATTTTGATTGAGAAAATAAGTTTACTAAAGTATTAGGCAGAATATGCTTTATTATAACTTCACTTTTTCTTAGTCCTTTTGAAACAGCAAATTGTACATACTCTTCAATTCTTTCTTCGTTAAATCGTAGTGTTAATATTCGAGCGATAAAAAATGTTGGGAGGATACATAAGGTAATTAACGGGATTGTTAATGCTTGTTCCTCATACCCTGACACCACACTGAATAATAAGACATCGGTTTTCTTATAGAACCAAATAACAAGGGCTTGAACTACGACAACAAAAAAGATATCAGGGATAGACTCCGTAATAAAAAATATGAACTTACTCCTGTTTCTCCACTTATCAGGTAGTAGAGTTATAGATATAGTCAACACTACCGCAGTAACTGTTGAAATAAGAACTGTTAATAATAATAGCGACATTGAAAACAAATAGGGCTCCCATACATCAGGGAACAATTCACGTGGGGGGGAAGTTAGGGAATAATAGTAAACATCCAATGATATTATTGATTGTACCAGTAACTTAACACCGTTTATATAACTAGTAAAGTCAATATTCTCCCCGTTAAACATAAAAGGAAATGATCCTACTAAAATTATAAATAGAATGCTTATTACAATCTCCATAATACTCTTCAAACAACCCAGTATATTCAAAGGATCACCTCCAACCAAACTCCTCTGTTAAGTATATTCCTTTTAAACTTCTAATTAACAGTATGGAAATGAATATTGTGTGAATTTTTAAAAAATAAAAAATTTAAATTACATTATAAATTTACGGATATGTAGAGGTAAGAATGAATTTCACTTGATTCTTATGACTAACTAGCTTTTGCTTTAGAAATTTCTTGAATTAATATATCTATGTTTGCAGCATCTGAGATGTTTTCAATCTTGTTTTCCTCATTTACTAAGATAATAAATGGGACTTTTTTAACAAAGTAATTCTCCATAATATCTTTTGTAATAATAAAATGAATATTGGCATTGGTCTTAATATGATCATGATCAAATTGATCGTGACTTATAATAATAATTCGATGATCAGATACACTGTTTAACAAGCTTTCAATTACACGATGACATGTAGAACATGTATTGGAAGCAAATACTAGAACTGTATAAGCAGTTTCATGATTAGCCAGTTTCACCATCTGACCTTTGTGATTTCTCATTCTGAATAAGGGTGCTTCTTGATTTATTTTTAATTCCAATTCCTGTAATTGATTTTTATCTACACGAAAACGCAAAAGAAATTCTTTCACCAACTTTGTTAAAGAAAACATAAAGACCATTTGAACCATAATAAATACCCATAATAAAATATTTGATATTTCAAGCCATTTATTCACAATACGATTCCTCCTACTTTATCAGACTAATTATCTGACTCCTTAGAATATATAGTTGTTTTATTACAGCAAAGAATAATATGATTGACCATAATAAAAATAATTCAAAATAAATATAAGAAGGAAATACTTCTTGGAAGCTATATCCCATGAAGAGTGAGTCAACCCTACCAAAAGGTTGGTCGGTAAAAATAAGCCATACAATCACTAGTATAAATACCAAATTTCTATGTACAAGGAACCACGTTAATTTGTGGTTGTTAATTATTCCACCACATCCACATGAAATCATACTTCTCCCGCGAATTAAGTTTATTGATATAGCCAAGTTATATATCGTTAACAAAGAGATTAAGAAACATAAAACAATATTTTGAAGGAGACCTATCATTAATAGAAAGCCGAAAATGATTTCCATATACACTTCAATTGTAGCTAGGGGTACAGTCCATTTTCTAGGAAGAATTTGATATTCCATAACTATTCGAATATGTTCATCCATTTTTCTGAATTTAGAAAACCCAGAAGTAATAAATATAGTAGCTATCATTACTTTCGTAAGAACTAAAAGTGTTACCACCCTTATTCCCACCTTTCTTAACGAGTGTACTTACTCATACCATTTTGATTGAACATTAAACATGTGGAAGTATTCACTTCTTGACAACATTAGTTCTTCATGAGTCCCTTCTTCCACTAGCTCCCCATCTTTCATTACTAAAATTCTATCTGCTAACTTAGCAGCTGCCATTCTGTGGGTAACTATTATAGAAGTCTTGTTTGAGGTTAATTCATTAAATTTACTAAAAATCTCTACCTCGGTCTTAGGGTCAACAGCAGCAGTTGGTTCATCTAATATAAATATCTCAGAATTCCGAAATATTGCTCTAGCAAGCCCGATTTTTTGCCATTGTCCACCAGATAAATCTCTTCCTTCATATAATATTTTTCCAAGTTTTGTAGAAAACCCTTCTTTCCAAGAATTAATTAAATCATCTATTCCAATTGTCTTTGATACTTCAACTAATTTATTCCAATCATCGTAATTTTTTATATCACCAAAAGCTATATTGTCTCTCACTGAAAATGGATATCTAATAAAGTCTTGAAAAATTACGGTAAATTTCCCCCATAATTGATTGAGATTTATATTGCTACTTTCTACTTCATCAAAAAATATTTGTCCAACTGTTGGTTGATATAGTCCCAATATACATTTTACTAATGTTGTTTTCCCAGAACCATTCTCTCCAACTATCGCTATCTTTTCCCCAGTTTTAATAGTAATATTTACTCCTTTTAGAGCTGGTTTTTCACTACCTGGGTAATTAAATTGTAAATTCTTAATGTATATACCCTTTTTTAAAGGTGTAGGAAAATCTTTATTAATGGAAAAATTCACATGAGCTTTACTTTTATCACTGTAATCAAGATAGTTAAAAAGATCCTCAATATACAAACTTTCTTCGTATATCCTCGCTAAATTGGTACTAATCATATTTATTGAATTTTGTGCACCTAAAAACGCTTGTCCTAAAGCAACAAAGTCTCCTATTTTTTTTATCATTCCACTATGAATTAACCAAATTAATACAAGTGCTGTTACACCATAAAAAAAGGAACTTACGGCGTCTAATGCTATGTACGCAAATTTCTGCTTCTTTAAAAGATGTAACATTTCTTTGTTGTTTTTAGAAGATATTGATTCCCATCTATGAATTAAAGAAGTTCCTATATCAAATATTCTTACTTCTTTTGCAGCACTTCTATCATGTAATAATTCACGAAGGTAGTTTGACTCTCTGGCGCTTGGAGTCTGGTAGCGAAGAAGATGAAATTTTTTATTACCAAACTTTGATTTAATTAAGAGAATAGGAATTGCTGTTAATATGCTTATTAGAACTAGTATCCAATGATACAAAAGCAGAAAACCTAAGAGAGATAACAAACTTATGGAAAACTCAACTATGCTAAAAGCACTTTTTATTGGTGATAGAACCTTTGATCCATAGTCTCCCTTTATTCGATTATGGTGATAAAAGAACTCAGGCAACTCGAAAGTTGAATAAGGAACATTTATAGATTTTTTTGCCGTTAATTTACCTACCTGCAAATCGATCTTCAATTCAGCATCAGTATCAATTATTTCTTTTAAATTTTGAATTGATGATTGAAATACATACAGAACAAACTGAAGAAATAATAGAAAAAATAGCATCTTGTAATCTGAAGAAGAATCAACTAAAACATTTGAAACTTCATCGATTAATAATTTGGTTACCCATAAAAAAGCTAGAGGAAGGAATCCCTTAATTAAACTTACAAAAATAGATGTTAATACCCAATATCTCGCATTGTCCCAAACCAGTTTTATTGCCCTTTTTAAAAATTTAATTTTCATTTTTGCTCTCCTGATGACGAATTAAAATTAAAAGACCAGTTTTTTTTATACTGGTCTTTTAATTTAAGCTACTAACATAAACATCCTACTATGTCTGTGCTGCAAAGTTGCCCTGTTGCTGAATCGTAATACTCAATAAAATATACTCTACCAACTGTACTATCATTTCTGAAGCAAGTTTCTCCGCAAAAACCTTTTCTAGTCCCGCTATCACATGGATATGGCATTAAGTTCACCCCCTTTCAAATATGCTGAGTACATGTTAAAATGTTGTTTTACCGAACCAGATTCTTGAATGAATTCCCCATTTTGATTTATTAAATAAAATGTTGGATATCTTTTAATATTCCAGAGTTCAATAAACTCCAAAGGCAATTTCATTAATGGAATTTCTTTCCCATAAATTTTTGCGAATTCTTCAATTTCATATATACTTTCAGCTTTCAAGATATTAATAATAGGCAGATTATATTTTTTATTTTCCAACAAAAATTCTTCAAGTGCAGAGTGACAATATGAGCATGTATATGATGTTATAGCAACAACAAAAAAGGAATTTTTAGGTAATATTTCTTTTGGTATATACTCATATATGCTACTTCCAATCAGTTTATTAGGTTCAACCTTATTTTGTGATTTTGGAAGTTGTATGACCTCATGCATGAACTTTTTGAACTCTATTAAATATAGCGAAAAAATTATTGAAGTTAATAATGCCATTACTAGAATAAAAATGATCGATATATTATCCATGTGCACTCCCTTTCTTTATGCTTTTAAATCTATAAAATAATTATAATTTAGTATTTTCTGTTAATATATATGCATTTATGCACGATTCTTCAAATTAACCAAAATTCTGAGAAAATTAGACATAGAATTTATTTCGTCATCCTTAAATCCTTACTTTGTAAATTCATAATTCTATTACATTCAATAATTAATTGTGTTTCGTCATTTTACGAGGGTAGCTAGAAAATACCCTTCAATTTAAACAACCATTTTATAAATAGAAAAAGACTATTGAATTTTCAATAGTCTTTTCGCGTATTTAAATAATTTTATTATTTAGTTTCTGAATATCTTCCACTACTTTTTCGTAATACTCTTTTTTATCTTCAATATAAAACAAATACTGGGCTTTTTTCAGGTGTTCTTCAGCACACTGAAAATATCCGTTTTTTTTATTTAATATCCCTATCATATGATGAGTCTTTCCCAATATAAAGCTTAATTGATTTGATTCTAGATAACTTAATAAACTATAAGCAATACCGATAGCTTCTTCATATTCTTTTTGATTGTAATAACAAAAAGCTAAATTGTATCCTACTCTTGGGTATATCGTTAAATCCATTTTAATCGGTAATCTACTAAGGGATGTAAATGCATCTTTGAAAATACAAAATGCATCATCTGTTTTATTTAAAGATAACCAAACTAAACCAAGAGAATTTGCAATTCCAATATCAATTTCTGTGGTTAGCTTTGAATTATTTATTGCAAGAAGCAACTTTTCAGCAGTTATATTATCTTTCTCATCCTCATGAACTAAAATTGCCTCGTGCCACTTAATAAATCTATCTAGAATATCAAGATTTAAACCCAGTGTATGTCTATCTTTTAACTTATGAAATTCATCAATTATATAACGTAACCCAACATAATTCATGTCATAAACATATCCTCTACATAACCTTTTAATATCCTTTAACATTTTTACTTCATCAGAGTTTATTCCATTAACAATATATTCAATTGGTAAATTTAATTTCTTACATAAATTGATTAGCACATCTACTCTAGGTAATTGATTTCCCTTTTCAATACGAAATAGGGTTGACTCATCACAAACACCTTCTGCTAATTCTTTTCTTGTTAAGCCTAAGTTTTTTCTATAATATTTAATATTTTTACTTATATCCTCCATTAAAATCTCCTCCAGTCGATGTATTCAAATATGCACAAGTGCTTATTTAAGTTAGTGTAGTATTATGAAATAATTAAACTATTAAATATGGTTAGGAGATACAAATAATGAAAATATTACTAACAACTTTCTTTAGTATATCTTTATTCTTCACTTCGCTAAATTCTGTACAGGTTACTAACGAAGAAGAAATAATGATTATCTGTTCAGAAGATGATTTAATAGGAGGAAATCATTCGATTTCAAATACATAGTTCATTACTACTATAATAGAAGATAATTCAATATTATTTTAATTTCCAGAATATTAGTGCTTATTTAACTTCCAAAAGTCGAAAACCCTAAATATGATTTTTTCTAAACACTTTTAGAATTAAAAGTAAAATTCATCCTGTGAAATATCAGGATGATTAAAGTACTATTGGCTTAGATGTAAAAAACAATAAGCACGAGACATAGTCTCGTGTTTATATTTTTTATTAAGAAGTAAGACCACTCAACATTTCATAGCATATCTAGTCTAGGTTCTTACTATATAGTTAGAAAAGAGTTGATAATAATAGAATTTTTTTAGGTATAAATCATTAACATCTTCTTCTACTTCTATTATTTCAATGATTTTATATGTGTTTGTGCATTCGATTTGAAATTATCAAATTTTGCATACAAAAATCCTTGAACCTTTCCTTTGGTTTTATTTGGCGATTTATAATTAAAATTTATCAACTTATAAATAAACTCCGAATTTTCATCTGGAATATTCTTTCTTGAAGGAAAACCAAATTCAAAAGTGCATTCACCGTTTGAAGAGGGGCTGTTAAAAGAATACTTTGCTTTAATTCCTGATACAATCAAGGCTTTATGATAAGCTGGATTTTTAAGTAGTTCCGTCTCATGCAGTGATTCACCTTTAATTTTCAAATTTTTAATTTTATCTTCCATCCAACTTATCCTCTCTGGAAGACCAACATCTTTATCAATTGAAATATCTACATCTGTGATTTCCTTAAACTCAAACGTATCTGAATCATCTAGCTGGTCATTCGTAAGGTTTAATAAAAATTTGACCCTAGTTTCATTATCAAAGACACCAAATAAGATTTTTTTTAGCTTTTTATTATTAACTAAGTTTTTATTTACTAGGTATTCTTTGATTAGCTTTATCCCTACTTCGTTGATATCATGAACTTCATCTGCTGTATGTTCCATTGCAATATTTAATGTTTTCTTATCATCAGATAATTGAAGTTCAATTGATCCAATATGTCGACTTTGTTGTGAAGCCCAATCTTTGGTTAGATCTGTCCTTTGGATTTCGAAATTAGCTTTCAATAGTTCTTATTGCCATCAACTGGTGATAATCTGTAAAAGTTTAGGATTCTGTAATTAGCTGACTTTTTGTCTACTAAATTCTCAATAGGTAAACTAAATTGTTTCAGGACAGTGTGTAAGTCTTCCTTTGACTTCCATTCTAACTGTCTGTTTCTTCTTTTTTTTGTAGCCTCTTTATCGCTCTGTTTCTCCCTAAGTTGTTCAAATTCATTTGGACTTAATAAACTCATTGATAACAATGGGATTGTATCTTTTCTATCACTACTACTTGTAAATACACCCTTTTGAGCAAGAAAATTTTTTAAATCACTATCAGTTAGTATCGTAGAATTTGCAATTAATGGTCTTAAATTGTCTCCAAATGGAAGTATCGTCTCAACGTCTAACTGATATGTTGCGCTTTCCTTTATTTGAATGTATTTCTCACTCATTAAATTACTCCTCACCTAAAGTTGTAATATTTCCATTAAAAGAGCGTACTGTTACCGTCACAACAAAATCTTCATGGTCGAATTGCCTTTTAACCTGTTGAACAATATTCTTGTGTTCTAATTCAAGATAATCAGGGAATAAAATAACTACTTGCTTAGTCCAACCTTTAGTTATTCTACTTGTTAATCCTATTATTCTTCTAAATGAATTATCACTGAAGCTCTCATTAACAAATAATAATAATTTTGGACCACTGTCCATTTTCTCGACTCTTATTGGTAGTATAGAGGAATTAATAAGTTGAACTGGTAGCTTATCCCCATAATTTCTTATTTCATAAGGGCTATTTTCATTATATCCAGATGGATGATAGAAAAAGTTTACATCACCATAATTTGCAATTGTATATTTAATAGATTTTATTAGAAAGTTAGCTCTCTTATTATCAACCAAATATATTGGACCAAAATTAAGACCTTCTGTATTTTTAAAATTATAAACTTCCTTCACGATATCTCTTTCCATATCGTCTTTACTTGAAAGCCAAAATATAACGCCGTATGTTTTTCTTTCTAGAATATGAGAATTCACACGAAGAT
>NZ_JBMERO010000046.1:0-11864 GCF_049310945.1 Bacillus sp. DJP31 | reverse complement strand
CCGTTATGGATAAGCAAATGTCCAGGACTGAGTCTTGCATTGTTTTGTTTTCCAGACCGAAGAGTACCCGTTTTCTTATGTGGAGAGAGCATGCAGTAAGAGCTGGGAAGTAAAAGGATCGTTCATTACTAGAACGCGTGCCCTTACGAGCACGAAAAACAGCCTTTGGAACAATGCTGTAAAACAAGAAAAAACAAGTAGTGACTGGCGTTAAAAAATAAATGGTAAATTTAGGAAGGAAGCAAGAGAACCGTCCCCGTGCTTTACCGTGCTTTATTGTAGATAGTCTTTAAATCATAAATATTCCTTAATCAACTGATTCATAAACATCGTATATTCAGCATCTTCTTTAATCAGATTAGTTATTAATTCTCTGTAAAACTTCTCATCCATTTGACTCGGAGTCTTTTTTAATTGACCAATTATATTTAATGTCTGATCTCTAATTCTTTCTCGTGATTTTAATAATAACTCTCGGTTTAGATTTGTATGTTGGATGGTAGTGTCTCCTCTAAGAGAACCATTTTTAGGAATTGCTTCACAAGAAAAAAGATCAAACTCTAAAAATTCATTGGGATTATCTATACTCGGGTCTAAAATTGGGTCTTTTGCGTTCCATTTATCTAACTTCGCATTGTTACATCTCTGACAACACCAATGTAAATTTGACCATTCAAAGGCTAATTGGTGAAAATGAGGATTTGCTTTTGGTTTTAGATGCTCAATTTGTTCAAAGCTAGTAGTTCCAATTCCTGTCTCACAATAACAACACTTTTCCTTATACATTTCTTTCAGGGATATTCTCACATCATCTTGTCTATAACGATTTTTCACAGAATCTCTTACACTAGTATAGCTACCTTTATTTCTAATCTCAATTAGTAGTTCCCTCGTCCATAGATTTGCATTCTGTATTAAACTATCAGGCTTACCTAGTCTATTAACTTTCCTCATTTTTATTCAATCCCAAAGCTTTTTTCCCAATTTCATTCATTTTTGCTAAAGTTACTGCCGGATCTCCTTCAGGCAACAGCTCATAAAGTTCCCGTGTTATGTTTTTTAACTTTTCTTCTAATTCACTAGAAAGTTGGCCTTCTAATTGTTTACGGTATAGTTGCTGTATCTCTTCAATTTGCTTTTGAACCTCAGGAGACCTTTTAGAAGTCCCCATAATGTCAGTTAAAATGTCTTCAACAAGCCATCCATATGGACTTTCAGTTTTAATCTCTTTAATATCTCCTTCTTGTTCATATAATCGAATGATTTCACCCTCTTTACAAGACGAGATGACAACAGGTGCATGTGTGGTAGCAATAAATTGTATTTTGGGGAATGTTCTTTTTAAGTCATCTATAATTTTCCACTGCCATTTTGGATGTAAGTGTAAATCCAACTCATCAATCAAGACCACTCCTGGTGTTTCTTTAACAGAACTTTCCTTAAGTTGTGGATTTAATAGTGACATCCGATAAGCTAGATCTGCGACCATCCCTATTACACTTCTGTATCCTGAACTCATAAGTCGAAGGGGGATCGTGAGGGGTCCTAGTTCGACCATTACCTCTTCCTCTTCAAAATCATACATTATACTAACTGCCTCGTCTTCACCTACTAATCCTCTCATAAACTCTTTAACTGCCTCAAGAACTGCTTCAAGTTCTCCTATTTTCTTCCTCTTCTGAATTTCCACAAGGGTCATTCTTCTAAGCCAATTTACAAATAACTTAATATTCGACTCTGCATCAAGACAATCTGTATATCCAAGAAATCTTGATAATTCCTCACGTTCGAAAGGATTTATCCATTTATTCTTTTTTTGCGAGAATAGACGACCAGCACTTTGATAGGACACTAGTGGAAGAATAACATCATGATTTTTTTCTTTCACAATTTGGCGTTGAAGTTTTGCTGCATAGTTAATAATTGGTTTGGCATGTATGCGGTTTGTTTTTCCCTTTAATGTTTCTATAGATCTCCGCCATGAAAACTCCTGCTCATGCAAAGTACCAAGACAACTAATTGCACAAGGTAATTGTTTTTCCTTTGTCACAGTCGCGTCCCCGACCTTGTCCCATTCTCTCCGTACTTCATCAGAGTATATATTACGAGTTGCTACTCCATCTAATCCTGCTAAAAATCCACCTAATCCAATGCTTAAAGACTCTAATACAGTTGTTTTTCCAGTACCATTATCCCCAATGATTAAAGTAAACCTTTCATTAAACTCAAATTTCCGATTATTAAAGCTTTTGAAATTCTCAATCTCTAATGTTTTTATAAGCACCTTGTCACTCCTTTCCATTATTCGAATTCTTCGTTCCCATTAATTAATATATTAATTTGTTACCTTATATTATAAAGGTATTAATCTTGCACAGCACTATTTAATCGTCAACTTGGTACATTATTTTTAGAGATTTGTTAGCACGATTCAAATATCCATTTAGTTAAGAGAATGAAAATATCTCGAATGATTTTATATCTAAAAAATAGAGCTCATATTCATAAACAATGCGTCAACTCTTGAATCAATATGTATTAATTCATATTAAACTAATGTTTTCAGATAGACCTTAGAGGAAGAAGTCATTTAACCTGTCATTTGACGTGTACCTAAGACTACTCCACGGTTTTCCGTTATCGTCTCCAATGTTACTAGAATCACCAATAATTCGGTTTGCTAATCAGAAGTTCAATGAATTGTATAGTAAAGAGAGTTTAGGAATCTTAAAACCTAGTATGCAAAGAGTAGCATTACAACTTATTGTTTAACTCCATTCACACAAACTATATGTAAGATTAGGACATACTAGTTTAGGATAGGCCAGAGAAACTTCACCTGGCTATGGATTATTCCCTCCAAAATGATGGATAAAGCGGAAGAGGAATGGTGAGGATGACGAAGCAATAGAGCATGGCAGAGGGCATCTGCTAAACTGTTTTCTACTCTATTTAGTTTGAAAATGCAAAAAAGAGTGCAGGTTATCTACACTCTTTACAATTAATATAAATGTATTCAAGCCGAGGCCCCTGGGCGTACGCCAGCCCCACCTGTGCTCATACCTGCAAATAAACTTATTCCAAAAGCCCAAAGTGACTCAGTGAAGATAGAAGTTAGTTGCTTTACTGATAGTTGCATTTGCATCGCCTCCATAAATGGTACGTTTTCAGGTAATAAACTGACATAACGTAAAAACATAAGTAGAATAAATAGAAATATGAAGGTGGCAAAGAATCGAACTTTTGGTCCAAGCTTCAATACACTTAGTAAAATCCATTTTATGTTAAGACAGACGAGTTTGTCAATCTTATTAAAAGGACCATGTAGAAGTACCTCATAACCATTATTGACTTTGAAGCAATTGATAGACAATCCTAAGATTACATGCAATAGAAGAACTGTTTGTTCAACTGGTGCATTAGGGGTAGGTTCTGACCACGAATTCCCTCACTTTTCCTCCCACAAATTTTGCTCAAATAAACAAGACTCCCGCATCCTTCCTTCATTTTAAAAAATCCCAAAGGGACATGGTACTTGCACCCCTCTACTCTCAACCCTTAAATATACCTGTCAAAAACATAAAGGAGTAACGATTCTTCTATTTCAGTATGTCGTTAATCCTTATTGTTGTTTTGAACATTGCTGTGAGACAAGAAAAAAACGGGTGGTGACAGTGCATCCAATACTTCCCTTTTTCCCTCAGTTTACCCCTCCGGGTAATGTGGGCACGAGTGCCGATCTACAAAACTCCAAACCACATGTGGTTTTAGAACATTTTGGTTACCTTCATACGTATATACAGTATTTGTTCGTTTGCCTGTCCTGTCCAGTTTGTCAAATAATTAATCGCAACATGAACGGACATCGCAGACAATGTGCTATTCGGCAACCCTCACCTTTTCTCATATATTAATGTTATAGATACTATGTAAAAATGCACGAATCACTAACTCTCATTTCACAGCATGCCAACTATCTCTTTCTGTTATATTTCGACATACCTCACCATAACCCTCCACTATTTTTACAATTGGGTCTGAGCTATTCTTTAAACTAGGATGATTGACTGCGAGAATTGCTGTATTACAAACTAATTGCCCATCATATTACCTTCATAGGAAATATACATCAGTCAAATACAAGCAACCGCTATGCGTGAAGTGGTTCTCCTCACGCATAGCGGTTGCTTTCTTATAAATAAGGTCAATCTTCACTTCTATCAGCACGATAATTAAAGATTCAATATCCAGAAACTAATAGGAAGCAAAAGTACCGTCCCTTTCCTACCTAACTCCAAAAGGGTACAATGAGACTTTTTTTATTTATTATTTGGCTTGGATAATAGTCTTAAAAAGGAGATATACCTTTGGAAGATTATGAAATTGGAGTAGCGATTGGTAGGGTTATACGGAAGAAAAGAAAAGAAAAGAAAAGAAAAGAAAAGAAAAGAAAAGAAAAGAACGTGGAAAAACTATAGCATGGCTAGCAGAGCAAGTAGATATGGATGGTAATCATCTTGGCAAGCTAGAACGTGGAGAGAGGTTTCCTTCTAGTGTTACCCTCATTCAACTTCTCATTGCTCTTGGAATTGAAGATCCTATCATTCGTCAAATTGAATATAAGAAGATTCTCGTAAAGAAACATGATAAGTGATAGTACCTTATCTATCATCATAGACTCCTTCCCCCTAATATCCCCTTCTCCAAGGTATGATTTTTCATTTAAGCTAGCTAACTCCTAGTTACTCCAAATCCCACACTCACAAGGAGGAAAAAACATTGTTTGGAAAAGAAAAACAGTATGAAATCAACCCGATGACTGTCGCTATTCTTCCCCACTATCACGAAATATACCGTTCAAGGATAATAGATCTGCATGGAGAATATTATTCCAATAAGTCACCCCTCAAGCTTATTGAAAAAGCCTACTTAGAGGGAGGATCCTCACTTGATGGAAGAAGAAAATCGCTACAGCATGTTAAGAATTTCTACCAATGCCCGCCAATCCCCATCAATCCACTGGAAAACATCTATGCCTTCCCAACCTGCTCTCCGGAATCCTACGAATGTGTATGGCTCTTCTACGATCACATCCACTATTACCACCCTAAACAAGCAAACACCCTTATCACGTTCAACAACCAGCAGCAGCTCGAAGTGAAATATCAAAGCCAGTAATGGACAAGCAGATATCTAGGACGGAATCTTGTATTGTGTTGTATTCACGACCGAAGAGAGGTAGTTTCTTTATGTGGAGGGAACAGACGGTTAAAGCTGCGGAGTATTGAAAATAGATAGCAGAATATTAATTTTTGGCAGCGATTTAAACGAACGTTTGATTAACTCGAACGTCAAATCCTTTAAATTAAGCATTTGTAATTACGTTTTTTAAATCAACATTATTCCGGTTTACCTTTATGCTTTTTTAGAATAATTCTGCATGATAAAATTAAATTTGATTTTTCTCTGTGAAACACTTTTTTATGAAACAAGAAAATTCGGGTGGTGACAGGCACTCAAAATTATTTGAAGGTAGGAAAAAATCACTTCAGCACAAAAAATCCTACTTCCAATGTCCGCCGATCCCGATTAACCCACTCGATGATATCTATGCTTTTCCAACATGTTCTTCCGAATCCCACGAGTGTGTATGGCTCTTCTACGAACATATCTCCTATTACCACCCCAAACATTCAAATACCCTGATCACATTCAACAACCAGCAGCAACTAGAGATTCGTATTTCAAAGGCCGTTATGGATAAACAAATGTCCAGGACTGAGTCTTGCATTGTTTTGTTTTCCAGACCGAAGAGAACCCGTTTTCTTATGTGGAGAGAGCATGCAGTAAGCGCTGGGAAGTAGTAAAAGGATCCTTCATTACTAGAACGCGTGCCCTTACGAGCACGAAAAACAGCCTTTGGAACAATGCTGTAAAACAAGAAAAAACAAGTAGTGACTGGCGGTTAAAATAAATGGAAAATTTAAGGATTAAGCAAGAGAACCGTCCGAGACCAGTGAAAAACTATACTTTTTTTCTGGTCTCGAACGGTCCCCGCGCTTCTTATCTCACTATCTCAAAATCATCAAGAGTGTAACAATAGTCTTCCCCTGTTTCATCTATAATTCTATATAGGTTTTCTGTTTCCCTTTTTAATACATCATATATTTGTCCATAAATAAAGTACATCGGATCACTATTCCCAATAAAGCGAACTTTCATCATTCTATTCATCACCTCTATTTTAGGACACGTTTGATTTTAAATTCGACTTTCCCTACATTTGGACATTGATACCAATGGAGTTCAACTTTCTCTATTATTCCCCCTAGAGTGGCAATTGTTGTTCCCCTCATTTTTTTCCAACCCACTTTCGGAGTTGGATGTCCATTTGAAAGTCGATATTTCTCAATAAGAGTCGACACACAGTGAATACCATCTCCAGTTGCTATAGTACGAATACTATGAATAAATGTGCCTTGTGTGATGATATATGTTGAATGTTTTAAATCAACCTGATGTTCTAAAGTCAAGCTTTCCTTTATTGTAAAAGGATAATCGATAGAACGTGATGCTGCTATTTCTTTAATTGCAATTATATTCTCCTGGTGCTTTAGTTCTTCACAAGGAACTTCAATTTTAAGAATTAGATCATCTTCCTTACCTTCTTCATATACTTCATCGACTGTTTTAATTATCCAGTCAGAGCTTTCCTTAATAGAAAATAGATAGTCTTCGCCATATTCATCTTCAATTCTATATAAATTCTTATATTTCGATAGAACCTTATAGCGTTTACCCGGTATAAAAAACATAGATTGAGAACTTGCATTAAATGTTACTATCATTAAATATAGACCACCTTATTAATATTTATACAAAAAATAGTTCGACAAATTATACATTTATTCCTTTTCATCACAGATTATGAACCGTCCCTGAGTTTCTTTATAAATTTATAGGTTTGAGTCTGAGTAAGAGGTAAAAATATCCTAAAGGAAATTTTCAGCAAGGCACATTCGTGTATTAGGTCAATTAATAGGGCTGTCTATCATGACTGAATATAGCGCGAATGTAGGAAGGAGAGCTTTGCGTTGGTTATGGGAATAGTATGATTGTTGCAAATGAAGAATTACTAGTTTTCCGAGTATTAATGCAGCAAACGAGGGAATTGATCTATCGGGTAGACAACATGGGTTTTCTACTAGGATTGAGATTTCCTTCTATCAATCTAGCATACTTTTATCCTTTTATCTAATACATATTAACAAACAATTATCAATGTTAGTTCTGGTAGGATTCATACCCATTTATAATACAAAAGGCAAAGTAGAAAACACCATGTCATTTACTGGTACAATTATTGGCGTAAGGTAGTATGAACTATGTCAATGGTGGTAAATTTCTTTGGTTTTATTCTGGGACCATGCTGGAGGAAGCGAAAGAACCGCCCCTGTGCTTCCACCCAAGAAGTTAACTACAAACATAAATCTGATTTTTCCCATTCTCCTTTGCTTTGTAGAGGGCTAAATCCGCCAGATTAAACAAGTCATTAAATGTAGTTACGGTACGGTTATCCGCTACCCCAATACTGGTTTTAATCGAAACCGATGTCCCCCCTCTTGGACTTGTAAACTTCTGATTGACTCTTCTAGTCGTGCAGCTTTTTTCTTTCCGTGTTCGAGTGTGACACCCTTCAAAACAACAACAAATTCATCTCCACCATAGCGACCAAATAATTCATTTTCTCCAATGATATTAGAGCAAGCCTTTCCTACCTCAGTGCACTGTTTACACTCGAAACTGATAAAGCATTTTTGGGGAATATAAAGTTTCAAGAACTAGAACTTCTGGTCTTTGATTATTTTAATCAGGTGAAAAATGAAGTCTAAGTTAAAGGAATCCACTAAAAAAAGAAAGGGGACTGCCCAGATTGGTCACTATCAACCAAAAGGCATCCCCTTTTTTCCTCTTACACTTACATCCCCACAAATATCGGTAAGCCCAAAGACAACTACATTATTTTCCCTTATATTTATTTCCTCTTCTAAATAGAGTGGGTATTGCTGTATTTTGAAAGTCAGTGGATTTTCATACTCAAGGTCATCAATATAAATCGAATATTCTTCTGTGCTTGCAGATTGTTGTCTGCCATTGAAAGTTTCTCCCTTTCCATCTGTGAAGATATCTGAAAGGACAAAGAAGCTAAGATTTTGATGCTCTTGATTTGTATTGAGTTGGAAATTCAAGGAAAGTGTCTTTTCTAAGTCAAACATATTGTTCTGAGACACTTCGCGAAGTGTTAATCGGTAATCTGGTGCTTGTAGTAGCTTACTATTTTCTAGGTCAACAATTACCTTTGCCTTTTGTTTATCGATCGCCATTGCTTTTGTCAATACAACAGAGAAGCCAAAGGGACGTTCCCCTTGGCTTCTAGTGTCAAAAATGAGTTAAAATAAGATAAGATCTTACCCAAATGGCTCAGTTTATCCTAATTCGTTAGAAAACTTTGAAAACAGACCACAGGAACAGTCCCCATGGCTCCCACATCAGTCACATAAGGACAATCTGTGATCCTAACTTGTCTAGCTCCAAAAACTAGAAAGAAGCAAGAGTACCGTCCCTGTTCCGTCCCCGTGCTTCCCGCCTTTCTTAATTTATGGATAATGCCACCTTACTATTGATAACTGTTGCCCCCGAGATCACATTATTCCCTGGAAGTATCATGTGTTTTTCGCTAATCTTTATAGGAAAAGGAAAGGAAATCTTCCCACTTAAAGTTACTAATAAGGCTGGGAATATAATGTCCGCCCTTTCAATGAAATCCCATCTCTCATTAAAAATAGTATCCTTAGTAGTATCATCTGGTCAAAGAGATTGTTTTATTTCTTCAGGATAGCTTTTATAAAGTTGAATCATATCTCTTTCCTGTTTAATCGCTTCTAATTTAACTTTTTTACGCAATCCTTCCTCTGTAATATTATGAAAGCTTAGATCTAATTGAAATGAATCTTTTTTGGAGATGTTCCTTATGATACTTTAGTTGTTCATCAGTATATGTCCCAATGTCAGCATTCTTATGATGAGGTAAACAGAGAGCTATCATTCCTTCAGAGTTATGTGTTCCACCTTGGTGATAAGGCGGATCAAAATGATGATAAGAAACAACCATAGTTGAACTCTTGCCTTAACTCCCTTCTTATTGGAGCAGGAATATATCTTTTATCCATAATAAAACCTCCATAAAATATTCATAGAATTTTTAGGATAACCTTACTAAAATGGCATTAAAATATCTTCCTTTAAAATTTTCTACCACAGCTTATTTACTATGCTTGCCGATATAGTTCTTTAAGTTCTCTTCTCTTTGCCTCAGATATAGCTTCACCTAGATCTAACCAGGTGGTAGAAATCTATATGTATTTCGGACCAGTGAAATTAATTAAGTGCAATCCCTACAATTCTAGTTTGCCATAAACAACAGACATCCAATCTTTCCTCTATATCTTTTACTTTTCCTGCCGGGAGATTGTCAGTATAGTAAATTTCATGAAGCATAGTACAGTAGCTGAGTTTTGATTACCAAAGCTCTTTTCCGTATGGTAATAGTTCCCTCGGAAGCACTCGAACTAATATGACAAACTCATGTGCAACCAAAATGGAAAACAAAAAAAAATCCCTTTCGGGATTCATAGCAAAGAAAGAAAGAAGCAAGGGGAGAAAAAGTGGCTTTGAGACTTAGGGACAATGCCGGAGGAAGCAAAAGAACCGTCCCTGTGCTTCCTTTAGAGGATATTCTCTGTTCTACATCCATTTGAAGCCCCCTATTCATTCTTGAATACTTAGTTCGATCTTTTTCTTTAATTCTGCTTTTAAGGTTTTTACATAAAATTCAAGGAAATCCTTTATTGGATACTTAACTATTTTGTCATTCTGATTAAAGGAAATCCCTGCACTTTTCATATAGCCTATAATTTTCTGCAACGAAACGACGAGCATATCACCTGATTGATTTTCGTTTATCCACTTCAATACCACTTTCCGCCAATACTTTGTATCTCCATCGATGTAGAGTTCTCCTGTAATAGGTTGAGACAACAGCAATTCTTGAACCTTTTCTTTTTTCTTTTTATCTATTTTATCCTCTGTTTTTTCATAACTAGGTACAGTAGGAGTTTGTTGATAGGTATAATTGCTATATTGAGCTTGTCTTTTTGTTCTATAATTCCAACCATCTGGATGAACTTCTATTGGCCTTAGTGCTGCTCTTCTTGCAATTTCTTGCATTTCCCTTTCCATTTGTTCGTCTTCCAGCTCTTGGACTCTCTGCCTTTGTTTCAGTTTTCCTGCTTCTTCAGCCTTTAACCGTGCTCTTCGCTTTTCTTCCTCTTGTTTAATTCGCTCTTCCTCATCTCTAATTCTTTCCTGTTCCTCTATTAACTTTTGTTGTTCTAGTTCAAATTGTTTTTTCTGTTCCATTAATTCCCTTAAGAATTTATTCCTTTTATCATCCTCATCCTCTTTTGAGAGCACAAAATGGTTTTGATCAGCATTCATTGATAACGCTCGTGTCAGAGGTACTTCAGAAGATGATAGTTTATAAAAAGTTATATTTCGATCATGTTCTGATATTGGAATGAAGCGAAAAATTGTACATAGACGATTAAATACATCTACATATGCGATATTTCTTGTATTAAACTCTCTCATGGTTGCCCCTGTAGCTTTCATAAAAAAGTTTAATAAGTCACCTTGTACATTTTCCTCAAGAAACTTATCCCACAAATTATCTTCATGAGTTTTACTAGTTACATAGGTTTCAGCCGTAAGGAGGGTGCCTTTATTCGTCTCTTCTAAAAAAGAAAGCCAACTATAATCCACGAATGAAAAAGGCTTAAAACCTTCTTCTTTATAGGTTTTCATTCGTTTAGATAAATGACGGGCATAGCTGCCAGAGGTTAACCCTTGATCAATTGCAGTAAAATAATCAATCGCCCATCGTTCCTCAGAGTTAGGAAATTTAATGATAAAATCCGGGATAAACGAGAGCTTCTTTTTATAATGGAACCCTCTCTCAATCTCCACATTGTAAGGCTTCAGCTCTCCTTGTAATATCTCTCTAAAAATGGTAAGACCAATATCTTTTTTAGATTTATCCTCAAGCTTAGAAACATGCTTATCATAAGTCCTCGTGTTTTCAGAGTAAGAACATTCACTCTCATCATTATGGCGAAAATAAAAAGGTCTTCCTTCATCCTTGGTTAAATTCATATTTACTGGTTTGTTACAGCATAAACAGGTAAACGCACTCTTCTTTGAAAAAACACGATAATTATCTTCGAACCAACGTTTGACTTCAGAACGTGTTAAATTTTGCTGTTCGAGCTCTCTTCTTTTCTGTTCAATGTTAAAGACAGAATTATGTAGGTAGACTGAATCCAAGAAATACACATCCCTTCTAATCCAATTGCTTGTAAGACTATTATATCATTATGAGAATTTTTGGAAATATCATAGATTAAAAGAACACTCTTCCAACTACAATTGAATAATAGGATTGTAGTTTTTTTAGTAGTTAACCTTTATAATTAGGATAATAGTCATAAATGGGAGCGATTTATTTTGATAAAAGGGAAAACAACTAATGGGTTAATGCGCCACCTAAGGGATCAACACGGTATAGAAATTAGTGGAAGCAAACAGAAGAAAGATTTATTAAATATCGGATATTATCATGGATATAAAGGCTATCGTTTTATCGGACAAGCTAACCATCAAATTCCCTATACCAACTTTGATGAGGTTGTCGGGGTATATGAGTTTGACACAAACTTGAAAACGATATTTTATCCAAGAATAATGTT
>NZ_JBMERO010000045.1:0-15283 GCF_049310945.1 Bacillus sp. DJP31 | reverse complement strand
TATAAGTAAATAAGATGAAATAACAGGAAGCACCTGGATTCTTAGGAAAAAATGTAGGTAGAATCATTCTATCTATATTAAACTCTTAATTATTCGGGTGCTTTTTGTTGTTTATTGGAGGAGAAAATAATGATAGAAATCAAAGGTAAGAGCATCAGCAACTTGGACACTCCGAGAAGCCTTAGAAGAAATGCGAGAGTTTCGAGTATGGAGTGACAACACATATAATGCTTATCTTGGAGATGTTGATCATTTTGAAGATTTTAGCTTACAAGAAGGAATTGAACCGACTTTAGGAAATATTTCTCTTCACCACGTAAATAGATGGATTAATTGGTCAAACGAAGAAAAGGTGGCCTTTAAAACCACGCAACGCAGAAAAGCATCTCTAGCCAGTCTCTTTAAGTTTTATCAGGCAATGGGAACGATTATAAGTAACCCTTTTCAAGCAACAGTAATCCCTGAAGCTGTGGGTTACCATTCAGAGCAATGGAGTTAGATGAAATTATTAAAGTGTACGAAACGGTTGACTATTTAAAACGTGAAGAGGGGCAAGATGTAATGGTGACGATTGGCGTGTTATTTAATACCGGGCTGCGAGGTCATGCCTTATCACAAATAAAAGTCAAAGATGTATTACTGGATAAAGAACTCATCATCTATAAGCCAGGGGTGATCAATAATAAACATACTTTTCAATATTTCCCTATTCCACCTCGTCTTTTGGAACAAATAAAGCATCATATCCAGCACTATGACCTCCAACCGGACGAACAGCTGTTGAATGGGTTATCAGGAAAACCGCTACAGAATAAGCAAATCAACTGGATTACGAATAGAATCAATAAAATTCTGGGATGGGAAAAAGTTATAAAATTGCCTCTGCTAAGTAGAATTGTTGATTTCTTCAATAAAAGTAATTTGAACTGGCTAAGTCGCTGTATCAAGATACGGAGAGAGGTTATTAGGTTATGAAGAAGATGTTCAACAATTTACTAAAACATAGCGTAAATCTAAACAGATTTACGCCTTTTTCATTTGTATCAAACTTATTTTAACAAGTTAAAAATTTACCTTTGTGGAGAGTCTCACTTAAACTAAAAAGGGGCTATTGCTGAACATCTTTTTAAAATAGAAGTGTTGCGGTTGTGTACCTTCGTGCGACGGATTGGAGGTAGGATATTTGGATGGCCAGGATAAGCACGACAATTATGTTGCGAACCTTTTGGGCTTTTTCTTCATTTAGCCCTTCTATTCTAATGGCAATTTCCATAGCCCGATTTTCAATTAAATATTCCAATGTTTTTTTCCCGCTTAATTAACGCCAGGTTTGAATCAACTTCCTCTAGACCATAGCCTAATTCCTCGGTGGAATTAAGGAGGATTAGGCTTTTCCACTTCTAAAGTCCTTGACTTTTTCTACTAAATTATCTGACAGCATTATCTGGATAAGGTAATAAAGGTTCATAAATGCCTTGTTGCTAACATTTCTATGATATTTCTTTCCTCAGGTGTATATCGTTCGCCTTGTTTATACATGATATTACCTCAGATTCAATAGAAAGTGATTTTTTGGATATCGTTAGTTGGAAATTAGTCATTAGGGAGTATTGGTTTAATTCACATAATTATCATTGTGTTATACCTAATAACCCGTTCCACTTCTTTAACCAAGAAAGGAGCAGGTGTTTTATATTATATAGTAAATGTTTTCCATTACTTAATGGTTTCAATTCTGTGTAGTCAGTTAATATAGCTTTCATTCCGCTAATTTTCTCTTGAAAAATCTTCTCACAACCTGCTTTTTCGAGTGCGTAAATTTGTAAGTCTAATGATTGGTGGTGGTTACTTACTCTTGCAAGCCTATCTTCATTATGTATCAAGCTCCATGTCAAATCGACTATGAATATATCAATTTTCATTCTCTTCGACACCAAACAGCGAAGAGCCACATTTATTAAGTAAGAGTTGCCTAGTTCTATCTATATAGCAAGCCGTTTTAAAATTCTTATTAATGTTGGATTAATAACCTAAAATAGTGTTTTTAGTGTAAAATATGAAATTATAGGTAATTATCCCACAAGGATAATTTTAGGAGGATACTAATGACAAGGATCAATCAACTATCTCCATTTATGAAGGGTTTAATAGATGAGTTAAATGAAAAAATAGATCTGATTAACGGATATAAAGCGAACTTAGGATTAAACGTAGTTAGCTATGACCGATATGTAAGAGATATTAAAAGACAGATTGAGACATCTAATGCGGAGTATACGATTGCTTTTGTTGGAATGTTTAATTCTGGGAAATCGACCGTTATTAATAGCTTGCTAGGTTTAAAAGGTAATGCACGCTTAAGCGAGCAGGATAGACCTGACACGGCAAAAAGTATTCGAATTTGCTATCGGACCTCTAAAGATCAGGCTGAGGCTAAGCTTGTTTTTGAGGACGGATCAACCGCGGAAATGTCTTGGGTTGAAGCGAAACAGTTTACAAGCCAAGTGTTTATGGACGAAAATCCGCATTTAAAAGGAAAGGCAGAAAAATTAGTTGAGGTAGTTTATTATTTTGAACACCCGATTTTAGAGATTTGTAATTTTTTAGACTTACCAGGGACTGGTTCCAAAAATTGGCATACCCATACGGAATTAACACATCAAAAGCTTACTGAGGCAGAACAGGTTTTTTGGGTTATAGCCACAAATGCTCCTGAACCATCTGGAAGTGACTTAAATGACTTAAAGATTCTAAAAAATATTCAATCGAATGTAGTGCCATTTATTAATGTTTGGGCAGATGAAGAAGACGAGATTTCAGGTGTTGTTACCCCTGAGGAAATGAAGGAGTCCATTCGATCGAGTTTAAGTTCGTTTATTTCACCAGACAAGCCTATTCTTAAATATTATGCCCGTGAAATAGACAAGGCAAAACAAGAGGACCGTGAAATCGAAGAACATTGGGGCGATCAGGAGTTCAAATCCTTTTTCAGTAGCAGTTTTCTAAACGATGCTAATGTAAAAACGAAAGAAAAGCTTCGTCGAATCTCCAATAATGTGAAGGTATCACTATTAAATGTAAATGATTTGTTATCTTCTGACCTAAAAGAGTTGAAAGTACAAAAGGCGAAGCTAGACTCTAAAAAAACATGGCTGTCAGAACAAAAGGATGCACGCTCAGATATCCGAATGGAGCTAAAGGGTAAGATTCGTAAGCTAGCAGCAGACAAAGTAGATGATATCATTCAAAGCTGTATTGCGAACTCCAATACGTTTATTGAAGATAAAATGAGAATGCTAAATTTTAAGATGTTAGTTGATGCAGTGAAAGCAAAGGATTCAAATGTAGTAGCTGAAAAGCTGACAGAGGAATTTAGAAGTAAGTATTTGAAGCTTGATGAACAGCCAAGTTGGTTGGATCAATTAATTGAGGATTTTGTTGAGGATGTAAAGATTATCGTTGAAGCTAGGTGGAATCGCTTTATAAAGGATTTTAATGAACAGTTATCTACTGAAGGACATAGTGGAGTTAAAATATCATCAGAATTTGTTGATTCCATACTTGGTAAAACAATTGGTGGCATCTTAACAAAACTATTAACTGCCCTAATAGGAGCTGCAGGTATATTCGCTGTCATTGCCCTTATTCCAGGCGGAGCAATCGTTGATGCAGCAGTAGTAGTTATATTCCTATTGCAAGCTATTTTTCAAGATCCTCTTGAAAAACATCGAGTAAATGCCAAGCTACGAGCAAAAGTTATGATTTCAAACCAACGTTATGAATTAAAAAATCAAATAGCGAAAGAAGGATTATCCCTTCACGATGCTTGCGAAAGAATGTTTGATAAATTATTAGCTGAACATGGGTTGAATTTAGGAAATGAAGAGAGTCAGTTAGTAAACTTAGAGCAAGCCATTAAAGACCTACAAAGCATCCTGGATGATCGACAGCATGAGCTATCTAGCTTAGCGAAGGGAGAATAAACGTTGGAAAATACAATAATGGAAACACAGATTACTAAGATTCAATTGGTCACACCCTTTCTAACAGAACGGTTAATCTCTCAAGTAAAAAGGGCGGAAGAGGCTTTACAAGAGGAAAGACCAGTAATTAGTATCTTAGCAACAAACAAAAAGCTATTAGCCGAATTCAATGATTCACTACCTCCAGAATTAGCTGATAATTGGATAAGGTATGAATATATTACTGAGCCAACCTTTGAAGACTATTCTGAAGAGTATTTACAAGGAATTGTGAATGAGTCTCTTGCCTCAGACTTTATAATCCTACTAACAACGGCGCTGAGAATTGCTCCAACAGGAATTTATACCATTATTAATTCAATTCGCTCCTATCATAAACGAACTTTTATTTTGTTAGGAGAACTCCAGCAAGTGCCGAAGAAGGAAGAAGTCATTATGCGAAAGATTTCAGAAGCGGGACAAGCTTTTGAAATAGAAACCGTGCATGTTTACGCATGTGGTCCGAAAAGTGAAAAGGTATCACAAATCCTCCCTATTACCAAACAGTTAGTTCAAGTAAATGACATAATAAAAGAGAAGCTAAGTCGCTCAAAAAGTGAACAAACAGAGAAATATGTAAGTCATACGTATAATCAAGTTTTTGAGCATGTCTTGAACATTCACAAGGATTATTTACAGACACGCCAATCGCTTTCTAGTGAAAAGAAATTAATGATGCAAAATTTTAACAGCTTGCAGCTGCAATTTAGAAATTTTAGAACGGACATGAATGATTTACAGCAAACATTCCTTGAGGAGCTAGGTACGATTACATGGAATATGGTAAAAGGTAAAATTGTCGAAGATGAAGGGGAGCTACCTTTAAATGAACATCTATTTGCTTCCGTTCAAAATGCTCTTATTGCTTTATATAATGTAGCTATAACAAAGATAAAAGATAATCATTCAACTTCACTAAAAGAAAAACTTACTGTAGTCGCTCATGATATGCAAAAAAGCTTATACCGAGATATTGATGCTTTAAGTAAGATTTCGGATGTTGATGATGAAGTATTGAATCAACTAAATGAACTTATAGTAGATGATTCATTCTTACAGCCGTTATATTCTAGGCTAGATAACCTTGAAACAAGCCTTTATACAGATATTCTTAGTCAATACCGAAACATCATTGTTGATAAAACCTCTACCTTTAAAATCAAGCTTTTCCATTCACTTCGAGGTGAACGAAAGGTAAGTGAAAGCGATAAAGGTGAAGCAAGAGATGAAACAGAGGATAAGACCAAGGATAAGGAACAGAAACCAGAGGATAAACAAGATGCAAACAACTCTAGTGATACTGAAAATGAGACAAAAAATGATGAAAATTCTTCTCAAGGGAATCAATCCTATTGGACTCAAAAATATTCTCTGATTAGACATGAGTTATTTGAGCATGAGATGGAGTCTGCTATTAGCTCTATAAGTGAAAGTCTGTTAGAAATGGCTCAAGAAAAAATAAGTTCCTCTAAGCAGTCTGTCATTGGGTCGTTGGAAGAAGGCCTGGAAAGCTACCAAAATCAAATAATTGACTTGTATAATCAACTTGCGAAAAAGCATGAGGAAAAATTCGTAGCAATTAAAGAATTTATTAAATAGGGGGTACTGTCTATGAAAAGTCAGCTTGTCTCCTCCTTTTTAGACGATATACAAAAGCTTGGCATAAACACAAAGGTACCGAGTCTTGAGTATGTACCTGTCCTATTTTTTACCGATGTATGTATGGACTATTTAAAATCGACTACATTCCAACAACAATCAGGGGTGAAGTTTGAACATATATCGAGAAATGATATTACGGTAGATGAACAAGAATTCCTTATTCTTATCTTAGGAGACCATGAACTAGATAGAGCTGATATTAGATTAATAAAGTCACTGTTGCAATCGAATGTAAAAATAGTTCCTTTACTACTATTAAGTAACCAATTTTTTGATATACCTGAAGGTGAAATCTTTAATTACGGTCAATATATCGATAGCTTAAACCGTTTGTACGGAAAAATGTTTCATACGGTTGCTTTTAAGGAACAAGATATTTATAAAGGTGCTCCTGAAGTAATGGAGTACTTTCAAGCTCTTAAGGATATTAAACACTTAATGAGAGTTAAGAACGAGCTAAAGGTTTATCAAGAGGAATTCGTTTCGTTCCAATTCTCATTATTGGAGGCAACCGAAGAAACCTCCAATTTTTTCGAATTGGGGATTATGACTAACTTAGAAAAGGATATTTCGAGACTACTACTTCAAATTGAAAAAGCCATAAATAATAAATACAATGGTATTTTTAATGAACAGAAGGGTATATTTACTCTAATTCAAAGAGAAAACCTTCGAAAGGTGACAGTTCATCGGTATCCAAACATTGGCTCATCTTGGATTGCAGCACAATTCGGGATCGAATTCCTAGATGTGTCCACCCAAATAAAGAGCTTTATTAAGGAAATGAAAGCGAGTGAAGCAAATAGCCTCTTCCACGAATTAATAGAAGAAACAGAAAAGGCTTTACACTTTGCTACAAATATATCTATACTCGGTACCTTTAGCGCTGGAAAAACAACCTTTATTAATACGTTATTAGGAGCAAATTTGCGAACATCGTCCACTCATAATACATCAATATTATCAGAGATTCGCTACAGCGCGGATAATACTAATAAAGTAATATTTGATTATAAACCAACGGTTCGCTTGGAGATTATGCAACCAGATCAAGAGCAAGATTATGCAATAATTTCTCCAGTTAACGCTATTGTAGAGGAAGTCGTTGATATAAGCGGTTTAAAGACCATCATCATGAAGAAAAAGGATGAAGCACTCTCTTTTTATGTTGGTGGAAAAAAACTTCTACCCAATGTGAAGCCTGGCACACAAATTTTCCAGGATGAACTTTTAACAGAGGGAAAAAATCCAACTGTATCTCAAGTACATTCATTTAATTTATACTCTATTGAAGAAATCAAATCCCTCATACAGTTGTTGGATATTGGTACGTTACAAAATGCCAAGCTCTCGATTCAACGAAATGGTGGAATAGAGCTGTTAGTTAATAAGGATAAAATAAAGGATTTTCTTGTGCGTTTGAAGGGAATCGCAAAGTCTCGGAACGATAACATCTTTCTTGATAACCTAGTGGGAAATGAATTCGTGGATATAAGAAGGGTAACACTATCTGCACATGTTGTTTCATCCCAGCTAGTCGAAGAAATTGTTTTAGACGAAGCGGGATGGGAAACATTTCAAGGGACCGATTTGGATAAGGGATATGCAGAATCACCACAGTGTTATTTACTTTTAAACAAAGCAGTTGTTTATTTGCAAAATGATTTTTTACAGCTAACCAATATTATCGATACTCCAGGTTTAGGTTCGATAACTGACCTTCATGACGAAATTACCGAAAGTTATCTAAGAGATGCGAAAGGAATTCTCATGATCATGATTAAAATGGACATGCATCTTGAGAAGGAATCGCTATGGAAACTATTATCGCTCCTAAATTCCGTTTATAAAAATAAATCTCGTGATCATGTGTATTTCTTTTGCAATTGGTTTAGGAACCTAAGAAAATGGCAAGATATCGAACGTGTCTTTTCTAATCTTCGAAATATTCTAACTGACTTTGGTTTTAAGAAGGAAAATATCTTTTTGTGTAATTTAGAATCTGTCATAAAGCACGGAATTGAAGATGAATATTTAGGTGATTTCCCATCCTATGGGCTATTAAGAGAGAAGTTAAAGATGGATATTGGCAAGCTAGGTCCGATGCATCATCTAAGTAGGCTTAATGAAAAATGGCGTAGTCATCTTCATACTAAGCTTCATAATCAAGAGGAAACTCTTCTACAATTGAAACTGGATTTTAAGGATAAAATATTTCGAAAAGAAAAGCTATTACAAAAAAGGATTGAGCTAGAGAGTTTATCACCTGATGCTAACAATGTATTTCGTCAGCTTGGCGAAGTAGAAGAAATTGCACATTCCATTACGTATAGACTAGATACAAAAAAGTCGTGGAAAGAGAGTGTGGATTTATTAGTAGAGGCAGTTGAAGCTATTAATAAGATGTATTTAGATGATGATATTTTACATGAAATAGAAATGAATATGCTAGAGATCAAGTTTAGTCTATCAGCTTTAGATATAAAGGAGCCGATTCCTGAACTACCAGAGCCTCATCTTAGATCAATCCCATATGAACAACTCAGAAAAATGATGCAAACCATCATTGACGAATGGCCACCGTTAACCTTTTCTTTTGGTAAGTATCGAGATTATAAACGCTGGGATATCCAGGATTGGCTAAAAGAGCAAATCGAAATGCTGAAAAAATCATTTCAACAATACTATAACGAAGCTTTTCAATTATTTACTTTCTACAAAGAGATGGTAATAAAGGGTATTACGAAAGAGTATGAAATGCTGAATAGGGCTTCAGATGTTGATATCATTAGGATACAATCATTGATTCATGATATTAAGGAGCATGTCATTCCAGCCTGGAATAAAATATCTCAGAACATCTATCAACTTCAACTAGCGAGGGAACGTAATGAATACAACTGAAATAAAAGAGCTCATTAAACAGAAAGCGAATAAGGCAGAACATGACTTTAACGAAAAGCTTGAGGAGACAGTCCGATTATGGTATTCAACTTCGGATGAAATTATTAATCGATTAGAAAATGAAAGAAAGGAAATGTCCTCTTTATTACAAGAGCAAAGCTCTAAATCCGATGGAATACTTACAGAAGCAATAACTAGTCTTACCAGTCAATATGTTGGTTCAACCGAGACTGTTAAAGAGTTTATTAAGGATGAACTAACCCCCATCCCTAAATTAGTAGAAGCTCAAAATGAATCCATAGCAAAAATGGAAAAAGAAATCTTGAGTTCTGTAAATAGAATGGGAGAAACAAATAGGAAAGATCTTAATGAGATGCTATCTAACTTGCAGCAGTTAGTACAGAATTCAACAGAAGAAATGAATCGTGTAATAAGGAAAGATCATTCCACAGTACTAGCATCAATTGACCAGGTTAGTATCCAAATGCAGGATAAAGTCAATGAATTAAGTAAAATAATAATGAATAGTAATCAAAAGCAAGATCAACTGATAGATTTGTACAAAGAGGAAAGCCTTTCAAATAAACAGAAAAACAAAAGGATGACTATTTTGTATTGGTTTCAATTTGTTGTCATAGTTGGAGGATTGATGTTTATCATGTTTCAATAAAAATGATAAGCTTAGGCTAAGGACCTGAGCTTATCATTTTTTCATTCCAAAAAATCGTCATGTCATTTATAAGATCCTTTGCTGCATAGAGACTAGATACTACGCAATAAATATCTTTGATGATTTTGCAAAGGAATGTACTGAAACAAACTCTTCTGGGTGCTGGTGTAATGTTTGGTAATAGTTATGAATTATCTCTGAATATTTATGAATAAATATATAATGTTGATGTTTGCGAATTAATGTACTAACGACGCAGTTTACTGCTTTAAAATAGAAATTCCTTTTTACTTTGCAGGGGAAAATATCACAACTCTAGAAATTAGTATAGATACAAGTAAATAGAGAAGTTGATATCCCTAGTGTTGCATACAACTGGATTCGCAGCGTAAGGAGACAAACAGGGTTATTATGGGGATGAATCCATGATAGAGAAGGTGGTCTGGAATGCGGACAACAACATAACAGATGAGGTGAAAAAAATAGATGATGCTCCCATAATTGGTCCACATCATCTGTAATGACTACCTATTAGTTTCATTATTTTCTTTATTGGTTTTTCGAACAACGAAAACACCACATACCCAGGTGATGAAAACCATTTGCTTCTAACGAACGTTGGCCTATTTTTCCCAAAGGGTGTTTTCAATGCAGGGTTATGGTTTGCCATCGTTATAGGTTTTCCAATCAACTTTATACCAGAACATATTGTTTTGAATATAAATATCATCAACCGAAGTGCCTTCTACAACGCCCCACCATTCGATGAATTTTTCAATTATCTTTTTTTCGGTAAAGTACATATGCCAAGTATCAACTAAATTCCATGCTTCTTCATCGGTTATTTCTCTCCCCATACGTTCTTTGCCAAGCTGTTCTATAACTCCTGAAAACGTCGTTTGGTTTCCGGCAATGCGCGTATGGTCATAATCTTCTCTGAATTTCATTAAAACGCTCCCTTTATGACGTTTTATGTTTTTACCTTTTAACCCAAAAAACAATAATGTAGATTTTCTGCATTTACTTTGTTACTCTTGCCTTGATTGTAACAGGCGCAGGGTGATTTTTCAATCCATTACAGGCATTGAGAAATATAGAATACAAGAGTAGTTGAATTACCATATGCCAGCCCTCCAAATCTTCTTTTTTCCATGTAGTTGTTGAACCGTGCATATGAAATGCAAATTCAGATAGAAGATAAGCAGACTCAGGTTAAACAAGACCCAGTAAAACCTTTTTTCACAGTTAGATGGTGAAGTGGCTAAAGAAGTAAACCTTATTGAGGATGTATTTGAAGGACAGTTCGTTATGGAAAAGGCAGATCCTTTTGACCAAAGAGATATGGGGCATTCATATTTAAATTATTCAATATATAAAGAGATGATTTTAACAACTTAAGGAAATCAAGAGAAATGTGAAATAAGGAGGAATCATCTTGAAAATGTTAAAAGTACTTTTAAGGGAAGCTGATAAAGTTGTAGAAAACATATTAACTCAACATTATGAAGAAAAAAATAAAAAAATTGAAATTCAGGATGCTGTTACTTTAGGTGTATTTGAAGATTTATTTAAAAAAGGACAAGCATTGCAACTTCTAATAGAAAAGAATATGGATGCTGGTATTGATTCGTTAGCTAGAGGTATGATGGAAAACACTGTATATCTTAAGACTTTATTATCAGAAGATAATAAAATTTTAGGTAGGTCGTATTATGTAGCTAATAAAAGAAAAGAATTAAAAATACTTAAAACAATGTTAGCAGAAGATGAAATCGGAAAAAGAATTAGGTCATTGCTGGCAACCGATTTACAGGACCTAAAGACAAGAATTGGAATAGAACCAGATGAGAAATTGGAGCAGCTTAAGTCCAATTATGAAGATGTTTTTAATCTTAGGTCAGAAGGGGCTGAGTGGTATAATCTTGAAGATAAATCAAGGAACTTCTTCGAACTTTGCAAGTATTTTGATATGGAACCAGAATACCATATTCTTTATAGAAGATTCTCTGATGAAGTACATGCTCAGGATGTAATGAAAAGAATAAAAGTTTTTGACGGAGAATTATTTGTTCTAAGTAATACATACAGTAGTGATATGCAACTCAGTTTAGCCAATTTTTTTTTGGTTGAAAGTATAAGAAATATTTACACTTTTTATGGATTAAAAAAACCTTTAAGACAGTTTAATGCACTAATTAAGATAAATTATAAGTTTAAGATTAAATGATGAACGGGCCTAATCAGCTTGTTCATATGCTAACAATTCAGGATCATTAGCCCTGATTTGTTTTCTTGCCTTTAATCAGTTTTGGCGTACCTGTTTTAATAGGGTCGGGTTTAAAGTACTTCACATGTAATTTAATTGTGAAGCCTAAATCCTGGTGAATAAGGGTTTAAGGTTTTTTTTATGTACTTATTTTGAAGGAATTCACGGAAATACGAAGGTTTTAGAGGCACTTTCTTTCCAATTTAACTCTAAAATTGATACTAAAACTAGTTAGATATAAAAAGCAATTATATAACAATAATTCTATTAATTATAATAATACAGTTTGCTATAATAACGATGTTGTAATATTTTGTAATCATTGGAAAGGGGTTTATTGGATGCTTAGATGGGAAGGTATGAGAATCAATGGGTACTATCCTAAATTTGAAGACAAAAGTTTTAGAGTTTTGTCTATCGACGGTGGGGAATTGAAGTGAATGAAGAGGAAGATAAACGTCCGTTGAACATGATTGTGGTGACTTTAGCACCCAAGAAGATGTTCAGTTATTTTACGAGTCGAACGGAGGACCTGGCTATGATCTTTATGACTTAGACAGAGATAATGATGGGAATAGCTTGTGATTGGAACTGATTTGTGTGTACAGGTGAAAAAAATGAGTGAAGGAGGGATCGTTATGGAAAAAGAACAGCCAAACATTAATCAGATAAAACTTTTAGCGAAGAGATTAATAAATAAAAATTCACATAGGGAAGTCACATCAGAAACAAAGCATAACAATTCCGGCATATACATGATATACATAGATAATTTTCATTCGGAGAATATCGTACCAATTTATATAGGACAAGCCAAGGATATCCAAAAACGATATAAACAACACCTAACTGAAATATTAGCTTTAAACCGAATCTCATATGAGGAATATCACAAATACTTTTTCTCTAAATCAACTTCGTTCTATGAAGGTAAATTCAAGTCATGTAAGATTTTTAAATTTATGGTAGAGAATCAATGTACTTTAAGGGACTTCCGAATGGTTATCATAGAAGAGATTGATACTGATTTAGATAAAATAGAACAAGAGTATTTTAATAAATTACTACCTGCATTTTTGGGGTTTAATCAATTGGGTTCTTTTCTTAAAAGGCTATCCATGCGTTTTTCCAATACTCAAGACCAAACAGAGTTACTAAATTATTTAAATATATTGGAGAAAGATTTAGAACTTATTAGTATTTTTTACGAGTATGGCTACACAAGATTTAATTTTGAACACTCTATTCCTAAAGACATTACTGACCTTGTAAAAGAGGAAAAACCCCTAAGTGAAGAACTACAATTTAAGTTTGAAATAGTAACGAAGAATCTCAATGAATTATGTTTACGATATATACCTGATTATGAAAAAATGCAAAAGGTTTATAAAGTAATCAACGATTATAGGAAAGTTAAAGAACAATATAAAAAAGCGTTAACCATTCTTGACCACGAAATTAGTGAGAAATTAAGAGAGTTTGAACTGTTTAATCAGGAAGCGATAGAGCATTTTATTTATAGTATTAGTTCAGTACCAGAAAAACGGCCAATATTTAAAAAACACTTTAATAAATATTTAAAATCGAGGAAGTGTAAACTTAATTTCTATACTATCCTTGAGAAACAAATAAATGCTGTGGAACATAAAATTGATGAAATAACGGAACAAAACGAACGTTACAAGAAAGCTATGGAATTGTATGAAGACTGGAATGATAAACTGAGACCTAAAAGATATGAGTTAATATTTCCCTCAGTTAAATTTTCTCCTTTTGTATTAAGGGATAAATGTAGCTCGAATTCAATAGCATTAGATACTAGTGAAGATTTATTTAATACTTGTCATATAAGGGTATTTATTGCTAATAATGGAATTAACCGAAACCTTGATATTAATAAATATGAATATATCGTTAGGGTTGATTTCTGCGTTATCGATAGTGAGGGAAGGAAGTCAGGAAAGAGTATATATATTGATAATGATTTTACAAGAAATAGTCTTTCTGGAATTGAATACTATGAGAAAGATTTTTATAACGTATTTGTATTTAAAAGGGAACCATTTACTATTTCTAGTTTAATTAATAATAAGATTGATAATTCCTGTATTTCTCTTCAAGCTGAGTATAAGCATGGGATCAATGATCATACGTTAACAAAAAATAAAAATCTAACTAATTTAATCCATGTTTTAGAGGAAATCAACAAATTTACAATTGAAGATACTCGATTCAATATAAATGTCACTGAGTCATCCAAATGCTTAGAAAGGTGTTTAATGAATGATAACTTACTAGAGCATGACTTGGTAAAACAGATATTATTCAAAAAGAATATAAAGGTAAGAAGGATACAGAAAAAAGAACCGGCAAAAAAAGAAGAGAAATTGAATAAATCTGAAATGGTAGAGATTAATAGGCAGAAAAGGGCAGAGGCATATAAACAGAAAGTAATATTGAATTCAAAGGGCGCAATCAATGTAATGAACTATATATCAAGTAAAGAAAATGTAACAGCTCATTGTACATATTGTGAACATACCTGGGGAATTCGCAGTGATCATTTGCTAAAAAGACTTTATTGCCCATTATGTAAATAAACAAAGAGTTCTTTTATATTTAAACGAATTTAAGGCTTAACTTCGGGACTGGGTATTCATCATTATGCTATCTAAATCATTTACCTATAAATGGAATTAATATTGTTCTTTGTTTATTAGGGATATAGCTTCAAATGAGGAAATAAAATTTTAGAAGTAATGGTCCAACTAGCTAATATTTTAAAGTTGAATTGTGCTGCCATTGGAGTAGAAAGGTATGAATAGTTTATATACATAAAAGGAATAGAATTCAACGAAGTTTAGGGACAATTCAAAAGGGGATGTACTTAAAAATATTGCTTTATGGAGATTAGGGGACTCATTACAAAGCCTTAAGGTTAACAGTAATGGTACAACCTCAACGCTAGAATTTATGAATGAAAAGGAAAGAGGTTGGATTCCATATTTATATTACAATGACATTGGATACCCATTTTACCAGAACATGGAAAGGGCAGATGACATGTCAGCGGTTTTAAATATGGCACTTGATCAGATTGAATTCCGATTTAGGAAAATAAAGGAAGAAGAGATGGTTATTGCAGATACTTTCCGTGCTGCTTTAGAAAAAACACGGCAGGAGATTGTTGAACGTAGTCTTGATCCCAAAGATCCAGAACACATTGCATTACTTGATGAGTTAAAACGTGTGTTTAAAAAGAAGAATATTGAGGAATTATCTGCTGATGAGATGAAGGAAATTACAAAAGATCTGAATGATTTAAAAAAGCGTGCAGAGAGAAAAAATCATTCTGACAGGATGCTAGCTTCTAAGTACAGCGGCGATGTCAAGTATATGAGAACACACAAGCGTATTATGGAGAATCCTCCACCGATAGCAAATGCCATCATAACGCATCAAATTCTTATGGAAATCAAGAATCTGGCAGACGAAAGGATCGCCCATAATGCGAGAGTACTTGATAACGAGCCGTTCTTTATACGTTCCTTACAACCGCTTATAATCTCAGCCTGCAAAAAGCAACGCATTACTGTGAACATGGAACAAGTGAAGTTCATAGAAACATGTATTTCACAAGAATACTTTACTGAGAGGAACTGGGCTTCATAATGAATACAGAAAATATAATGATTAACACCAAATCCATGATTGATAACTTAAAAACAGTTTGTGCCAATTTTGGGCTTGGTAATGCTA
>NZ_JBMERO010000044.1:0-16090 GCF_049310945.1 Bacillus sp. DJP31 | reverse complement strand
TCGCGATAGCGAAAATAGCTTTCAATAGTTCCCTCACAAAAGTGAAAAGAACCTTCATCTGTATGAATACAGATGTTTTGTTACATTTTGACAAGGACTAGAAAGTCCAAGTCACGCTTGAAGTTCTGTTTAGTTTTCAAAGAACTGGTACTGAGAATTTCATTGCCGCTCACAAGCGACTTAATTAATATATCATAACCATTCGTCTAAAGTCAATAATTTTTTTCAATAAAATGTTTCGTTCCTCTGAGACGACGCTTATTAATTTAACATGAAAATAGTCCTCTGTCAATTAAAAAAGAAACAAATGGTTCAACCATCTGTTTCCTTCTTAAAGTATATACTTTTGAATAACAACAAGGGCGAGTAATCCTGGTATCCCTAAAAAACCCGATACTGTTGAGGTTACTAAATTAATCGGTACATGTAGGTTGAATGTAGTGCCTAATGCATTAAGAAAAAAGAGTAGCAGTGCTCCTATTATTATTTTAATTAATCCCTGACCAATCCATCTCATAGGTCTAATGGGAGCACCTACTAACAATAACAAAATAATGATACCACCTAAAATTGAAAGAACGATCGTTGGTTCCATAAAAACATTAATTCCTCCTCATGTGTACATGTCTACTTTATTACATGATTATGAGAAGAAATTAAAAAAAGAACTGAAGTTTGTTTCCGTATATTTATCCCATCAAAGAAACTTTTCTAGATTTCGCTTCTCTTATTAAATAGAAATACTTTGCTTCTGAGACTTTTAAATGAAATAAAAGTTCATTAGAAGGCTCCACACATCTATTTACTAAGTCCTTTTGTTTTTTCCATTCGTTTTTGGTTCTTTCTAGACCTTCTAATAGTTGGTCATTGAACTCTTTTCTAAGCTTTCCTTTGCGTTGAAAAAACATGTTGGTCCCCCTTTTATCTCTATATTTCTCTACGGCCCTCTATTGCCTTTGAGAGGGTTACCTCATCGGCATATTCTAGATCTCCACCTACTGGTAATCCGTGTGCAATCCTAGTCATTCGAATACCCGTTGGTTTCAGAAGCCTGGAAATATACATGGCTGTTGCTTCACCTTCTATATTCGGATTTGTTGCCAAGATAATTTCTTGGACTGTTTCACCCTGAAGGCGTTTTAATAAATCTGGTATATTGATATCTTCTGGGCCTATTCCATCCATCGGTGAAATAGCTCCATGCAATACATGATAATAACCGTGATACTCTCTCATTCTTTCCATAGCAATTACATCTTTAGGATCTTGGACCACACAAATAACGGACTTGTCTCTTGACTGGTCCTCACAAATCCGGCACGGATCCTTGTCAGTAATATGCCCACATATTGAACAATGGGTTAGATTTCTTTTTGCATTGACTAAATTCTTTGCAAACTCAAGTACATCTTCTTCTTTCATATTTAAAACGAAAAAAGCCAGTCGAACCGCTGTTTTCGGTCCGATACCTGGCAACTTCATAAAGCTCTCAATTAATTTAGATATGGGCTCTGGATAATGCAATACGTTTTCCTCCTGTAATGTAGACAGACTAACTTATTAAAACAATCCAGGCATATTCATTCCCTTTGTAAATTGCCCCATTGTATTATTGGTCAGTTCTTCTACTTTCTTTAGTGCATCATTTGTAGCTGCTACTATTAAATCTTGTAGCATTTCAATGTCTTCAGGGTCAACGACTTCTTCCTTTATAATTACATCCAGAATTTCTTTATTTCCACTAGCAATAACAGTTACCATACCGCCACCAGCTGATCCTTCAATTCGCTTTTCACCTAATTCTTCTTGTGCTTTTGCCATTTGTTTTTGCATTTTTTGCATTTGCTTCATCATATTTCCCATATTTCCCATTCCACCACGCATCAATGTTTCCTCCTTAAAAATATCTTTATTCTTCTATTATTTCAATGAGCTCTGCGCCAACTAACTTTCTGGCTTCTGAAATAAGGAGATCTTCTTCTTTTGCTTCAGTCTCCTCTGTTTCATTGCGTTGCTCACGAATATACTCTTCTCTTAGTTTACCCCATTCCGATTCAGGGATGGCAACCATTTCGTATTTCTTTCCAAGAATATCATTTAAAATGCCTTCTAGATTATCTCTGACGTTATTTGTGTTCTCCGCAGCCATCTTACAGTGAATTTCGAATTTAAACGCTAAAATAAAAGCCTTCTCTGATGCTGCAACAGGCTCACTCTCACTTAACAACGCTGCATGCGAAACCTTATTTTGCTTTCTGAGTTGTTCGAGCATACTCCCCCAAGCACTCTTTACCGTGCTGAGGTTCTGTTTGGTTGCTTGTTTTAACACCTCAGTAACCCTTCCACTCGGAATACGGTAATTACCCTTATTCGACTTTTGTACTCTCGAATCCTTTGTTTCTGAGGTTTCTGATTTTGAATTAATCTGTATTCCCTTTGTTTTGAGATCTGTTACTTCTCTTTCTAGATCCTTAATTCTCTGAACAAGTGAATCCAATTCTGGTAATGCGCTTGACTCTTGCTGACATAGCTTGACAATTGAGATTTCAACGAGAATTTTCGGTTGATTGGTCCATTTCATTTCTTGTTGGCATTTACTTAATACATCTATAATCTCATATATTCTCTCAGTTGGGATTATTCGTGCTAGCTCTTGAAAAGATGATTCCACCGTCACTATTACTAATAGATCTTCTAGTTTTGGTGATGATTTATACAATAACATATCTCGGTAAAAGTAAATTAAGTCCTCGATAAAGCGTTTTGGATCCTTCCCTTGATTCATAAGTTCATCTAGGGCTTGTAAGGCAGAGGGCACTTGTGAATTTTGCATGGATTGTACTATTGTCATTAAGAACTGTTGTGAAACCGCTCCTGTAATCAGTAGTACATTATCTATCGTGACCAATTCATCACTTAAAGCAATTGCCTGATCTAGTATACTTAACGCATCTCTCATTCCGCCATCAGCAGCTCTTGCAATGGCAAACATTGCATCTTCTTCTATAAATACCTTTTGTTCTTGCACGATTGTTTTCATACGCCCAACAATAGAAACTGCCGATATTCGCTTAAAATCAAAACGTTGACATCTTGAGATAATCGTTAATGGAATTTTATGCGGTTCAGTTGTCGCTAGAATAAATATCACGTGCTTTGGTGGTTCCTCAAGCGTTTTTAATAGAGCATTAAAAGCACCAATAGATAGCATATGTACTTCATCAATTATATAGACTTTATAGCGAGATGAACTAGGAGCAAACTTTACTTTATCACGGATGTCTCTAATTTCATCTACACCGTTGTTAGACGCAGCATCAATCTCAAATACGTCAGGATTGGATCCTTTTGTAATGGACTTACATGTTTCGCATTCATTACAAGGCTCACTAACAGGGGATTTTTCGCAGTTGATTGCCTTAGCAATAATCTTAGCAGCACTCGTCTTACCTGTTCCTCTGGGACCTGAAAATAAGTAAGCATGAGATATCTTTTCTTGAAGAAGGGCATTTTGTAGCGTCTTTGTAATATGTTCTTGTCCGACTACATCTTGAAAACTTTGTGGCCTCCATACTCGGTATAACGCTTGATATGCCATATCAAACCCCCTTCTTCCGTATTCTTTATCTATCTATTATACCGTATCTTTCTTTTTAATTTCAAAGATAAAGAGAAATGAAAGAAAGTTTACTACATTAAGTGAAAGTAATGAGAAAACAAACAAAAAACTCACTCCGTTAAGAAGTGAGTTTTGTATATTATTTTATAAAATACCGTGCACCTTCCGTCGATTTACCATCATAGGCGTTACCTTAGCAGTTAGCTCGGTCCAGGTAGCCCTGCGGCACACGAGATGGTCCACTTACTGCTGCTTCCTTCCGGATCTGACAGGGTTCATGGATTCTCGTTGCGCAGGACCCAGACGTCAACACCACTTACTAAGGGCAGCCCTACAATGAATAAACCTCAAGAAGGAATTCAGCCTCGCTAGAGCGGATTGCGAGTACAGGGCACCGCTACCTCCCCGCTTAGCACGGTAAAATTGATACCAAAGTTAGGCGTCTTAATAGGCGCATAAACAAGTATATAACGGGAGTGTGAAAAAAGCAACGAGATTGATTTGTTAATAATTCAATCATTTGGTACTCTTTCTCTGATTGCGCAAGTTCTGGAAAAAATTTGTGAGTAATGCCCCACATTCTTCTTCTAAGATACCTCGAACAACCGTTGATTGATGGTTAAATCGCGGCTCATCTAGGAGATTCATAAGTGTCCCGGCACAACCGCCTTTTGGGTCACTCGCACCATAGACCACTCTTGGAATTCTTGAAAGAACAATTCCGCCAGCACACATTGGGCATGGCTCAAGTGTCACATATAATGTAGTATCCTCTAGTCTCCATGAACCTAACTTCTTGCAAGCTTTATCAATAACAAGCATTTCGGCATGCGCCATCGACCTTTGCTCTGTCTCCCTTAGATTGTACCCAGTTGCAATAACCTCTCCATCCATAACCAAAACTGCACCTATTGGAACTTCACCAATGGCCTCCGCCTTTTTCGCTTCTTCAATCGCAAGCTTCATAAAATAATGATGTAATTCATCCGTCAAGGTCATAACTCCTTCAAAATAATAATCTCATTATAGCAAATTACATGTAAAAAACACAAAAGTAGCATTTCTACCCATTATTTAAAATAAACATGATACTGGTGATTCTTTAAAAAAGGGGGTATAAATATGCAAATCCATGTTGTTCAACGTGGACAAACACTATATGGTATCTCTCAGGCCTATGGAACAACTGTGAGTGACATTGTGGAAGCAAACGATATTAGACAACCAAATCGCCTGGTCGCAGGGCAAACATTAGTGATACCGATCATCGGCCAATTTTATTGGGTCAAGTCAGGTGACAGTCTCTGGTCAATTGCTAACGGGTATGGGATTTCCTTTCAAAGGCTTGCACAAATTAATCGTATTTCACCTACGCAACCACTTACCTTTGGGACACGGTTATATATCCCGCAATTACCGAAGCGCAATGCTGAGATTAATGCATATGTAGAACCATTGGGTGCAAGTGTAAGTCCACAAGTAGAATCAGCAGCAAGAGATGCTGCTCCTTACTTAACCTATTTAGCACCCTTTAGTTTCCAAATTAAACGTGATGGCACACTAAAAGAACCTTTGTTGAATAACTTTCCTACCATAGCAAGCCAGAACAAAGTAACACTAATGATGGTTGTAACTAACTTAGAGGAAGGTCAATTTAGTGATGAACTAGGTCGAATTATCTTAACAAGTGATACTCTCCAGACGACATTGCTAAACTCCATTATCAGCACTGCAAAAAAATACAATTTCCGTGATATCCATTTTGACATGGAGTATTTGCGTCCTGAGGACCGTGAACGCTATAATGCATTCTTACGAAAAGCAAAAGCTCGCCTCTCTGCTGAAGGTTATTTAATGTCGACCGCTCTCGCACCTAAGACTAGTGCTGATCAAAAGGGAAAATGGTATGAAGCGCATGACTATAAAGCGCATGGACAGATTGCTGATTTTGTCGTGATTATGACATATGAGTGGGGATATAGTGGTGGTCCCGCTATGCCTGTCTCGCCAATAGGTCCTGTCCGTGAAGTACTAGAATATGCGTTAACTGAGATGCCAGGATCAAAGATTATGATGGGGCAAAATTTATACGGGTATGATTGGACCCTCCCTTTTGTAGCTGGTGGTGATTATGCAAAAGCAGTGAGTCCACAACAAGCAATCGAGCTAGCCGGTCAGCAAAACGTATCCATTCAATATGATTATAAAGCTCAAGCCCCACATTTTGAGTACACGGATAATGCGGGTAAACAGCATAAGGTTTGGTTTGAAGATGCTAGGTCCATACAGGCAAAGTTTGATCTGATCAAAGAGTTAGGACTTCGAGGAATTAGTTATTGGAAGCTTGGACTTCCTTTTCCTCAAAATTGGCTGCTTATTAATGAGAATTTTAATGTCACAAAAAGATAGTTTATGGGATCCTACTTCTGGAAAAGTAGGATTTTTTATTTTTCCCCCCTCTCGTCTTTCACTCTGTGATAAAATAAAGCTTGTCACTCAAAAAATATGTAGTTTTTTGACAGTAATTGTTTTTTTTTAGAGTTTTGTGGAGTTAAGGGGGAGCAACAAATGAATCAAACACCTTTCATTACAGTAGAGGGTCCTATTGGTGTTGGAAAAACCTCACTAGCGAAATATATTGCTGAACGTTTTCAATACCAATTATTAAAAGAGATCGTAGATGAGAACCCGTTTTTAGGAAAGTTTTATTCCGACATTAAAGGGTGGAGCTTTCAGACAGAAATGTTTTTCCTTTGCAACCGCTATAAACAGTTAGAGGACATTCATCAAGACTATTTAAAGAAAGAACAGCCAGTAGTTGCTGATTATCATAGTATGAAGAATATTATATTTGCAGAAAGAACATTAAGTCCCTATCAATTTAAAAAATATAGACAGGTTTACGATATTTTAACTGAGGATATGCCAACACCGAATGTCATTATTTACCTTCACGCTAGCCTTGATACTTTATTGTACCGAGTGGCAAAGCGTGGTCGGGAAATAGAAAGAAAGATGAGTGCTTCCTATTTACAGCAGCTTATCATTGATTATGACAAAGCAATGGATGCTTTCCAGCAGAACAATCCACACATACCGATCTTAAAATTTAGTGGGGACGAGCTTGATTTTGTCATGAACGAGAAGGATTTAGAGAAGATACTTTCAGCAGTTGAATTAACAGTAAAAGGGAGAGCAGTTTTATGAAGTTACTAGAAAAATATGAAATACCTAGTGATGCTGTCATCACTATTGCAGGTACAGTTGGTGTTGGAAAATCAACCATGACAAAAGCTTTAGCGGATGCACTAGGATTTAGAACCTCCTTTGAAAAAGTAGATTCCAATCCTTACCTCGATAAATTTTACCAAGACTTTGAGAGATGGAGCTTTCATTTACAAATCTATTTTCTGGCTGAGCGTTTTAAAGAGCAAAAGAAGATTTTTGAGTATGGAGGCGGATTTATTCAAGACCGCTCCATCTACGAGGACACTGGGATCTTCGCAAAAATGCATTTTGATAAAGGAACTATGACAAAGGTTGACTATGAGACATACACGAGCCTTTTTGAAGCAATGGTCATGACTCCATACTTCCCTCACCCAGATTTGCTTATTTATTTAGAAGGAAGCATTGAAGATATATTAGATCGTATAAAAGAACGTGGTAGACCTATGGAACAGCAGACACCTATTGAATACTGGAAAGAGATGCATGCTCGATATGAGTATTGGATAAACAATTTTAATGGTTGTCCTGTATTGCGGTTAAATATCAAGGAGTATGATGTGATCGCTAATAACGGATCCGTTGAAGAACCAATCATTCAAAAGGTTGCTCACTTTATGCAACAAACAAAAAGACTTCAAAGTCCTATCAAAATTTGAGTTGTGATGTGCACTAAAACGTGCACATCTTTTTTTTTATGAAAAAAAAAGCCCATTACAGTTGTAATGAACTTCCCGACAATCTCCAATTAATTATGCGCTTAATTGTTGATCACTATTAAATAATAATGGAGGAGGAAGAGGGATTCGAACCCCCGCGGGTTTTGACACCCCTGTCGGTTTTCAAGACCGATCCCTTCAGCCGAACTTGGGTATTCCTCCGTATGACATGTATTACTATATCAAATTTAGGTGAAGCTTGTCAACCTATTTCCTTAAAAAAGGAGGGGATCATTTCCCCGCCTTTATTGAATCACTTCTTTATTACCCATATATGGTCTTAATACTTCAGGAATGATGATTGATCCATCATCTTGTTGATAATTCTCTAATATAGCAGCAACTGTTCTGCCTAGAGCTAATCCAGAACCATTTAACGTATGAACATGCTCAGGCTTTGCATTCGGTTCACGGCGGAAACGAATATTAGCACGACGGGCTTGGAAAGCCTCAAAATTGCTACAAGAAGATATTTCTCGGTAGGTATTACCACTTGGTATCCACACTTCAATATCATACTTCTTGGCTGCAGTGAATCCAAGATCAGCTGTACACATACTTAACACTTGATACGGTAAATTTAATAGTTGTAAAACCTTTTCAGCATGAGATGTTAATTTTTCCAATTCATCATATGATTCCTCAGGTTTCACAAACTTAACTAGCTCTACTTTATTAAACTGATGCTGGCGAATAAGACCTCTCGTGTCACGACCTGCTGAACCCGCTTCAGAGCGGAAGCATGCACTAAATGCTGCGTAATTAATGGGTAGCTGTTCTGCACTAAGTATTTCATCACGATGCATATTTGTTACGGGCACCTCTGCCGTCGGAACGAGGAAGTACTCCTCTCCAACTATTTTAAATGCATCATCTTCAAATTTAGGTAATTGACCTGTTCCGGTCATGCTATCACGATTGACGATATAGGGAGGAATCACTTCTTCATACCCATGCTCTTCAATGTGCAGATCTAACATAAAATTCATCAATGCCCGCTCCAGCCTAGCTCCAAGTCCTTTGTAGAACACAAATCGACTTCCTGTTACCTTTCCCGCACGTTCAAAATCTAAAATGCCTAACTCAGTTGCTAGATCCCAGTGTGGCTTTGGTTCGTAGGAGAATTGAGGAATATCCCCCCATGTACGAATTGTTACGTTATCATCCTCTGTATTTCCAACAGGAACACTTTCATGTGGAATATTTGGGATGGATAGGAGAAGAAATTCAAGCTCTTGCTCCACTTCACGGAGCTCATCATCCAGAACTTTAATGCGGTCACCCACTTCTCTCATTTCAACTATTAGATCCTCTGCATCTTTTTTCTCCCTTTTCAAAACAGAAATTTGCCCAGAAACTTCATTGCGCTTACTTTTTAATACTTCTGTCTCTGATAGAAGTATTCTGCGTCTTTGGTCTAACTCTTCAAAGCTTCCTAGAACAGATAAATCCTCACCACGAAACTTAAGCTTTTCCTTTACTTCTTCAAAATTAGTACGAATGTGCTTTAAATCCAGCATGATATACCTCCTACTTATTTATAGTTTTAAAATATACGAGTGCCTTTGAATCTAGCTCCAGCTTCCAGCTAAACAGGGTTCTTGCGCTTTTTGTTCAAAAAATACAAAAAACTCCCGTCCCTGTAAAAGGGACGAGAGTTAACCCGCGTTGCCACCCTAATTGAAAATAGAATAGATCTACCTTCCTCTTGGGTCTAAGTAACGGCAGAAAGCCGAAAATATCTACTAGGAAAAACAACCTTTCGATATTTCACTCTAGGATGGATTCACAAGACCCTAACATCGGTTCACACCAGCCACCGACTCTCTATAGAAAGGATACAAGCTACTAATTCCTATCATCGATTTAACATAACAATTTTTAATAATTTTTAATTTACTACAAGTTTGTTCAAGTTTCAATAGTTTATACTACATTTTATTAGATTCTTTCACCATATTTACAAAATAGTGTGCAAAACGATAGTCATCAGTTAGCTCTGGGTGAAAGGCACATCCTAAAAATTGTCCCTGTCTAGCTGCAACAATTCGACCATTATGCTTAGATAGTACTTCTACGTCTTCTCCTACTTCAACCACATAAGGCGCACGGATGAAAACTCCGATAAAATCTTCAGCAACACCAGTAATCATCAATTCAGCCTCGAAGCTTTCTTTTTGACGACCAAATGCATTCCGTTCAACCGTAATATCCATAACCCCTATATGCGGTTCATCATAGCCAACGATATTTTTGGAAAGAAGGATTAAGCCTGCACACGTTCCAAACATAGGCTTGCCAACAGAAGCAAAATCCTTTAAAGGCTGCATAAAACCATATTTATCAATAAGGCGGCGCATAGTCGTACTTTCCCCACCTGGAATGACTAAACCATCCAAGTCTTCAAGCTGTTCAGGTCTTTTAACGATAATTGCCTCTGCACCTGACTGTTCTAACGAGATAACATGTTCCCTGACAGCACCTTGAAGGCCTAAAACTCCGATCTTAACCATTTAACATACTCCTCTTATTACCATCCACGCTCTTGCATGCGTTGTTCTGGTAGTAATGATGCGATGTCCACACCCTTCATTGCACTTCCTAAGTTCTTTGAAAGAGATGCGATTAATTCATAGTCCTGATAATGTGTTGTTGCTTCAACAATTGCACGCGCAAACTTAGCAGGATTCTCTGATTTAAAGATGCCGGATCCAACAAAAACGCCATCTGCCCCTAATTGCATCATGAGCGCTGCATCTGCTGGAGTAGCTACTCCACCTGCAGCAAAGTTAACAACTGGTAAACGACCTAAGCGTTTGATTTCTAATAAAAGTTCGAATGGAGCACCTAATAGCTTTGCTTCCATCATAACTTCATCTTCGCTCATTGCTACTAGTCTGCGAACTTGACCATTAACTTTTCTCATGTGACGAACAGCTTCTACGATATTTCCAGTTCCCGGTTCACCCTTTGTACGTAGCATAGATGCCCCTTCACCAATACGTCTTGCTGCTTCACCTAGATCACGGCATCCACAAACAAAAGGAACAGTGAATTGTCTTTTATCAATATGATATTCCTCATCAGCAGGAGTTAATACTTCGCTCTCATCAATGTAATCCACACCTAAAGCTTCAAGTACACGAGCCTCAACGATATGACCTATACGAGCCTTTGCCATAACTGGAATGGATACAGCCTTAACAACTTGTTCGGTAATTGTTGGATCTGCCATTCGTGCTACTCCGCCGGCTGCACGAATATCAGCTGGAACACGCTCTAACGCCATAACCGCTACAGCACCTGCCTCTTCAGCAATTCTTGCTTGCTCTGCGTTAACAACGTCCATGATAACGCCACCCTTTTGCATTTCAGCCATTCCTCTTTTTACACGTTCAGTACCTAATTGAGTCAATATTATTACCCCCTGTATGTAAGACTATCTTCTTTTGTTCGATTAGAAAAACTAGGTGATTTTCATAGTTTTTCTTATGCCCTATGAAAGTATGAGTACTTTCTTTTTGGAAAAAATGAAACAAGATCATAATCTGCTTGTTATTGTCTTATTTTACCGTAAAAATGCAAAAAAACCTACTATAAAGATAAGAAAAGCGGAAATGCAAAAAACTCCCTGAATTAGGGAGTTTTCTTTTAAAATAAAGCTTTTATACCATCAGCAGCACTTGTCCAAATATCAGCAAAGAATCCTCCAATAGCTTGCATCATAAGAACGAACCAGTTTGATTTTTCAACATTAGTTGTCGTAATCAAATCTGTGCTAGTTCCTCCATTACCTTCTGATGGAAGAAAGTTCAATTCTTCGCCTTTATAACTAACTGACAATGTACCAACCTTTTGACCTTTTTCGACTGGAGCTGTTAGAGTCTCTTTATCAAACTTAAATTTTGGCAAATATTCTTCTTTTTCGCCTCGTTTAATAAACAAAGATAGGGCTTCCTTTGATTCTATTTCAACAGTCTTTTCTTTTCCTTTACTTACAGGCAAGGATGGCTGATTTTCTATCTGATACCCCGATGGGAAGAGCTCTTGTGTTTCATAATTACTAAATCCATAATTAAATAACTTAGCTGTATCATCAAATCTTTCTTCATACCCAATGGATTTCATCACAACTGCTATGAGACGATTTCCATCTCTTTGCGCTGTACCCGTGAAACAGAAACCGGCTAAATCAGTCGTACCAGTTTTTAGCCCGTCTACACCTTCGTATCCATACACTAAGCTAGGTAGCATCCAGTTCCAATTACTCATCTCAATTCTATCGTCAGTACCTTCTCTGAATACCTTTTTTGGAATACTTGCCGTTTCTAGTACTTCTGGATAATCATTGATCAAGTGAAACGCTAATTGTGCCGTTGATTTAGCTGACATTAGGTTTTCATCATCCGGCTTTGTCCCTTGTGGGTGCTGACCGAGCAGATCCCCATTGTTTAACCCCGTTGAGTTCACAAACTTATATGTCTCTAATCCTAGCTCTTCTGCTTTTTCATTCATCATTTTAACAAAATTTGTTTCTGATCCTGCCACTAATTCCGCTAGGGCAATGGTAGCACCGTTTGCTGAATAGATCGCCATCGCTTCATAAAGCTCTTTTACCGTATACTTTCCATCCGCTCTTAATGGAACATTTGATAAATTTCTATTATGTGAAATTTGATAAACAAAATCACTAATTCCTGTTTCTTGCTCTTGAGTAATTTTCCCCTCAGCAAGGGCCTCTAAGACCAGGTATTCCGTCATCATCTTTGTCATACTCGCAGTTGGTAAGGAAATTTCAGAATTCTTTTCGTAGAGAATCATCCCTGATTTTGCATCTACTAATATAGCAGCTTCAGCCTCAACACCTAATATATCTGATTCAGCAGCTACTCTGCTGTTCGTAAACGTAGTTGAAATTACTAATGAAAATACTAAGCAAAAATAAAAAAGGAAAGATATCTTTCTCTCTTTCACCACATTCCCCTCCTCTTAAGTTGTCCCTATTATACTATCATAAAATGTCGAAAAAAAATAGACAGAGATACATGGTCTCTGTCTAAGTAGAGAAAAAATAGAATGATTATACGGAGTAATTTGGAGCTTCCTTTGTAATTTGAATGTTATGTGGATGGCTCTCTCTTAAACCAGCACCTGTCATCCTCACAAATTGAGAATACTCTCTTAAATCATATAGTGTCTTTGATCCACAGTACCCCATACCAGATCTTATCCCACCAACTAACTGATAGACTGTATCAGCGAGCGGACCTTTATAAGGAACTCTTCCTTCAATACCTTCAGGAACTGCTTTTTGATTATTTTCTTGGAAATAACGATCTTTACTTCCCTTTTCCATGGCTCCTACTGAACCCATACCACGATATACTTTAAATTGGCGTCCTTGATAGATTTCTCTGTCCCCTGGACTTTCAGTCACACCCGCTAGCATACTTCCTAGCATAACTGCATGTCCTCCAGCTGCAAGGGCTTTAACAAGATCACCAGAATATTTTATACCACCGTCAGCAATAATAGCTACACCGTGCTTCTTAGCTTCTGTTGCACAATCATAAATTGCTGTTATCTGTGGAACCCCAACTCCTGCAACAACTCTTGTCGTACAAATTGATCCTGGTCCTATTCCTACCTTAACTACATCTGCTCCTGCTTCAATTAATGCTTTAGTTGCTTCAGCTGTTGCTACATTTCCTGCAATTAGAGTCATCATTGGATAGGCGGCCTTAATTTCACGAACTTTCTCAAGAACACCTTTTGAATGTCCATGTGCTGTATCTAATACAAGGCAATCTGCACTAGCATTCACGAGCTTTTCTACTCGCAGCATTGTGTCAGCCGTTACACCAACTGCGGCACCCACTAATAGTCTACCTTGACTATCCTTTGCTGAGTTTGGAAACTCAATAACTTTCTCTATATCTTTAATGGTTATTAGACCCTTTAATATCCCAAATTCATCAACCAATGGAAGTTTTTCAATTTTATATCGTTGCAAAATCTTTTCAGCTTGATGTAAATTAGTTCCTACAGGTGCAGTAACTAAATTTTCCTTTGTCATTACATCTGCAATTTTAATTGAAAAATCTTGAATAAAACGAAGGTCACGGTTTGTAAGAATACCAACCAGTAGTTTTTCATCCATATTATTTACAATTGGTACTCCTGAGATCCGATATTTTCCCATTAAATGTTCTGCATCGTAAACTTGATGATCTGGAGTTAGAAAGAAGGGGTTAGTGATGACTCCACTCTCTGAACGCTTTACTTTGTCCACTTGTTCAAACTGTTGTTCAATTGACATATTCTTGTGAATAATACCTAATCCACCTTGTCTTGCCATCGCAATGGCCATTTCTGCCTCAGTAACCGTATCCATTCCAGCACTGATGATTGGTATGTTTAATTTAACCGTTTCAGAAAGAACAGTACGAACATCCACATCACGTGGGATAACCTCTGATTTTGCTGGAATTAATAAGACATCATCAAATGTAAATCCTTCTTTCGCAAATTTACTTCCCCACATACCCTTTTCCCCCTTGTACTCGTAAAAAATATTAGTAGTAGCGTAACAATTGGATAAAATACTGTCAAGGAGTTAGTATAAGTTTGAAATTTCTAAAAATATAAAACACGGAGGAATTTCCTTTGCTTGACCATCAGAATGTATGGCATACATACACTCCCTTTCAATCATCAGCAAATGTTCAAGAATTCTTATGCAGAATTTACCTGAAAAATAATATAGAGGATGCTGAAAAGAAAAGTTATCAAAACTGCTATCCTTTCATTTACTACTTAGAGCATGGGAAAAGTTATTATCAGCTGTCAGATCAAGCACCGCTCTCTATTAAACCAGTATTGCTCTTCTATGGAATGACACAGTTGCTAAAGGCGTGTTTATTATCTGTTGATCCTCAATATCCAGATTCTACTTCTGTCCTTGCTCACGGTGTATCAACAAGAAAAAGAAAGAAACAGTCCTATGATTTCCTTAAGGATGAAGTAAGAGTACAAAAAAACGGTCTTTTCTCTCATTTCTCTGAAGCGATGTTTCAGGTGGAACATCTAGATGGAGAGAAAATTACGATGATTTCACTTTTAAAAAGAATTCCTGAACTAAACTCATTATTTGATTTTAGTTACGGAGAGAACGTCTCTTTCCCATTAGAGAGAAGTGAATATTCCTATGGCATTAATAAAACAATTTTAGACAATTTCCATATGACTGAAGAAAGATTCAGTCATTTTATAATGAACTCTACTAAAGGTAATTTAGATATTTCAGTAAAACGCGTTTCAAATCTAATTGAAATCTCTTTTGACAATCAACATCTTCTAACACCTTTAAATTGTCATCCTTTCTATTATCACCATACCTTAAATTCTTACTTCCTAACAACGGATCGGGATCTTACAAGCTATTTCCCAGAAGTAATGGTTCACTACTTACTTTTGTATAATTTAAGCATGATATCCCGATATGAGACAGAATGGTGGAGTGAGTTACTTCAAAATGCGAGCACAAAGGATTTACCTTTTATCCAACAATTCATCCAAACGACATCCATAAAGATTCCCTTCTTACTTTCTACGTTCTTATATTCGAAGAAAAAGGAACAGAGTTATTAAGTAAGGTATCTGTGACAACGGTATTGTTTACTATATGAAATCGAGGGGCATTTCATGGAACAAGTAAGTTTAATGTATAAATATCGAGAAATTCTTAATGGGATGGATATTGTTCATTATAATGAGGCTTATAAAGTCAATGAAAATTACATAGTAGCTTTCGAAGATGAAATAGTCATTTGTATTGATACAATAACAGCTGAAACGGATAATGGAGTATATATTGACGGGGATGCTAAGAAGGAAAAGTCAATTTACATAACACTAGAAAATACTAATAGTATAATCTACTGAAGAACCTGTTGCTAACTTTATTAAATACCTTATAAAAGTACGAAATGAATCAATGTGAGCAGGTTGTCATTGTAATTTAAAGTAGCCTAACATTTTCTTATAATATCTCCAAGCTTTCAGGCTACAAAAAAAGAAGTAATTATAGATGAGACTGCTGAAAAAGTCCTCTTTTTAAAAAGTGCATGTTAAAAATACCTGTTGATTGCAGCGAGGGGATGCTCGCTCCAATCAACATATACTCCCTAAAATAGCCCTTTTTTCGGAACTATCAACTTTTTCAGTGGTCTCGCTATAAATAGCTGCTTCTTTATCTTTTTGCTTGGTACTGTTCTACTCTTAAAGGGTGAATCCCCCAACTACCATCGGCGCTCGAGCTTACCTTCCGTGTTCGGGTTCAGACTAAAATGAGCGGCGAATCTCTTAGTCAGCTTCTTACGTTCAGATCCTCACGTACAGTCGTACGCTCCGGTCTTCTCTCACTTTACATCCTCTACCTTCTTGCTCCTTTTAGCCCTCACAATTTTTTATAATATGATTGTACATATTTTATGTAATGAACTAGCCCTTCGGGCTATACACA
>NZ_JBMERO010000043.1:0-16493 GCF_049310945.1 Bacillus sp. DJP31 | reverse complement strand
TCGTCTGCGTAGCGTACAAAACGGATTCCGTTTTGTTCTAATTCCCAATCTAGTTCGTTTAAGTATAGATTGGCAAGTATCGGAGAAATTACACCGCCTTGAGGTGTGCCAGAATCTACTTCGTGGAACTTCCCTTCTTCCATGTAACCTGCTTTAAGCCATTTCCATATTAGGTCTAGTAGAGTTCCATCTGCAATATACTTTTGTAGTATTCTCATTAACTTCTTGTGGGGGATGTTATCAAAGAAACCTTTGATATCACAATCATAAACATAATTGTACCCATTTTCCAGATTCCACATAATGATTTGCATGACTCTTTTAGCTCCACGATTAGGGCGATAGCCACATGACCATTTATGGAAAATGTCTTTCTCCAGTTTTGGTTCCAATACGTTTACTACCGCTTGTTGAACAATTCGGTCTTCTATATTAGGGATTCCTAGAGGTCGAAGTTTTCCATTCTTCTTTGGAATGTATTTTCTTCTAACTGGTGAGGGTGTATATTCTTTTGCACGCAGCTTTGTCAGAAGTAATTCTAGATTCTTCCTCTCGTTACTTGCGTAACTTTGAATAGTCTCACCGTCTATGCCTCCTGCTCCGTCATTAGACTTAACCTTTTCCCATGCTGTGCTTAACTTCCGATCAAAAAGAATCTGTCCATAAATACTATGCCATTTCAATTTCAGTTCTTGATTCAATGCTTATTCCACACCTTTCATTGTGTACTTCCAGTTCGTTTTACCGAAGTAACGTGTTCTGTTTACATTACACACCTCTATTTATGTAGAGCCACGAGGTCGCTGCCCCTTCCGTTCAGAATGCGTTTAGTCACATTCTTACTTACGTACTATGAGAGCGTCTGACTCCTCCACTCGTCCTAACAACTTCGGATTGCCCTTATATGTTAGCACCTGAAATTGAGAGTGGAGGCCTCACGGGGTCATTACACTTTCCTTCTGAACATACCCAACACCATCACTTGATAAGCCCTCTTCAACCGACTGGTTCACTGATTAAAGAGCACCTGTGTATAGTCACAGTGTGGACTTCCCGTTATTTTCGCACAGTCGTCCACTTATCCTGCCGTCCGTGTTTCACGCTTTCGCATTTGGGTCTGCCCATCCGTCTACGGGTCTCTCGATTTTCCGCATCTCCATCAGACAGTACCTCACAATAATGCCATAGATTAGACTTCATAGGCTGTACCAGTACTCCTATGGGAGGACTTTCACCTCCGTGAAAAATAACCTTCCAGGATTCGGGGTCCGTTTTACCGCAATAACGTAACCCAACCTATATAAGTTCATTTCATGTAGAGCGATGCTCTACATAGGTGCAACTGCCCGTCGCACAAAAAAGAGCAGCTGTAAGTCTGCAGCTGCTCTAAAAATGAATTCTCCAAAACTCCTAAGCTTTTAGCTTACCTTTAAGAATGCTTGAGGGAAACTCCTCAAGCAGCCTCTTCCTCCCAAACGGCCCCCACGGATCCCACTCTAGGCTTTCAGGAAAATAGACTTCTCCCAATTGGACAGCTCGAATCTTATTCCATTCGTGGGTATGAGCAGTTCTCCATACATCCCTTTCATGGCTCCATAAAATGAGAAGCTTGTCGGGGTTTAATTCAGCTATGTCCTTCAGGCTCACAATCCTGTAGCCTTCCTCATGCAGATTAGGGTGAGGCTGGAATCCCAAGCCTTGAAAAAGCAAATCAAGTAACGCGTGTTTTCCCTGCCCGTAAAGACGAATCTCTTGGGGGCGAATCCAAATGACTGCCCATTTCCCTTTTTTGGTTAACGGGCACAGTTCATCCCGCACTTTGCATTCCAGACAGTGAATGTCTTTGTCTATCCATTCCGCACGGCTTTCACATCCTATCATCGAAGATATTTCGTAAAGATACTGCCGCCAGTCTTGCTTCAATGGCATATGATGGACATTCGCCTGCTGGGAGAGCAGCACGTTTTGGAGCTGGTGATGATGTAAAGGTGTTTTTATGATGCAATCTGGCTGGGTTAAAAGAATATCTTCCGGCTGAAACGGTTTTTCCGCGTTTAGCAGCTTGGTCCCTTCCAGCTCTTGTTGAAGGTAGCTCGGCACCCCTCCGCTTGCAGGGTACAAGGTTGGATAGGAAGGTGCTGCAACAGGCTGGACACCCAGTGAGAGGAGGTGATCCTGCAAAAACAGCTGGCTGACAACAGCAATCCTCTGCTTGACCCTTTTCATGAAAAAGGATGGCGGTAAGCCTTCTTTGATTTTAAAAAGACGGCTGAAATAAAATTCATCCTGGAGTCCAATTTGGAGTGCCACTTCCTTGGCGGTAATCCCTTTCTTTTGAAGCATCAGTTTTTTAGCTGCCTTTATCCTCTCCTCATTCAAAAATCCCTTCGGTGTTGTACCGGTTCTTTTACGAAAAGCTCTTGAAAATGAAACAGGGCTCATATTTATTTTAGAAGCCAGCTCTGCTACAGTGAATGGCTTGGACAGGCTATTGCGGATCAATTCTGTCGCTTCATCCATTCTGTCTACTTCAGCCTCGTCTGTCAGAAAGGACAGCATTTCCCAGAGCAGTGACTGAAAACGGCACCTTGCAGATATGGGTTTTTCTTTATTCCATTTCCGCAATTCTTCCCATAGCGGTATCATTTTTACAGGTGTCTGTTCCGCAAGCCGACCTGATAGGAATCCCGAGATCATGTCACCTTCTTTTTGCCATGAAAGAATATAGACAGATAAAAGGGGAGAAGCGGCTGATGTGAGCTTGCCGGCATTCGGAAGAAAGTAGCTTTTGCCCTCCCCTACCTTTATCACCTGCTCCCCGCTGATTAAGATGCCCCTCCCTGATGAAACGTAAAGTATAGAGTAATGATCGCGCTCTTCATTGATTTCTTCGGACTGGCCCTCCCGCAAGTTTATTCTAGCAGTTTTATAGAAATCAATAGGATGATCGTTCAGCATATACGAATGTTACTCCCTTCTTTTTCCTAAAATATGATTTGACAAGTGCTGTAAAAGAATAGTAGATTAAAAACGACCACCTCAACCGATAACGATTATCATTTTCATTAAAATACATAATAAAGGACTGATTATCATGGACAGAACTACTGCTGACGTAAGCCAACCATTGCAGCTGGTTCACCGAAAATCAATTGGATTAGGCTTGACAGGCTTCGCTCTAGTATTTCTCGGCTTGCTCGTTTCAATTGGACTTGGGGCAATCTGGATTTCCCCTTCTGTTGTCTGGGATTCCTTCGTCTCTTTTCAAGAAAAGCAAATTGAACATCAGCTTATCAGAGAAGTCCGTCTCCCGCGCGCATTGACTGCGGCACTTATTGGATCCGCTCTTGCAGTAGCCGGTACCATTATGCAGGGAATCACACGCAACCCGCTTGCCGATCCCTCCATCATCGGCATCACCCATGGTGCAGGGTTTGCTATCGCTATTGCACTTGCCTTCCTTTCAAGCGGTTCCTATTGGATTCTGTTGATCTGGTCGTTTTCAGGTTCTGCGCTTGGCGCTGTGCTTGTACTCTCTTTTTCCCTGCTTTCCAAAGAGCGGATTTCACCTGTCACTTTGACGCTCGCAGGTGCAGCATTAAGCACGCTGTTCAGTGCTCTTTCCACTGGTATTGCCCTTTATTTCCAAGTGGCACAGGATTTGAGCTTTTGGTTTGCCGGCGGATTATCAGGGACAAAATGGCAGCATGTCTTTATTCTGCTTCCCGCAGTTATTGTAGGCCTGATTTTATCCCTTTGGATCAGCCGGTCCCTGACCATCTTGTCGTTAGGTGAAGAAGTGGCTGCAGGGCTTGGTCAATCTCACCAAAAAGTCCGCTGGATCGGGCTTATTGCCGTTATTCTATTATCTGGCGTAGCTGTCTCCATTGCAGGTGCTATCGGCTTTATTGGACTAGTAGTTCCCCATATGGTAAGGCTATTGGTTGGCTCAGATTACCGACGGCTCATTCCTTTAAGTGCCATTGCGGGTGCACTTCTCCTCATCCTTGCCGATATCGGAGCACGGATGATTAATCCGCCATTTGAAACTCCTGTCAGTGCTGTTACAGCCTTGATTGGTGTTCCATTTTTCTTATATTTGTCCCGTAGTAAAAGGGGGGATTTATAATGGATTGGTTGCAAGCTCTAAGTCGCTCCAAAGCCTGGCTGGCTGCCTTTATGTTTTTAATTCTGGCAACTTTCGTAATGAGCCTGTCGACAGGTGTGATGCCGATCAGTTTTACAGAAATAGTGGCCACCTTTTCGGGAAGCGGCACCGTGAAGCAGGAACTTGTTCTATTTCACTTGAGATTGCCAAGAATGGTTATTGCTATGCTGATTGGAGCAGGGCTTGCTCTCTCCGGCAGCATGCTTCAAGGGCTATCTAGGAATTCCCTAGCTGACCCAGGGATTCTTGGCATAAATGCCGGAGCAGGATTAGCCGTTGTCTGTTCGATCTATCTTTTTGGACAGTCCAACGGAAGCCTTCTCGCTCAACCTTTTTTCCTTCCTGTCTTCGCCTTTATTGGGGCTCTTGCCGTTGCAGCCCTGATTTACCGATTTTCATGGAAGAAGGGAATTGATCCGGAAAGGCTTCTCCTTGTCGGACTAGGATTTAATGCATTATGCGGAGCTCTATTAATGATTCTGCAGCTAAAAATGGATCCAAAGGATTTCCAGCAAGCAGCCATTTGGCTTACAGGAAGCATATGGGGAACGCAATGGCCATATGTATGGGCATTGCTGCCATGGATCCTGATTCTAATTCCAGTAGCCTTTTTAAAGGCAAGAACAATGAACCTTATGCAATTCAAGCAGGAAGTTCCCATCGCACTTGGCTTAAAAGTGGAGGCTGAACGCCGAATACTTCTTTGTCTGTCCGCAGCACTTGCAGGAGCGTGTGTTGCTGTTGGAGGCGGCATTTCTTTTGTAGGACTGCTGGCTCCCCATCTTGCCCGGCGGCTGTGCGGCCCCAATTACTTCATCAGCCTGCCATTATCAGCCTTAATCGGAGCAGCACTCATGCTTATTGCAGACATGATCGGCAAAAACCTACTGGCCCCTGCCGATATCCCGGTCGGAATCGTCATCTCCGTCATCGGTGCACCCTACCTGATTTTCATGCTTCTCACAAGGAAAGGTGCAGGAATGAAAGTTTGATAGACACGAAGAAGATTTTGATAAATATAAAGACAACAAGCTCTTAAAGCAAAAAAAGTGCCCATTCTAAATCACTTGACGAATGGGCATTTAACACTATTTCATTTCAGCAGGCTCTCTGTATTGCTTTTGGCCCAGTACATGATATACATCCTGTCGGCTTTCAATAATAAATTCAGGCTTTGGAACGCCGCGGTTTGCACGATGCCCTGCAAGATGCACATCGCTGGTTTCCCATGCCTTCCAAGCTTCCTCTGATTCCCAGCGAATCATAACGATCACTTCTTCATCACCGCTGCGCTGCTTTTTCTTTAAGACATTCATATCAAGAAATCCTGGCTGCTCCTCAATGATTCCTTCACCTGCAAAACGCTCCACCATTTCCCCCGCATAGCCTTCTTTGACGGTAATCATTTTTAATTGAATAAACATATTAAGTTCCTCCTCTGCTTCTTTTCTATCATTATAGATGATAACGATTATCATTTTCAACTGTTTTATTTAAAGTGGTACTTATTGATTTTTTTCGCTATGGTTACCGCTATATAACTTTCGCGATGCTTCTTGGAAGGGTATTTCGTAGAACTATTAATGTAGCCACTAATCTTTTGTTTGATGTACCACTATTCTCGGTGGTATATCTGCATCAACAGAGTCTGTAATGGAGTTCCCGCCAAAACTTTCATAAGTCCAATCGTATGCTCCTAATACTGCTATAACTTCATTATTGTTAGAACTAACTTTTAATTCAGGAGGTCTTTTATTCTCCTGACTCTCCTGACTAAAAGCACTTAGGATAACAATTGTTAAGAGAAATAATAATGCTTTTCAAATACTCCCCCAATACCCATCACATTCTGTTCGTTAAGTAAAAACGGACTTATAAAAATGCTCAGTTCCTCGATTTCTAACTCACTTACTCTAAGATGTTCGGACTTTCTAAGCGTATGAATGTGACCTATCAAAACCCCGTTTTTTCGTTTAGTGATAATGAGTAAAATTTGCGTACTATTGTCTCTCTATTAACAGGCTTTCCTTTTCGGCTTGTCCATCGAAATAAGTGATGCACTCGAATTATCTAACCATAAATAAATTCGAGAGAGGAGGATTTTCTTTCTCCTAACGGTTTTTTCGCTCTAGCACTTTTTCGCTCCATTCAACATTTGTTCAAATATGAATATTTGCTAAGGACAACATTTTTAAGGAAAAAGAGCCAAATAAAAAAACAATCCCAGCATATTTGCACCTGGAGATTGTTAATCTATAATCCATTCATTTTACTACTATAAACACTTACTTGATTTCTACCATTTTCTTTTGAGAAATAGAGTGCTTTATCTGCCTTCAAAATTAGATCCTCATTTTTAGTATATATTGTGGGTATTTCAGTAACCACACCTATGCTTAATGTTATAATTGGTTTTACTACTGAATTAATATTAGGAATTTGAATTTTTTCCACGTTTGAACGAATTCGCTCAGCGATTTGGAGCGCAGTATTCTCGGTTGTTTGTGGAAGAATCACAGAAAACTCCTCTCCACCGTATCTTGCAACAAAGTCTTCAGGTCTATAAAGTGATTTAACGATTGTGTCAGCCACATTAATTAAACAAGTGTCCCCTTCTAGGTGGCCATATGTATCATTAAACGCTTTAAAACAATCAATATCTAACATTAATAATGATATCGGTTCTGATTCACGTACAACTCTTCTTGTCTGTTTATCTAAAGTTTCTTCGTACATTCTCCGGTTAGGGATATTAGTCAGTCCATCTAGAGTTGATAGTTTTTTTAGCTTGTCATTTACTTCAATAAGCATTTGTTCTCTCGCTTTTTCCATTGTAATGTCATGTACCATTGCTAAAGAATAATCTCCTACTTTTGTGACTGTTTTACGCCCCCATATTAACGTACCATCTTTACCTATATATCTTTTATTCATTTCATAATAATGAATGCTCCCATTCATTAATTGTTTATATAATTTATCCTCCTTTTCTTTATCTTCAGCATCAACTACAATATTGTCTACTTCCTCTCTTTCACAACCCAGCATGTTTAGATACTTATCATTTACTTCAATTGCATTACCTGTTTTATCCCGCAAGACAATACCAATTCCTGATTTCTCAAAGATTACTTTAAAACGATTATTGCTCTCTAAAAGCTTAAATTCTAGTTCTTTCTTTTCAGATATATCCTGTACTTCTGAAATAAAATATTTTGGATGACCGTTAGAATCGAATACAAGTGAACCACTTAGTAAAACCCAGACGATATGCCCACCTCTATGAAAATATCGTTTTTCCATTTCATAGGTTTTGATCTCTCTATTTAACACTTGTTTCATATTGTAAAAATATTTATCTAAATCATCCGGATGAGTAATATCTTGGAATCCTTTTTTCAATAGCTCATCTTCTGAATATCCAAGAAAATTACACAATGTATGATTCACCTTGAGCAATTTCCATTCTAAATCTACAAGTACCATCCCAATTGAAGTATGTGTAAATACATTTTCAAAGGTTTCATTCTCAACTCGCAAAGCTATTTTGCACCTCCAATAAATATATTGATATCTTTTCACTAGTGTTGCATTAATAAAGATTTACTCTTAAAAATACTCAAAAAAAATATGCTCACTAATTTTATTTTTTGCAAAGAAAAAGGCCTTTATAATAGATGAGGTCAGGTGGTAACCCGTCCAAATCCACTAAAAAGAACCATACTCATGGACAATTTTACACAAAAAACATCATTTGGGCAATGGTTTTCACCCATAAATCTTCAATCATATGAAGGAAATGCGAAAACAAACTATACAAAACTCATGATGCCTTTAGAAATCATCGATTCAAGCACACTGCCCCTTAATTTAACAAATCGTATGCGGAATTCCGGAAAAACAAAGGCGGGAGTGAAGTTGCATTTACGTCTTGTTTTTCTGGAAAAAGGGACACTTTTTTCTGTCGAGATTAAAGAGAAATGCGGTCATTCGTGACGTTTATGATTTTAAACTTCGAGAAGACACAACTGTTTCATCGGATCAAATGGTGTTGATCGGTACAACGCAAAATCGAGCGGAAAACTATTTTCGCCTACTAAAAGTGATTGATTCGAAAGGAAATGAACTCCAATTAATCACGAATCGTTTTGATTTGAGTGGCGAAGATAGCTCAAAGATGTATAAATCACGCTGGGCAATTGAACTGTTTTTTAAATGGATCAAACAACATCTCAAAATCAAGTTTTTCGGCTAAAGCGAATAAGCATTTCAACCAAGTGTTTATAGCACTTATCGTCTTTTGTCTAGATGTTCTCGCACAACTCGAAACGAAAAGTAAAAGAAAAATAGTGCAAATTAGCCGTTTTACAAGGGATGCTTTATGGAAATTAGAACATATTTGCCTTCGGAAAATCGGGGAGAATCCGTCCCTTAAAAAGCAAGCTTTCGTCGTCGCGCTAGTCTAATTGTAAATAATAACCAGATGGATGGGCCACTTTGTTTAGGTATGTAGGGACGAGGGACCTGTCCCCTATGTCCCCCCCCGGAACTACCCCTGTTCAAGCATACCCTGAACTGCTACTTTCAATAATTAAAAAGGACAGAAGGACTAAAATCTGTCCCTCCATCCTTTACTTATTTCAAATTATTTACCTACTTCAACGCGTCTTTTTCTTTGCCATACCATAAATATTAGGCCTATTAGTGTGATAATCATTCCAATTGCAAGGTAAGTAGAATTATTAGTTGCTGTGTCTGGCAACATATTATTCTTCGTTTCTTCCTTACTTACTGGCTCTTTCTCCTTTGGTTCGTCTTTATTAACTTGCTTAGCTTGGTTCTCAAATACTGTGAATGTACTAAAGTGATTCGTAATCCCAGTTACATAACCATCTTTATACTCTCCATCCACAGCTTCCCATTTACCTAATTGCTCATTGTAGTAAAACACATGAACATTTTCAGGAACATTGACCCTACTGGAATCTACTTTAAAGGATATTGTTACAGGGTGTTTAAAACTATGAATTTTGGTTTCTCCTTGAATGATTGTAAAATCATACACAGGTGTTAATGCTCCTTCGGTATCCTTATAACGTTCAATTACAATTTGCACCTTGCCATTTTCCAGCGTGAAATTCATTGATGGAATATGAAGTACAATATCGCCTTTATTAACAACTATCATTCCATTTTTCTGCCGAAGGGCTTGAACTTGATGTTCACTTAGTTCTACTACCCATTTTGAATCACTAACTTTCAATTCACTAATATCTAATTCTAGTAAACCATTGCTAGCTAATCGCTCAATTGTGTCATTAGGTATAGAGATAATATTCGTATCTTTATCGTAAATACCTTTAACCACAATTTTTTCAACTAGTTCTGCGGGAGTTTCTCCCTCAGCACTTACTTTTATCACAATAGTAGTTAATGGATTAATAGAAATGTTGCTCGTAGTTAAAGCAAATCCTGTTCTATTAGAAACCTCCACTACCCCTGCTTCATCTTGATCAACTACTACAGTAGCATTTGTTAAATCCTCTGCTAATGTTAAAGTTCTAGCTTCTGTATCAGCGTTCACAAACACATAATATACATCACCATTAGTTGCCTTGTTTTGATAAGCAACTAGTAAGTCTTCAGCTTGTATTTCAGGTGCTGTCAGCAATGTTACATTTGTATCAACTAATTCCTTTGAACCTAATCGGAAAGCGTCAGTGGAACGACGTAATTCGATTAATCCTGCAGTGTAATCTCTTGTCACATTGTTAACTGGATATAGTTCTTCATTTGTTGCTTTTGCCCAATCGATTCTGTTAATGATATCAGAAGAATCATATGAATCATGGATAAAGTATGGGAATTGGAATGGCTTTCCGTTCTTATCTGTCATGTATGTCGACTTATAAGGAGCTTCATTTGCATCCGCTCTCCACTGTTTTGTACGTCCAAATTCTTGACCTGCATGAATAAACGCCGTACCTTGTGATGTTAATAGCATCGCATTACCTATACGGATGCGCTTGTGGATCTCAAGATTGTTTTCTGGAATATCTGGGTCCTTTTTAATCGATTGTGCGATAACATCGTATAATGTTAAGTTGTCATGTGCTGCAATATATTGGACAACATCACCTGGGTCATCAGCTACAAAGTTATGAGGCTGGGCTTTAATGTTGTCGAAAATTTGTTGGATGTTTCTTGCTCCACCAGTAAGGAATCGTGGTTGACCTTCACTACCGAAACCTGATTTTAACTCATTTCGGAATTCGTCAGAGAAGCTGCCAACTGCTTCAGTATGCTGCATCCAATCTTGATCCGCTGCTTGGACTGGCTCGCCTTCATCTCCGGCAAACGTTCTCCAACCTTCACCAATCATTACAATGTTTGGATTCAGTTTCTTCGCTTTATCAAAGGCGATTTGAATACTTTCTGCATCATGGTCACCCATCATGTCAAAGCGGAATCCATCTATCTTATATTCTTTTACCCAGTGAAGGATGGAGTCTTCTAGCACTCTTCTTGCCATTTTATGAGTCGTACCTAAACGTCCACCACCAAAGCTTGTTCTTGGTGTACCGTCAGCATCCATAAAATGATAATAGTTCGGTACTAAGTCTTCAAAAATAGAAACCTGTGCTGTATGGTTGTACACTACATCAAGTATTACACCCATATCGCGCTTATGAATTTCATCGATTAGTCTTTTAAACTCTTCTATTCTCAATTCAGGGTCGTTCGGATTTTCCGAGTACATACCAGATAAAGAGAAGTAATTATGTGGGTCATAACCCCAGTTGTAATTCGTATCTGTAGAAGCATAATCTAGCATTCTTTCATCGCTTCTAAACTCATCACTGAAGAAATAGCTCATTACTGGTAATAGCTGAATATGTGTGACACCCATTTCTTCAATATAATCTAGCTTCTCTATAAACGCGGCAAATGTTCCAAATTGTGCTTTTAAGTCGTCGGCAATAGCTGGGTCTGACGTAAAGTCACGAACGTGAGCCTCGTAAATAATAGCGTCTTCACGTTTTTCATAGCCAGGAATATCTGCATAGTCTAATTCCGGGCCAATCGAAGCAATATCAACGATTGCAGCTTTACCTGCTGTATCGCCAGACTCACTATTCCATGTGGCCATAGATTTTGCATAAGGATCAAGAGCTAATTTCGACTCATTCCCATGCGTGATTTCATAGTGGTAATAGTATCCTCTTAAATTGTTCAAATCAGTATTGTCTTCAGACAGAGTAACTGCCCAAACACCACGATCACCTTTTACCATATCAATTGTATTTAGAACTGTATTTTGATTATCTTTATCATACAATACAACAGAAACAGCATCTGCTTTAGGAGACCAAATCTTTAATGTTGCCGAACCATCATCGTGTAAATTCGCTCCTAGTTCTCCGTCATATCCATACATTTCATCAATTAACTTCCAGCCTGATTTTGCTGTTATCGAGCTCTCACCGTAAGTAATTGTGTAGGGCATTTTCTCTAAATCAAACGTACCATGGATTTGAACGCTTTGTTCTCCTTCCACAGTTAATTCAGTAAACGTTACATCGTTACCGTCAACATCTTTAATCATTAGCTGACTGGCTAATTCTTCCATGTCTAATCCTTCTATCTTCGAGAAAAGAAGGGTAATTAGTTTATCTGAAAGGACTTCACCTGATAAAAGTGCAATTGGAACGGATCCATAAGGGTCTGTGTACACCTTATCGTCGCCTTCTTTTACAAATAACGTGTTAAATTGGTCCAACATTTCAAAAGACCTGTCTCCTGTTTGTTGTCCAGTTTGTTTATTTACAAAAAGGAAGCCCATATTTTTTGCATCTTCAGTTAGCTTGATGTCATAGTATACACCAAACTTACCTACACCAGTTGCATCTGCTGCACCATTTGGCCAGCCATCAGAAGGTGCTTCCACATCTCCCCAATTCCACATACCCCAACCTTCGTAGTCATCATTGTCGTTATCATAATGAATTCGTACAGTATTTACTGGTAATGTGACTGGTTCGTATAAAAATACTTCGTCTGATCCTTGTTTGATCCATATTTCATTAAGATCTGGTGAGAATAATTCGACAGCTTTATCGCCACCGTCTTTGTCTCCATTGGTCGTATTTAGGACCAAAAAGCCAATATTTTGAGCATCAGTCGTTAATTTAACATCAACGTAAGCACCATAGTCTGTTATTTGGTTAGCTTCAAACTGAGTACCGCCTGATGGCCAGTTTTCAGATGGAGCTGCAACCTCTCCCCATAGCCATAATCCTAAATTCTCGTAACTATTGTCTGTTCTTTGATAGTGGATACGAAGCGTATTCTCTCCAATCTCCTCTACATCACCTGGCTTCGGTACAGATATCGTACCATTTTCAACTGTAAGTAAAACCGTTCCACCATCTTCCATAGTTGGAATAGTAATGGTTGTTTGCCCGTCTCCATTAGCTGGATACGTGTTGTTACTATAATGGTCTGTTACAACAGCATCCGCTGAGCCAAGGTTTACCACTAGTTCTTGTTCAGTGTCAGACGTATTTAGCCCAACGTATACAGTTTCGTCGCCATTGCTACGTGAGAACATAAGATACTTCTCTGCATCAGACCCAGCAACTTTTTCACGATCTCCTTTAGCAAAAAGATCGGAGTACTCACTTCTAAATCCTAAAAGTTTTTGATAGTGTGATAGAACTTTATTGCCTTCTACTTGATCCCAAGGTAAATTTGGACGATTATCGTAGTAAGGATAATTATTTTTGCCGGGTAAACCTAGCTCTTCACCATAATAGATAACCGGCTGACCTTTAGCCGTCATTTGAAGGGAAGCGGCAACTTGATATTTACCTAAATCACCTTCTACTGCTTCTAAAAATCTATCTTCATCATGGCTTCCTAAGAATTGCCCTAGTGTGGCATCGTTCGATAGATTTGCATTACGGCTTTCTAACTTTGTTTGAACTGCCTCAAGCTGACCATTTACTAAATCTTTAGCCAGGTTCTTAAAATCAAAATCTAATAACGAGTCCATCATTCCCGTATTTAAGTATCCTTGATCGTCATTAACACTTGCTCCCCAAGACTCACCAATCAACTTAAATTCCGGCATTTCCTTTGTTAATTCATTTTTAAAAGCCATCCATGTTGTATCTTCTACATGCTTAACCGTGTCTACACGGAAATAATCAATCGTGTTTCCGTTTGCTGTTCTAGACTTTTCAATCCAATCAACTTGCCATTGAACGATTTGGTCACGAACTGCTGAATCCTCTGTGATTAAATCAGGTAGGCCCGCTAATTCTCCACGAACAGTATCAGTTCCACCCGCACGGAGCATACCGTCAAAGCGTGCACGGTCTTCATCTGTTGGGAAATTCGGGATATTAGTGCCAGCATCACTTGCTTTTAATCCATAACCAGTATGATTTAACACAACATCAACCATAATTTTCATACCACGGTTATGTGCTTGATCAATTAGTTGATGGAAATCTTCCATAGAACCAAAGTGTGGATTCAATTCACCAAAGTTATTTGCCCAATATCCATGGTACGCATAATACGGTGTATCAGGAGTTTCATTTCTTACATCGTATTTGATGTTTTCAACAATTGGATTAATCCAAATTGTATTAATTCCTAGTTCGTCAAGATAATCTAATTTCTGTGTAATTCCTTTAAAGTCCCCGCCCTGATATGTCCCCATTTTGGATTGGTCATAGTCAATTCCGTATGGGTCATTGTTCGACGAGTCCCCGTCAAAGAAACGGTCTGTCAGCATAAAGTAAACAACTGCTTCATCCCAGTCAAAGTCCGCTTCCTCTCCAGTGAATGTACGCGCTTTCACTTCAAGGGTGACCTCACCTTTATGACTGTTTCCAAACTCATCAATTGCGACAATTGGTAAGATCTTCATTCCAGCTGTCACATTTTGATCAACAGCAACTGTAATTTCATTAAGTGCCGGATCAATCGATACCTTGTTTTCCCCACCAACAGCAGTTAAATCAATAAACATTTCGCGAATATTAACTTCTGAATCTGATACAAGATCCACCGTTACAACTGCATTTTCATTGTAGTTTACTGCAGCCGGTTGAATAGTGCTATTTACTTGAACCTCAGGTACTAAGTAAGTTAAAACAGATTTTCCTTCCACTGTGTTATATGGATCGGTTATTTCATTTGTTACCCCATCTATTGTTACAAAATACGTATATTCATGCTCACCATGCGGAAGATCGTTTAACGTGTAAGTAAAACGCTCATTTTTACCTTCCGACAGCATTTCATATCGATTTCCCAAGATTTTAAGCTCTACTTTTTCTATTGTCTCCATTGCATCTTGTACATATAAAGTTTTATCACGGAAGTAGAAATGAGCATTGCCCTCCTCTACTTTTGGTCCAGTCCCATCCGGAACAATGAAGATTTCTTCGACTCCACTCGTTACTTGAACCTTTGTGATTGAGTCTGTTTGATTAACCGTGATTGAACGGTCTTTTTCTACATCTTTTTCTAGCCAATCACCACGGCGAACAATAAATCCTACACTGCTCGCATCTGGTCCTACTGCAATATTAAAAATAGCTTTACCATCTTTTATTTCTGTATAATCAATCCGGTTATCCTGAACACCTGTCCCCCAAACCCAAAGATTCCAGTCTTCATAGTTGCCATCTGCTCGTTCATAGGACAAGCTAATATGTCGATCTACTGTTTCAGCTGCTACATTTGGTATGTACCCCGAAAACATTGATACGACTAAGAGAATTGATAAAAATACTGAAATAACCCTTTGATAATTCTTCTTCTTCATAAACTCATACCTCCCTCGCATTATAGTGAAACCGTTTGCATAAATCTACAGTTTTTGTGTGAAATCGTTTGCATAATTACACAGAGCTGTGTAACCTTCCACCGATAACATTACCAAACTATCAATCTCGTGCAAAAAGGTCGCATCTAATTAATAATAGTATTATAGTTCAGCCTTATTGTCACTAGCCAAAAATTGTAAAAGGGGGATTTATAAGATGTATTTTGGGGACCAGGTGTCCTCCCCGCACATCAAATTAACTATCTTTTCTCCATTATAAGACAACAAAAATGAATTCCAACTCTTTTAGTTGATAATAACGGTTCATTTTACCCCATCATTGTCGAAGGGGGAGTGATGCAGGGGGACAGGTCCCTCGTCTCATTTGGAACATGAGGCCAGTCAGGCCCCCTCCCCTTCTTATCGAACACGGTGAATAATATTTTTTGAAATTCCTGTAATTCTTGCTATTTGTCCGGCTGACACACTATTTATTCCTTTAAGTGCTCCTAATACAGCGTCTCGACTAACTTTATCCATTCTTTGTAATGCAGATGATCTTGAAATCCCCAATTTTCACCAGATATTCTCTTACCTCATGATCATGTATTTTAATGTTCACTTTATCATCTAGGCATTCGTCCTCATTCGGTTCATCTATATAGCTGCTAAACAATTCTATCTGAGACTGCTTATCCGTGGAGAATAAACGAAGCCCCAAACCAATATCCACTATGTTCATTTTATCCATATACTCATTTATACTTGTCCATTTGCATTCGAAGACGCTATGAGCTAAACCTGCCTTTATTGGATTTTGGTGTATGTATCTAAGAACGGTTGAAAAGTAAGCTCTGTTTTCTAAACCTTCGCTCTTAAATCTATCATTTTCGCAAAGAGTACCCCTTCTTCAAACTATTATTAATAAATTTAAAAACAAGACCGAGAAAAATGTTGTTTCATTTAATATTGCCATTTACATCATTTGAAAAAAGATTGGTCATTTAAAATAAAGCTTGATAATTTCTAATAAATTTTGTTTAAAATCATCTCAACTTTATTGATTTCATAAAAGTGAGATGATTTTTTATTGGATTTATGTTGATATTACCCACAAACATTTGTATTCCAATCTGACATTGCCCCGTTTATACAAAATATGAGAAATATCAGTGCCAGGCACCGCCCAGAAAAATGGAATTACAAATATAGTTCTAAAAGTCACACCCTTTGATAAAATATCCATTCTCTTATTCCTTAGACTAGTTAGTTCTTAAGACAGGGGTGAGTATTTTTCATAGTCATTACCCGCAATACCCAAAAAATGCACATCCCACAAAGACTATTTAACCGAATGTATTTTACTTAAACTATGAAAAAGACACCCTAAATGAGTGTCTAATCATATCCTATAATCATTCTTTTAACTGTACACGATTAACTCACTTTTTTGATATACCTTCTTCAATAAACGTCTTCCTC
>NZ_JBMERO010000042.1:0-17135 GCF_049310945.1 Bacillus sp. DJP31 | reverse complement strand
CATACAATAAAAGTCCTTCATAGTATTATAGGGCTATTATTTAGTTTTTCTGAAAAAAAAGATAGGTAAGAGGAGTGGTAGTTTTCAATGCCGCTTTCATACAAAATAAGTACAAGTACCTTCAGTGTAATAAAGGTTTAGGAAGGAGTTTGAGTATGGATATAGTACATCAAGATCATCTAAAGGCTGTCGTCTTTAAAATTGGCGACGAAGAATATGGTTTAGCAATTGACCAAGTAGTATCCATTGAAATGATGCAACATATTACATCAGTACCTAAAACCCCGGAATACGTAAGAGGTATTACAACTATTAGAGGTTTAGTAACTCCTGTCATCGATCTTCGTAGGGTAATGAATGCAAATAGTTTGGATAATGAAAATTCACGTTTAATCATTGTGAAGGTTGAGGATCAAACAATGGGATTAGTTGTGGATTCGGCTACTGACGTGTTGGATATACCAAGTGAGTCTATACAACAGGCTAATTTTTATACAACTGAAACTGATTATCTGATAGGTGTCTACAAATTAAATAATAGATTAATTTTACTATTACACACTGAGCTTCTTTTAGGTAATCTAGAAAACTTTCATAAAATTAAAGAAATTGTTCAAAACTAACTACAAAAGGGGAAATTCATATGAAATCTATTCGTACGAAATTATTACTTGGTTTTAGTATTGTTCTTTTGTTGGTAGCTTTTATGGCCATCTTTACTATTTATAATTCTAACAAAACAAATAACCTAGCTAATGAACTTGTAACAGATGACCTTGAAGAACTAATTATCTATCAAAATCTTCGTTTTAATGTGGCTGAGAGAATTGCAGTAACGCGTGGTTATTTATTATATGGTGATATCGCGTTGAAAGAAAAATTTTATGCATATACAGAAGAGAGTAAACAGTTAGAAAAAGATTTAGATGGGTATCTGTCCGAAACTGAACGACCTCTTGCCGAAGAAATAATAAAGGAAAGTATTGCTTGGGGAGACTACATTTCCGAAAAGGTCTATGGAGTTTACGATATAGATCCAACTAAAGCTAATGAGAATAATAAGTTAGCAAGAACGAAATCAGTAGACCTTATGGAATTAATACAATCGGCAGTTGATATTGAGAATAAAGCGGTTCAAGAGTTGGGTAATGACATACTAAAGAAAGGGAAAGCTACTGAGCTTTCAAATTTAGTTATATCTATTATTGTTTTAATAGCTGGTATTACTATTGCTCTAGTTGTCGCCCGTATAATTGTAAAGCCTATCTTAGAAGTAGTTCAGCGATTACAGATTGTCGCAGACGGAGACTTTACAGGTGAAGAAATGGTTACCAAATCAAAGGATGAAGTAGGCACCTTGATCATAACAATGAACAAAATGGTGTCAGGCCTTCGTGAGGTGATTCAACAAGTTCGCTTTACTTCAGAGCAGGTCGCAGCATCTTCAGAAGAATTAACTGCTAGCGCTGAACAAACGAGTACCGCAACCGAACAAATTTCAGTAGCTATACAAGAGGTGTCAGAAGGGTCTAGTCAACAAGTATCTACTGTTAGAAAGACAAGTGATATTGTGCTAGAAATATCAAAAGGCATGGAGCAAGTAGCAACTTCTATCCAATCTGTAGCTGAGCTAACTGTTGAGTCAAATGATAAATCAACGGCAGGAAATCTAGTAGTAAATCGTACAATCGAACAAATGAATAGTGTTCAAAATCAAGTGGCCGATACTTCATCTGTCATAAATGCATTAGGGGTCAAATCAAATGAAATTGGTCAAATTGTACAATTAATTACTCAAATTGCAAATCAGACTAATCTTCTAGCTTTAAATGCAGCAATTGAAGCAGCAAGAGCAGGTGAGCATGGACGCGGTTTTGCAGTTGTAGCTGATGAGGTAAGAAAGCTAGCTGAACAATCAGGATTAGCTGCTGGACAAATTAGTGGTCTAGTTGGTCAAATTCAAGAAGAATCATTAAAAGCTGTAGAATCAATGGAGCTAGGAACTTCTGCAGTTGTTGATGGAATTGATATGGTACGTCAAACAGGTGATGCTTTTAAAGATATTATAAAAATGATTGAAGTGATATCCTCCCAATCACAAGAAGTATCAGCTATTGTAGAGCAGGTAAATGCTGGATCAGCTGGAATGGTACAAATGATCGAGGATGTTGCAAATATTAGCGAACAATCTGCAGGGAATTCACAAAACGTTGCAGCTTCAGCAGAAGAACAGCTTGCTTCTATGGAAGAAATTGCAACCTCAGCCACCTCTCTATCAGAAATGGCGGAATACCTGCAAAATCTCGTTAGAAAATTTAAGGTTTAAAAAAGATCATTATATAGAACAATCTGTAAAAGGATTGTATTATATGTTTTTTTAGTAGATTTCAATAGTTTAAAAAGGAGGAATTCCTTTGAGCTTTCATTTGCGGGATGTGCATTTTTATAAAACTCTATCAGCAACTGCAGATAGTATTTTTCATTTAATGAGTGAATTTATAGACTGCAATACTTTCTTTATTTCGATTACAGATAAAAGTGAAAGCGAATTTATAAAAGTTTTCAATCGAAAAAATGTATTACTAACTGAAGGAACAAAACTTCCTTTTGAAGCGATTTTTTGAAAGCTTGCAATTGAAAATGGTCGTGAACCACTTATAATCCCTGAGCTTTCAAAGAATTTATTAACAAAAGAGCACCCGGTGACAATCCAACTTGGTGGTGAAGGTTGTTTTGTTGGGATCCCACTATATATATCAAATGGAACACTAATAGGGACACTTTGCATACTTGATCAATTTAGATATTCCTTTTATCCAGAACAAATTAAAAAGGTTGAGGCCTTTGCTAATTTCCTTGTTCATACGCTAATGCATGAAAGTTTAATTATCCGGGACCGTTTGACAGGTCAATATAATCGAAACTTTGTGGAAATGTACTTTAATCAACATATCTCAGTTGAAAATCAACCACTAGCTATATTGAATTTTGATCTCGATCGTTTTAAATTAATTAATGATACTTTTGGGTACAAATTGGGAGATTCTCTTATTAAGGTAATATCAGAGAGGATTAAGGATAGACTTAATGAACGTGAAATTTGTTGCCGCATTGGAGACGATGAATTTTTAGTCTTACTCCCTATTTTACAATGGGAAACCTATCATAATTTTGTAATGGAGATATCCGAGGATATCATAAACGCTATCAGCTCAACAATTATAGTTGGAAATCAGGAAATTCATATAAATTCAAGCTTAGGTATAAGTATTTATCCTTTACATGGAAATGATATCCAAACCCTTTTGAGAAAGTCAGATATAGCATTGAATTTAGCAAAAAAGAATGAAACAGGTTTAGAATTCTATGACACTGAGCACGGAAATAAGTTGTTAAGAAGATTAAATATAGAAAATACTTTACTGAAAGCAGTAGAACGAAATGAATTCGAAATGTATTATCAGTCACAATTCGATATGGATACTGGAAAATTAATTGGCTTGGAAGCTCTAATTCGTTGGAAGCATCCGAATAAAGATTTTATTTCTCCAGCGGAGTTTATTCCAATCGCAGAAGAGTCCGGACTTATCATTGAGATAGGTAATTGGGTAATAGCTGAGGTTTGTCGACAAGCAAAGGATTGGATAGATCAAGGACTTGAGCCAATTCAATTCTCACTTAATATCTCATCTTTGCAGCTTAGAGCTGATGGTTTCATTGATAGAGTAAAGTCTTTACTTGAAACAACGAATTTACCACCTCAATTACTCAATTTTGAAATAACAGAGACAATCCTTATGGAAAATATAAAAAATGCAACGGTTATCTTTGAACAATTAAAGGATATTGGAATTAGGATAGCGATAGATGATTTTGGGACTGGGTACTCTTCCTTAAGTTACCTAAAGAGTATACCGGCAGATTATCTTAAAATTGATAAAGGCTTTATAGATGAAATTATAGAGCATAAAGGTGATCAAGCTATTGTAAATACAATTATCTCTCTTGGGAAAGAGTTAGATATGTCAATTGTTGCTGAAGGGATCGAAAAACTAGAACAGCATCTCTTTTTAAAAGAGATGGGTTCTTTAATTGGACAAGGATATTTCTATCATCGACCAAGTCCTATTGAAACAATTATCGAGGATCAATTAAAAATTCAAAAAAGTCTTAGGATTAAAGGAAGTCTCATCTGAGGCATCCTTTATTATTTGCATAGAACTTACTTAGTAAATTGCTAGCTTTATGATATTCTATAGATAGAAAGTGTGATTATATCATGGCTAATGATGAAAGAATTCAATTAAACGTGAGAGTTACGACTAATACGAACCAGAAGTTAGATGAAATTGTAGATTACTATCAAGAAAATGTGAAATAGGTAGAGTTTATAAAGGGGACGTTTTATCGGATATTATTGAGAAGTCTTATGAGATTGTGATGAAACAAAAAGCAGCGAAGAAGTAGAAGAAGATTGTTCACAATAAAAGATTAATTCTTACATGAATATATAAATATTGTAAAAGATAATCGAATCCACGAAACTACTTTTTTAGAAGGAGAGCCTTTGTGAATCAATTAAAGGCTCTTTATTCCAAATCGGTTCAACAAACAATTGGCAAAGTGTATGAAGATATTGATCGGTATAAAAAGAAATATGAAGAATTACCTTTATTTAAGATGTATGTTTTCGATCGGAGCGCTTATATTCAGTATCGTAAATGATGTTAAACATTGCTCATTGGCACTATAAAGTTAAGAAGATTAAACAAACAGCTGGTAAAAAAGTTGTCGACGTATTGACAGGTAATGAACTTAAGAGTCCTGGATACAGCTATTAAGAGGGTTGGCCAGAAGCCAACATTGGAAAGTAATTACCAATCAGTAATAGCAGCGATTGAGAAACACAGGGGTGGTCATAATGGATAAATATGATGTAATCGTTCGAGTACCTGCGAGCACAGCTAATCTAGGGTCTGGTTTCGATTGCATTGGGATGGCCTTACAGTTATATACCACGATTAAAATGCGGAAAGCATCGATTACAAGCATACATATTAGAGTTAATAATCTTGGAGGAATACCAGTTGACAGAGAGAATTTAATATACAAGGTTGCTAATCTACTATTTGAGAGAGCTGGATTGCCAAGCCCTAATTTGGAGATTGAAATTGAAAGTGATATTCCTTTAACGAGAGGGTTAGGAAGCAGTGCAGCAGCCATTATTGGCGGATTGGTTGCAGGAAACACACTTGCAGGGGAACCATTTAACAACGAAGAAATTTACCAACTTGCGACAGAACTTGAAGGACACCCTGATAACGTCGATGCCTTTTTATTAGGTGGAATTGTGATTGCGACTTTTGTTCAGTCACAGGTTTCGTACATTAGAATTCTTCCTCCAAGTGGAATAAAAATTGTAGTTGCTGTTCCGAATTTTGAAATTCTAACAAAAGTAGCAAGAGATGTCCTACCTTCTTTCTACTCTCGTGAAGATACAATACATGCTATTAGTCAATCTGCATTATTGGCTGGTGCTTTAGTGAGCGGAAATACATCTGTATTATATAAGGCAATGCGTGATCGGATCCATCAGCCCTATCGCATGTCACTTGTACCCGGACTTGATGAGTTATTGACCCATTCTATCAATTACGGAGCATCGGGTATTGCACTTAGTGGAGCCGGCCCATCCATTATTGCACTCACTGATCAAGATGGTGAACAACTTATGAAGTATATTAAAGATGTACTACTAAAACACGGTGTCTCTACAAGTGTAACAATGATTGATCCAGATATAGTAGGAGTCACCATTCAATCTTTTATGAACGGCTAGAGCGTGTATGGAAAACAAAATACAACGAAAGTTCCGCTGAACAGAGTGTGCCATTCTGTATGTGTATAAAGCCTCAAATAGATTCATCAAAAGTCAGTTGAAAAAGGCTACCCAACTTTAGTTAGGGTAGCCACATGAGCATCCATCAGTTAACTTGTTCTTTTTCTATTTAATGATAAATACTTTTGATACTACAAACTCTTTTCCATCCTTTGGCGTCATCCAGGCTTTTACTTCATATTCTCCTGTTTTTAGACCAAGGTCCTTTAGGTCGATATCATAAACTAGCTCTTCGCCTTGTTGAAGATCTTCTTCACCCATCTCTTGAAGGTAGAGAGCTACACTAGAGAACAGGTAGATTTCTTTGCCGTCACTATCTAGAACAGAATAATCAAACCTCTGGGAGCTCGTGAATTCAAGAGAGATTTCCTTTTCAGTTTGGTTCTTTACCTTATACTCGAATAATAAGGGTTCTTTTTCGCTGAGACTTGGTGCCAACTCTCCAGCTGCAATTTCACTTTTGTCTCCAGTCTGATTCTGTTTCACCGCTTCATTACTCCCCATTCCACATCCTGCAATTAGACTACTTAACATAAACACAAGAATCACTTTCTTCATTTTTTTTCCTCCAGTCATTCATAATTTCTTCCTGTTATACCGTTTGTCGTTAGTTCTCATGTATTAGTTACAAAGTTAATAAAATTTTTTTGTCATATAAAAATGTAATTCTTACCCTAAAGGAAGTATTTAGTTAAATATAATCAAAATTTCAAAAAATATGGTATATTTAGCACATTAAAGGTTGATTCTGTAGGCAAAAATATAGAATGATGATGATAGATAATAGATTAAGGGTAAACACATAAGTACAAGGAGGAATAAAAATGGGAAAGAAAGTAACGGTTATTGGTGGAGGTTTAGCGGGTATGTCTGTGGCTATTCGACTAGCAGCAGAAAACTATGATGTAACAATCTTAGAAAAAGGTGAAAGACTGGGTGGAAAGCTAAACATTCGCGTAGGCAATGGATTTAGGTTTGATACGGGTCCATCTATTTTGACCATGCCTTGGGTGCTTGAGAAGCTGTTCGACGATGTTGGGAAAAATGTACATGATTACCTTGACATTGTTCGAGTAGAGCCAGGCTGGCGGACATTTTTTGAAGATGGAACGGTTATTAACTTAACAAGTGATTTACCAACGATGTTAGAAGAAATAAAGAAAGTGTCAGAAGAGGATTCTCAGTCCTTTCTATCCTATTTACAATATAGTGCAAAATTGTATGACTTGATGAAGAAGAGCTTCTATAAAGAGAACATTAGTGGGTTGCAGGATTTACGTAAAAAACACCCATTAAAAGAACTATGGATGATGGATCCAATCAAATCATTTGATCAATCCACCTCTAAGTATTTTAAGGATGCACGGATTCAACAATTGATGAATTTTCTCATCATGTATATTGGTTCCTCTCCTTATCATGCTCCGGCTGTTCTTACCCAGCTCGCTCATGTTCAACTTGGAATTGGCGTGTATTATGTTAAGGGTGGCATGTATAAAATTGCTGAGGCCATGGAACAGCTTTTAAATGAATTCGGTGTTAAGGTTATCCTAAATTGTAAAGTGACTGGACTTTTGCAGGATGGTACTGAAGTAAAAGGAGTAAAGACAGAAGACGGAAACACCATGTTGGCTGATTTAGTGGTTTCAAACCTAGAAGTGATTCCTTTTTATAAGTCTTTACTAGAAACACAACCCGAAATCAAACGAGCAACACAGGATTTAACAAAGTTTGAGCCGACAGTTTCAGGCTTGGTTCTTTTATTAGGTGTTAATAAAAAATTTGATAACCTATCACACCATAATTTCTTCTTTTCTGCGGATGCAAAAAAAGAGTTTCAACAAATATTTGATGAAAAAGTTCTGGCAGATGATCCAACCGTTTATGTTGGAATTTCGTCCAAAACAGATCCTACCCAAGCTCCTGCAGATAAAGAAAACCTATTTGTTTTAACACATGTCCCACCTTTAAAGGAAGGGGAATCATGGGAGCAGTATAAAAACTCCTACCGTGATAAAGTGTTAACGAAGCTAGAAAAAATGGGTATGACGGATTTAAGAAATAGTATTGAGTTTGAGTACGTATTTACCCCTGACGATCTGCAGGAATTATACGGTTCCAATGGTGGTTCCATTTACGGAGTCGTGACAGATCGAAAGCTAAATGGTGGGTTTAAAATTCCAAGTAGAAGTAAATTATTTCCTAATGTATATTTTGTCGGGGGCTCCACACATCCAGGTGGCGGTGTTCCAATGGTAACGTTGTCCGGTCAATTAACAGCAGATTTGATTTTGGATGATGAAGCAAAATCAGGCCAACAAATTGGATAGCGAGTTAGAAAATTCTTTCTCCCTTTTTTCTAGGGCGGTGAAATGACTTTGAACCAATCGTTACAAACAGCTATGGAAGTATCTCGAAAAGCCGGTATACAGTGGGGACAATCTACGATAAATGAACGGATAAAAGCGATCAAGCTTCTAGACAATTATTTACGTAGCCATTTAGAACAGCTGCTTTTAGATATTCAAAAAATCACAAAGAAAAGCAACATGGATGTTTTAACGGGTGAATTTCACCTATTATTTGAAGCTATTAAATACTATAAAGGCATTGCCCCAAAACTCCTTAAAAAGGAGCGGAAGAAAACACCGTTTCCAAATTTTAATAGAAAATCATACGTTCAATATGAGCCTATTGGGGTCTGTTTACTTTTTTCACCGTGGAATTACCCGCTGCAGCTATCCATTCTACCTATGATTTCTGCCTTGCTCGCGGGTAACACGGTCATTCTCAAACCATCTGAACACCTTGTCGGTTTTTCAGCCATACTCAAACCCTTGCTTCAATCTATGAATCTCCCAGAGGGAGTCATTCAGGTTGTGGATGGTGGAGCAGATATTGGGAAAGGGTTGATTGATCAAAAACCAGATAAAATCTTTTTCACGGGAAGCCAAAAAGTTGGGAAACAAATTCTTAGGCAAGCTTCAGAACATTTTATTCAGTGTGATCTCGAACTAAGTGGGAAAGACCCACTGATTGTGTTTGAAGATTGTGACTTGGAGAGAGCAGCCAATGCCGCTGTATGGGGAGCCTTTGTCAATGGTGGTCAGGTTTGTGTGAGTGTCGAGAGGGTGTATGTACAGGAAACAGTTTATGATCGGTTTCTTGAAAAAGTCAAGGAAAAGTCGGAGAGTCTCCAATTAGATGACTTGGCAAGGAACCTCATGACAACTACGATAAGCTTTATAAACGTCCGAGAGCAAATCCAAAAAGCGATAGAGGATGGTGCAGCTCTCGTGACTGAAGTAATCATGGATGAACAGGAGAGTTATATTGCACCGACAATATTAAAAAATGTCAACCATTCTATGGCTATTATGAGAGAAGAGACATTTGGACCCGTTTTGCCGATTATGTCATTCTCAACAGAGGAAGAAGCGATTCGGTTAGCGAATGATTCTCCGTTTGGGTTAAACGCATATGTCTTTTCGAAGGATAAGGACCGAATAGAGAGAGTGGTTCGTTTTTTAGAAAGTGGAAACGTTTATGTAAATGATGTGATTCTAAATGTATCGAATATTCATCTTCCATTTGGAGGTGTGAAGGAGAGTGGAATGGGGCGATATCATGGGGTAGAAGGACTTCTTACCTTTACTCAGTCCAAATCAGTCATGATCTATTCAGGAAATGTCTCTAAAAACATGAATTGGTATCCTTACTCTAGCAATGCTTTGGCCATTTTAAAAAAATGGTACAAAAGATGGTCATGAAAACACAGATAAAGGAGGGGAGAAAATGATAGTCGGTTTTCTTGCCATTCTACTTTTTATTACTCTATTTTGGACGTTAGGTAAAACCAAATTAGACTATTCACTGACTAAATATGTAAGTCTTGAGTGTCTTTCCATTATAATTCCTGCACGAAATGAAGAGGGTACGATTGAGAGTCTTCTTACATCCATTCGTGCTCAGTCTGTTCAACCCCTTGAGGTCATTGTAGTCAATGATCATTCAAATGATCGAACAAAGGAGATAGCATTGGGTTACGGAGTGATGGTTATTGATAATCCAACTTTACCTACCGATTGGCTTGGGAAATCATGGGCATGTTGGAATGGGGCAAAAGCAGCTAAAGGGGAGTATTTACTTTTCCTAGACGCTGATACATGGTTTGAAAAGGATGGCATCTCTAAAGCTATGGAGACTTATTTATCAGAAGAAAACCCGAGTGTGTTAACGATTCACCCCTATCACCAAATGACTCATTTTTACGAGAAGTTTTCTGCAATCTTCCAGCTGATCATTGTCGCTTCTAGTGGAATCTCTCACCTTTTTGCAAATCTGATTAAAACAACCGGTGGTTTCGGCCAATGTATGATTGTAAATCGAGACCTCTATTTTCAGATAGGTGGTCACAAAGTAATTAAGCATGAAGTTGTCGAAAATTTATCCCTTGTAAAGCATGCTGCTTCACTTGGTTTCTCTACAAAAGCCATTAGTGGTTTTGGGATTTTGTCCATGAGGATGTATAAAGAGGGTATAGGTAGTCTCTTCAATGGGTGGGGAAAGAGCTTTGCGGCTGGTTCAAAAAAGGGAAATCTACTGCTCACAATCCTTGTTGTTTTATGGATATCTTTTCTATGTACGTTTTTAACAAATAGTATTTCTCTCATAAACAATGATTCATTCATCTTTTTATGTACGTATATCGCCATATCTGGTTTGCTATTTCGAACATTGATAGCCATCGGAAACTATACTATAGTAGATGCTGTTTTGTTTCCCTTACATCTACTATTCTTTGTTACTGTTTATTCGTATTCTTTCATAAGTACATATCTAGTTAAAAATGCTTCCTGGAAGGGAAGAAGCATAATGGTTTCAAAAAGGAAGGATGACCAAACGCTATGATTATATGGATTAATGTAGTGGTATGGTTATTCATCCATTTACTAGGAACGTATATACCTTCTAAATTCAGTTTAGCGTTTATCAAGTCTATTCAATGGTTTCCACCAATTCAGTCATGGGAAGTGAAATGGCACAACAAACTCAGAATAAAAAAATGGAAAGAGAAAGTACCAGACGCTGCAGATTGGTTTTTTGGAGGCATTAAGAAACGGGATATCTGTATGAAGAGCAAAAAGGGTATGCAACGCTTTATTCTTGAATCAAAACGAGCAGAATTATCCCATTACCTTCAGATTCTACCCGCACCGATCTTTTTTACATTCAATGATTTTTATTCAGGCTGGTTTATGATACTCTATGCTTTTTGTTTTCATACTCCTTTTATATTTATTCAACGTTATAATCGGTATCGTTTAGAAAGTATTTTAAGTAGAAAATGGGTGAAAGTCTTGTAAGAATGGAATCATATGGTAAATCGGATTCTCTACAAATATTTACATAAACGATGTAGTATAATATATTCATTAGTTTTGTTAGAGGAGGTAAAAAATGAGTTTAAAAACAGTTGCTACACTTTCCATTTTATTTATTTCAATCGGTTTTGTATTATTTTTAGTTTCCCTATTCACTCAAAGCTTTAATTGGCTTCCCGCTATACTCACTTTTTCACTAGGAATGATCTTGTTTTTTGTTGCGAGGAGACTTTCCAATCTTCACGCAAATAGAAACTAAAAAATTAGGGTAGGCTCATATTGATACTTGTCATCTAGGGCTATACTAATAGCTAGTCAAGAAAGGTGGGAAAACGTGACATTACCAACTTCATTAACTTACTACTATGATGACTACCCCAATCTTTTACTTGTTCCAGTTGGTCGAAAGAACCAAGCTATTCGATCGATTGGTCACAAGAATGAAAAAGCTACACTAGCAAGAATAAATGACATAGTACATAGCGTTTTTGAATGCTTGCACCCCGAAGAACACAAGCAATTATGGTCTTTTCTTACGATAGAGACTTCTGCATTGCCCATTCCAATTGATAAAACTGAATGTATTTATCCGCACTTAATTAAACCACAAATGTTTCTTTGGAATACTTTATCTTCCAAGCGAGGTATTCCATTACACAACGAATTGTTTTACAAAGAAGTATATGAAACTCTTTCAACAAATGCCTTGCGTTCTCACGTGACAAGAGTGATAGAAGAGTATATCTTTTGTTCTAAGCTTTCACAGTTGACAAGAATTCAACTCCTAGAAAAAATTGAGAACGCCTATAACAACCATCCGCTCGTTATACTAGCAAGAGAAAAACAAATGGTCATAGATTCCGTAGAAAATATGAATAAATCTTCTCTACTGGGACTCCTAAATCCCCCTGAAGAGGTTACCTACTGGCGGCAACGGTTGGAAATTATCATGAGGGCTTTCCGTCTCATGCCTAAGATGTGTAAGCATCACAAAGAGTTAACCATCCAAGCACAAAGTCAAAGCCTTATGTGTGAGTGTTATCAATGTAATACCATTTATTTCTATAATCTTCAGGATGACCGTATTCTCTTTCCTGAAGAATTTGATGTTGAAAAAGCGAGAAAGAGGATTGAAACCATAGAAAGACAGTTTAATGAGTTTGCAAGCAATAATGAAAGCTTGCTTGAAGATATTCGTATCCTATCATCTATACAAAATCATGTTTTTCAGTATAAAGACCCTATTGATGAAATCATAGGAATACAACAAAGACTTGAGTCAATTTCTGTTAAAGTTGAGGGTATTCCTACAAATGAAATAGTCACAATCTACGAAAAACTAAAAGATGCCGAGTTTCCTGATCATGAAAATTCTTCTTTATTACAGTGGTTATCTCACATAGAACTTACAAACATTTCTGTTTTAAAGGAGGCTGCAGATTGGGAAAGAGTACTTCATAGAGAAATAGGAGAGGATCTACAGCTTATTTTGCAAACTTTAAATGATAGGGTTTCGATACGACCAAAACCTAGTGAAGTCGTGGTGAATGTTAAAGATCATAAACTCTCTATTGAAGTCGCTAGTCTTATCTGTTCGTTTATTTCACAACACGAGGATGAGTTCCCAGCGCATGTTTTAACAAAGGTATTTGTAGGTCATGCAACCAATATGATTCGGACGCAGCAGTTACATACTCATCAAGCATTTGGTGTACTTTCAGCCTGGCCAGGAAAATATGTGATGAAGGCCCTCCAGCAATTGGAGAAAAAAGAGTACCTTACAAAACATACAAAAGGCTATAAAGTAACTGAAAAGGCAAGATGGTATCTTTCAGTAGAATTTGCAAAAGACAAAACATAAGTAAGGGGACATAACAAATGTCTCCTTACCTAATTCTCCAATTATTAGTAATCAACTTTGATACGTACTAATCGATCATCGTCCGCGCTAGAATTCCCACGACCATCTCGATTGTTCGTTATCGCATATATATTCGTACCCTCCAAATAAACATCACGCATTCTCCCACTGTTTTCATGTATAATATTCACTTCGTTGGTCTTTAAATCATAGCTACGAATCCGTGAATCTCTTAATGTTGCAATGTAAAGCTGACCATCCTTGTATTCTATTCCAGAAGGAGCCCACGTTTTGTTACCAGTATGGAAAATGGGTTTGAACATATCAGGTGCCTCTTCATCTCCTTGGATGGTCGGCCATCCATAATTGCTCCCTGGCTTAATGAGATTAATTTCATCATGTGCATTTTGTCCATGTTCAGTACTATACAAATTTCCTTCGTCATCCCAAGCTAAACCTTGTGGATTTCGATGGCCATATGAGTAGACATAGGACATAGGAAAAGGATTACCTTGAGGTATTGTCCCGTTTACATTCATTCGAAGTATTTTTCCTGCTAGACTATTTTTGTCTTGAGAAAGCTCAGATTTACCAGAGTCCCCAGTAGTCACAAAAAGTGTTCCATCTGGACCCAGTTTCATTCTTCCGCCGTTATGAATTCTACCACCCGGAATACCTTCAAGTATTCCTTTTGTTTCTATCCATTGATCTCCTTCTTTTTGAAGAACAACAACTCGATTTTGGATAAGATTATCTTGAAAATACGTATAGTACGCATAGGCTTGATGAGTGGTTTCAAAATCAAGAGCAAGCGCCATGCCAAGCAATCCGCCTTCGCCTTCATGGTGGACATCCCTTGTGACTGATAGCTCTTGAGTAGTGACAAAACCAGATTCAATGTCAATTTCTAGAATTCTACCATCTCGCTCAGTTATATAGAAAGTTTCTTCATGCTTTGCGATCGTCCAAGGAATCGTTAAGTTTGTTACGAGTGTTTCTGTAGAAGATCCAATTGTTTCGACTACTCGAGGTTCAGATTCAGTAGACGTTCGAGTATCATCAACGTTACCAATAGAACATCCAGCTATGACCATTAAAAGAAGAATATATTTACTGCTTTTGAACATTTCATATCACCTCATATCAACAGTTTACAATTTTTACGTTACTAATACCAAGTATCAACACAAAATCAAATGTTCAAACTTGAACGAAAATTTACAATACATTAACCCCCTTAAGATTTCTATGATTGTAGGATGTTATGTTGGAAGTATTAAAGGAGGGTATGAAAATGGAAAATCTAGAAAGGTTTTACCCTTACTCATCCTCATATTGCTTTTATTAGGCACAACTGTTAATGGAAATGACCTAGTAAAATTTGGCAAATGCATTAATTCAATATATGAAACAAGAAATTCAATAGAATTTGCTATGTTCGGTAAAGAATGATATACCTTTTTCTAACATGTGCTCCAATATATGCTAAAATTAGATGTGTAAAGTAGATCAAAGTGAGGAATGATGTTTTTGAAAAAGATGTTTGCTAGATATTATGACTCTATTATGAAGCCAGTTGAAAATAAATACATTACGACGTGGAGAAAAGAATTGCTATTGAATGCTAAGGGGAACGAACTGGTAGCCATACTTGCCAATCAATAATTATATATATTATTTTCGAGAAGATAAAATGAAAAACGCGGTGCAAATGTGTGTATGCTCCGCGTTTTACTTGTGATAAAAGCTTCATTTCTAGTTGTAGTTGTTTAGGAATTATGGCGTATTCAGATGAATCGACAAGTGTATTGTTAAACGATAATACATCATCTGAACTTGACTTTACAGAAGAGGATTTTAATGAATTAACCGCAACTGAAAAGGCAGAGATTGAAAAAAGAGCAGAAGAAAATGCTAGATTAGTTGAGTTAATGAACTTAGGTGAATAGTAAAGAAGTTTAATTACAAATTCATGATACTTTTATAAAAAAACTCTTCTTAGAAGAGTTTTTTTGCTAATATTAACTTATAACTACTCACATAAGGAGGAATTTTATGAAAGCAAAGTTAAATCTAGGAGCATTTATTCTAAGCTTGCTGGCTTGGGCATTATTCGCATTTATTTCCTTCAATAGTATTGAAGCCTTAGAAACTACTCGCTCAATGTTGTTTAATATTTGTTTAGTCCTTTCTATAGTTACTTTTATTTTATCTGTAATAGGATTTAAAGAAATAAAAAATGGTCTCTCGGCTTTTATAAGTATTGGCACTCTAGTATTTAGTCTAGTACTTGCAATTGTGTGTGGATTTGTTATCCTTATGGGAAAATTATTGGGGTAAACAATATCTATATTTGAATAGAAAATTTGTTATCCGGATACTTGGACCTTTGTAGTAGGCATCTATAAGTGCATAGAAGATAGTACCTAATAAAAAGGAATACTCCAAAAGTTCTTTTTTGAAGTATTCCTCAAGAAAACCGTAAATCTACAACTTGATAATATCCTAGTTTTTCACCATAAAGTCCTGTATAGGCTTGGTCTCGGCAATAGCCCCAAAATATATCAATAGCATAATATGATTGAGCTGCTACAATTCCAGTATCTTGAACTGAGAAAGAATTAGTAACTTTAGTACCATAATTTCCGACGTTTACTGAAACAGGTGTTATTATAGTTGATCCAAACGGAACATGTGGTTTATTACTTGAAGCTTTCCTTACTGTAACATAACCAAGTTGTGGCAATGTATTATTATGAGTTAATCGCAACTTTGTATTATTTGGTGGTAGATAATACTTACTAGCTGTATACCCAGTAACATCTTGTGGTTGAGAAGTAGTAAATTCACCAGGTGGTGCCATTTGAGGTTCACCATTATCACTTGCAGAAGCAGAGGAAATCATTATAGAAATTAATATGCATACAACAACGAAAATTGCTCCAATAACTTAGTAATATAGAAAAACCAGTATTAACAGCAAACTGTTAGTACTGGTTTGGGACATTTTATTTTAAAGAAGCTATGAATTGTTGTACATAGATATAAATACTAATATTTTCTAATACACATATTACAAAAGATTTATCCATTTAATTTACAAATGTGTGGTTTAAATCCACCGTCTTTAGACGGTATACGCTTTTAGCCTTATCTTTAAATGTCCATACTACAATAGAGGTGAAAGTATGGACGGTTATCAAAAAAGTAGTCATGCTATTTTACAGGGTAGTGTTGAGAAAGATCACATCCATCTATTATTATCGTGTCCTCCTAGCCTTGCGCCGAGTAAGATTATGCAGTACCTAAAAGGACGATCATCCAGGCTCATACAAGATGAATTTCCAGAACTAAAGAAAAGATTCTGGGGACAACATTTGTGGGCAAGAGGGTACTTCTGTGCAACAGTTGGCAATGTCACTCAAGAGATTATTAGAAACTATATAGCTAACCAGTTTAGTGAAGGAAAAGATGAAATATTCAAGATTGAAGAATGAGTTTAGTCAAATTTAGTATGCTTTTAGCACAAGGACTTTGAGAGGACTTCAGTCTTGATATACGACTTTAGTCGTTGACATTTATGTCTAAATCCACCTGCTTTAGCAGGTGGTCGTTTAATATTTCATAAATACGACGAATTTCATCTCTAGCCTTGATATAGAAATTCCCAAAGGACTAAAGCTACTCAGGATAGTGTTGACGATTTACCTAGATGGTTGTCATTAGAAATGGACGATTCTTTCGAAAATCCAAAATCAAGATTAGTAGTAAGGGTTGACCAGGCTTCTGTAGAAGTTGAACCTGGATTCGATCCCAAGTTACTTGTAGATGTTGTAAAGACACTTCAATCATTATGCTGAAAGATGCAATGATTGATAGTGTCTACCTCGCCAGAGGTAGTACGGATTTGAGAAAGTCCATCGATGGATTAGCCATTTTGGTTCAGGTGGAATTTAATCTAGACCCTTTTTCCTCAAGTCTATTTGTATTT
>NZ_JBMERO010000041.1:0-18756 GCF_049310945.1 Bacillus sp. DJP31 | reverse complement strand
CAAAGGGAAAAGAACTAGCTAAAAAACAAATAAAAACTTTTGAGGAGATTCTCCTAGATGCTTATGTTCATGTTTCTGCTACTTCTGGAAGTACAGTTACTACTTCGACGACAGCTCCTTTTTCACAGAAACTTATGATGTTTTGTATTTATTTACTAAATGGATTCGGACTTGTCGGAAATAGTTTTGGCTCCATTTTCAGTATGAGAAGTGATTTAAAAGTGAAACAAGCCATAGTAGCTAAAGATATTTTCTTTTACGCTAATGAAGGAATTAAAATTATGATAAAAAACGGATGGATGGAGGAACCTCCACAAATGGAGGATAGATCTGTGAAATAATAAAAAAGCAAACTGAATTTTTTACAAAAAAAAGGTTTAATACTATCAATGTTCTAAGTTTAGGTAGAATCATTTTGTTTATCAGATAAATAATAAACATAGTGTTATAACTTAACACTAAACCTAATGTGGAGGGATATACTTTGAATATTCTCATTAGCTTATTTTCAACCTTAATTTAATTAATTTGATTATTAAAGTTGCATTCTTCTTAGAAAATACAAATTCTAGATTTAATTTATTTTTTAAGATGCCATCTTTAAGATAAGCATTGGAAATTCAAAAAGTATAGTCTATTTCACACTACATACGAAAAGGTAAGCACTTTAAATGCTTACCTTTTCGTATAATCACTTTTGTAGAACGCACTTTAAAAAAGTTAAATAAAAAAATAAGAATTTTCACCAAATTTACAACCCACTATTTCAATGTTCTTCTTCATCCATTAAACTTCAGTTTACCTTATGTACATTCTTTCAAAAGTTCCTCTAAAAAGAAGTTATTTGTTGCGCAGAAAGGCTAAAAGTAATGACAGAGAAGTATGAGCAACTGGATAGGTTACACTTAATTGGACAGATAAATTAAGGTCAAGTAGACTACAAGTAATAATATTGAGTAGAATCTACTATGACAAAAAGAGAGCGACGAACGTTTACATCTGAGTTTATACATTCATCCCTATCCCCATCAATGACATCCTTCATAAATTATAAGCTAGCCTTTATGCAAAAGACCTGTAAGCCTTTTACTCGAATATCCTACTACTGAATTTTTTTTGGGTAATACTACAAATAGTTACTAATTAAGGAGGCTCTTTTTACGTTTGATGAAGCCCTTGTAGTCTTGGTAAGAGTTATTATATCTTTTTTCACTCTATTAATTTTCACTCGAGTCCTTGGAAAACAAGAAGTCGGACAATTAACATTTTTTGACTATATTAACGGTATTACAATTGGTTCCATTGCAGCCACTTTGGCCACAGACCTTTCTTCAAAAGCTTGGGCTCATTGGGTGGGATTAACCGGTTATGCACTATTATCTTTTCTTTTACAATATATCACTGTAAAAAATCGATACTTAGGAAAAGTGTTAGATGGTGAACCGACTGTAGTTATTGAAAATGGAACAATTTTAGAAAAGAATCTATTGAAGATGCGTATTAAAATGGGTGAGTTAATGATGCTTCTTCGAGATAAGGAAATTTTTGATAATACTCAGGTTGAATTTGCTATAGTCGAAGTGAATGGTAAATTATCAGTATTACAAAAAGCAGAGTTTCTTCCAGTAACTCCTAAGGACATAAAAATTCTCAGTTCACCAAATGGTCTGGCAACAGAGATTATCCAGGATGGTATAGTTATTGAGCAAAATTTAATACAGCGAAAAAAAGATATGGATTGGTTAAACCAGAAATTAAGGGCAAATGGAATTGATGATGTACAAAAGGTTTTTTATGCATTAATTTTACCAAACGGAAAATTATATGTTGATAAATATGAAGACCAAATAAGTAAAGAATCAGGTATTGGAGACTACGAAGGTACATTTTAAATTTAAGAGGGTGAACACATGAAAAAGTTTTTATTATATTTTATCCCAATTTTTACAATTACTTCTTTTATTTTCATTTTGAACAGTGGCTTTTGGTTAAAAAAACCATTTGGAAATGACGATCAGTTATATGAGGCTGTTCACAAAATAGAAGTTGCCGTAAAAGAAAAACAATGGGATACTGCTAAAGAAAATATAGAATATGCTGAAACTGCGTGGAGAAAGATTGTCCGAAGAATTCAATTTAGTGTAGAAAAAGAATATATAATTGATATAAGTGGTACACTTTCCCGAATAAAAGGGGTTATAGAAGGTAAAGATGAAAAAGCAATAATGGAAGAGACATATTATTTTTATGAACTATGGGATAATTTAGCAAAATAGATGAAAAATAATTTCAACCTAAGAAAATAAAAGAAACTCGTTGGTAGGTAATTGAACTACTACAAAAGGACCACCAACTGGTAGTCCTCAACATTTAAATAATCTTTTTCTGATTATTCGCTTCTACTTTTTCTTTAGATATTTTTGCTTTGCTGAAGAAGCTTGGATTTCCCTATACGTTCCCATTCTTCTACAGTTTCATAAGCTTTTTCAGGAGAATACCCTTTCCCTACAAGAACTCCCATTAGAACAAATTCTTGAAGAATGTGTGTAGCATTTATTCCTCTTTTAACATCCTCTAATCCTTCATTTACCAAAAATTCCGTGTACCGTATCCAATCATCAGGAGTCCTACCAAAAACAGCTGTATTTCCATTGCTATGACCGTTGCCCTCTTCCTCAGCCATTGCATCAGCTTTCGTTACATGAACTGTCCCAAATGGATGGTTAGGAGGAGCGTATATCGAGTAAAGTTTTAGTGGGGTATTCCCTGTATTGGTTAGATTATGCCAGGTTCCAGCAGGTATTACGATTGCAGAGTCATCATAAACATACTTTTGAAAGTTTAAATTGTCTTTACTCTTACCCATTTGAACAATCCCTTGTCCTTGCTCAATCCGTAAGAATTGGTCAACATCAGGGTGCATTTCTAAACCAATGTCTTCACCAACATTTAAACTCATTAAAGTAACTTGAAACTGTGTTCCAGTCCATAAAGCAGTACGAAATGTATTGTTTTGCTTTGTTGCCTCATTGATATTAATAACAAATGAGTTTGGTCCATAGTCATTTAACATGTTGGAAGACCGAGAAGGATAATACCCGTTTATATTATCATAAGTCCAGTTGCTTGACTGACTGCTATAATTATATCTTGGTGCATTCGCATAATAAGAATAATTTGGATACAAATAAGGATTACTGTACATTTTCTCAATTCCTTTCCTAATTTATAAAATTATCCTATGCAATGTTTAAGGAGATGTACTTAGATATTATTCTTAAGATATAACCTGACTATTAATTCTATTGTGAATTGAATAATCTCAAATTGGAAATTACGCATGTTTGTAACAAAAAATCTGAAAGAGAGGTTTTGCAATGAAGGACATTTTTACAGAAGAGGCTGTATATGCATAAAGAAAAAATGCACATATGGTTCAAAGTGGGCTTTTACCGTTTATATTGGAATAGATTCAATCACCGCAAAAAAGGAAGCAAAAGGTAAGCAGCGGTTATAACACTAGGCAACAAGCTGAATCAGTTGCTAACACTCTCATCCATGAGTTAGACCTGAAGAAACAGATAAAACATTCAGCGATTTTGCAAAAGAATGGCTTCCCATCTATAGCGGAGCAAAAGATAAAAACCGTGTACAATTAGAGTTCGGCTTCATGAGATTTGCAAGTTGTTACCTTATTTTTCAAAAATAAAACTAAAGGATATTACGCGAAATATGTATCAGAATGCTCTAAATGATTTAAAAGATCATGGATATTCTGATAGCACAATAGAGGGAATTAATAGAACAGGACGAATGAGTCATCAAGCGATTAGGGATGAATACTACAATAAAGACTTCATATTTGGCAAAATGGAGCGACAATTCGGTTATCCTATTGTCATTAAAACAGTCCGAAACCGAATGAAAAGAATCCTTACCATTTCTGGTTTAAATACTGAACTAACACCACATAGTCTAAGACACACCCATATGTCACTTCTTGCCGAGGCACGTGTCTCGCTCGGACAGATCATGGATAGACTTGATTATATTGATGATCAAATTACGAAAAATGTATATCTCCATGTACCCCAAGAAATGAAAAAGAAGCCTCTCAAAAGTTCGCTGAACTCATGAGAAGCCTCCGTTAATTTACCTCAATGTTAACAAACCACTCTCAACTTACTAGAAAACCCAGTCATATCAAGAGTTTGGGGGCGTTATGTCTAGCTCCAGCGGCTAGCCCCTCGAGGTCATAAGTCACTCTTGGAATGAAGGCAAAGAGCACCTTCTTTCCTAGATGCCTTATGCTTGTCGGGGCTGAACAAGCCGCTTCCACTTTTCTTTATTACATCATGCCGCCCATTCCACCCATACCGCCCATATCAGGCATTCCAGGTGAAGCTTCTTTAATGTCAGCTACTACTGCTTCAGTTGTTAAGAACATTGCTGAAACAGATGCAGCGTTTTGTAGTGCATAACGTGTTACCTTCGTTGGATCAACGATACCCGCTTCAAACATGTTTACCCATTCACCAGTAGCTGCATTATAACCAACGCCAACTGGTTCTTTCTTTAGACGCTCAACAATAACAGATCCTTCAAGACCTGCGTTGTGTGCGATTTGACGAACTGGTTCTTCTAGTGCACGAAGGACGATTTTAACTCCAGTTAGCTCGTCACCTTCAGCTTGGATAGCTGCAACCTTGTTGTATACGTTCACTAGTGCAGTACCACCACCAGATACGATTCCTTCTTCAACTGCTGCACGAGTTGCGTTTAGTGCATCTTCAATACGAAGTTTACGTTCTTTAAGTTCCGTTTCAGTAGCAGCACCAACTTTGATTACGGCAACTCCACCTGCAAGCTTAGCAAGACGCTCTTGTAATTTTTCTTTATCGAATTCTGAAGTTGATTCTTCTAATTGCATACGAATTTGCTTCACGCGAGATGCGATATTAGCAGAATCCCCTTTACCTTCTACGATTGTTGTATGTTCTTTCGTTACAACAACTTTCGTAGCACGACCTAATTGCGCAATTGTAGCTGATTTAAGCTCTAAACCTAAATCTTCCGTGATTACTTCTCCACCAGTTAGAACAGCGATATCTTCAAGCATGGCTTTACGACGGTCACCGAATCCAGGAGCCTTAACAGCCACTGCATTGAATGTTCCACGAAGTTTATTCACAACTAGAGTAGCTAGTGCTTCACCTTCAACATCTTCAGCAACTAATAGAAGTGGCTTACCTTGTTGAACAACTTGCTCAAGCACAGGTAAGATTTCTTGGATGCTTGCAATTTTCTTGTCCGTAATTAGGATATATGGATTTTCAAGAACAGCTTCCATTTTATCTGAGTCAGTTACCATATAAGGAGATGCATATCCACGATCGAATTGCATACCTTCTACAACTTCTAATTCAGTTGTGAAGCCTTTTGATTCTTCAATCGTGATAACTCCGTCGTTTCCAACGCGCTCCATTGCTTCTGCAATCAATTCCCCTACTTCTTCATCAGAAGAAGAAATTGATGCAACCTGAGCGATTGAAGATTTACCTTCAATTGGCTTTGAGATTGCTTTAAGCTCTTCAACAGCAACCACTACAGCCTTTTCAATTCCTTTACGAACTCCAACTGGGTTTGCTCCAGCTGTTACGTTCTTTAGTCCTTCACGGATCATCGCTTGAGCAAGAACTGTAGCCGTTGTCGTACCGTCACCAGCAACATCATTTGTTTTGCTTGCAACTTCAGCAACTAGTTTAGCACCCATGTTTTCGAACGGATCATCAAGTTCGATTTCTTTTGCGATTGTTACACCGTCATTTGTGATAAGAGGTGAACCGAATTTCTTTTCAAGAACCACGTTACGCCCTTTTGGTCCAAGTGTTACTTTTACTGCATTTGCAAGAGTATCAACACCACGAAGCATTGCACGACGTGCATCTTCACTGAATTTAATTTCTTTTGCCATGTTACGTTACCCCCTCAAATTTTTATATTAAGTATGTGAAAATTCAGCAATACACCTAAGTGCTGCTTGTTCTAAGTATGATTAACCGATTATAGCTAAGATGTCGTTTTCACGAAGAACTAAATACTCAGAACCTTCATGCTTAACTTCAGTACCTGAATATTTCGAGAAAATGATTCTGTCCCCAGTAGAAACTTCAAGAGCTACGCGCTCACCGTTGTCAAGTACACGACCTGTTCCAACAGCTATAACTCTACCCTCTTGAGGCTTTTCCTTTGCAGAATCCGGTAAAACGATACCGCTAGCAGTTTTTTCTTCCGACTCTACAAGCTCAATAATTACACGATCTCCTAATGGCTTTAACAAGTGAAATAACCTCCTCATAGATCTTTAGTTTTTTATTAGCACTCTAATGTCTTGAGTGCTAATACAATTTATATATTAAATAAACTCGGCTTCTATTGCAAGTATAAACTATCAAAATTAACAAAAGTTTTTACTTTCTTTTTTCGACAGGATTTTTAAACTCACTTCTTCCATTCTGTACTTACTACTATATTTTAAACCTTCAACATACAATAAAAATAATTCCAGCTTCGGACATGCTAACAGTAAGGAGATATCATTATTTTTACGTATAATTCTGTGTTACAATACGAAAGGTAAAATGAAGACAGATAAAGGAGAACAAAACCTTGGAGAAACGACATTGGTACGTACTATTAACGTACATCATTATGCACTTTTCTAGTATATTAGGTGTTCCATTACTATATAATCTTGGTGTTCGTCCAAAAGAAGAGGCCATTGCTTACTGGTTGATCTACAGCTTTTTTACAGCTATGGTGATTATCCTGCTCTTACTTCGAAAGGACATGCAAGTAACTGAACAACGCAAGGACAAAAGCACAATTTCAGTAGCATTACTATGGTCGATTGCCGGGGTATTTTTAGCCCTATTTTCTCAAGGAATTGCAGCAGCTATTGAAAGCCAACTTTTCGGTATTGAACCTGGCTCGGAAAATACAGATGTTTTAATTGAATTTGCAAGGATAACTCCATTATTTATCGTAGTGACCTCCATTATTGGGCCAATCCTTGAAGAAATTATATTTAGAAAATTATTATTTGGAAACCTACATAAGAGATTTAATTTTTTTATCTCGGCTCTCCTAAGTTCTTTCATCTTTGGGATTGTACATATGGATTTCTCACACATCCTCATTTATACAGCCATGGGCTTCACTTTTGCCTTTTTATATGTCCGAACGAAACGAATTATCGTACCCATCATCGCACATGTTTCGATGAATACTCTTGTTATATTAATCCAGCTTGTTTATAAGGAAGATATCGAAAAATATCAAGAACAATTAGAGACGATGCAATCGTTTATTACTCTATTTTTGTTTAATGTTTCACTTTAAGTACTTGGAGGATTTGAGATCATGCGTACATCACCATTTATTATGGGACTTCTCTATTTAGGAATGGGGATTGTCTTCACGGTTCTAGCTATTCAAAATAAAACTGAAACCATCTGGAATTTTTATACGATCGTATTAATTCTTGTGGCGACCTTTGATTTTGGTGTTTCCATTCGAATGTTTGCACTAAGCAGAAAAATAAAAAAGGCAAAAAAATAAACTCCATTTTAAAAATGGAGTTTTTTCATGTTTATTTTTCAACTTCGTCAATTTCAGCAACCTCTGCCTTCATTTTCTTCCTGTAAGCACCTCTGGAGATTAAAATGCTAATTTCATAAAGGATAAACAAAGGAATTGATACCATCAAATGTGAGATAATCTCGGGTGGCGTAATAAAGGCCGCAATGACAAGTAAAACGAAGTAAGCATATTTTCTGGATTTTGACAGGTAAGCTGGTGTCACAATTCCAAGCCGTGTTAAAAACATGATCACGACTGGAAGTTGAAACAACAAACCAAAAGGTAGTGTTAACTGAAATAAGAACTCAAAGTATTCATTGATCCCGATGACCTGCTCAATAGCTAGTCGATCCGATAACTGAGTCATAAATTCAACGACAAAGGGAAACAAAATAAAATAAGAAAAGGATAGTCCTGCTAAAAACAAAAATAAGGACATCGGAATATAGCTTAATGTAACCTTACGTTCCTTTTTATACAATCCTGGGCTAATGAAAGCCCACAATTGAAACAATATAATTGGAAACGTCACAATAAAGGCAATAATGAACGCAAATTCCATATAGATTTTAATAGGATCTGTTAACCGGAATGCATTCATCGTCAATTCCTTCGCTTCATCCGCTCTTTGCAAGAATAAAATAAAGTGCTCGACTACAAATAAACTCCCTACGAAGGCGACGACGAAAAAAATAAACACGATGACAAGTCGTTTTCTTAGTTCACCAATATGGTCATATACGGACATCTCATTTTGATTCATATATTCTCATCCTAACCTTACTTGTTACCTTCTTTTTTCTTTTCATCTTCATCATCATCTACTAAACCTTTAGTTGCATTTTTAAATTCACGTAGTGTATTACCCGCTGCTTTACCAAGTTCAGGTAGCTTTTTCGGTCCAAAAATTAGAACAGCCACACCCGCTATTAATAAGAGACTTCCTGGTCCAACCATCTCTTCCACCTCCTTTTAGTTTAGGATCTTTTCGTAAACCTTTGCTTAGTCTAATGGATAGTTCTTTAAAAAATAAACCAATGATTGTAATTCTACTGCAAGATCAATGTGATGAATTCGAACCACCTGTGGAACATTAATCCTCGCTGGAGTAAAATTGAGTATTCCCTTGATCCCTAGGTTGACAAGTCTGTCTGTAATTTGCTGTGCCACTGGGGCAGGTACCGTCAAAATGGCAATAGATACATTCTCTTCTAATCGTGTTTCGAGGTCATCCAAATGAAAAATAGGAACTCCACCTATTTCATTCCCCACTAAGCCGGTATTAATATCAAAAGCCATTACTACTTTCATACTATTATTTTTGATAAAATTATAGTTTAAGAAAGCAGTTCCTAGATTACCTACACCAATTAGTGTAACCTTCGTTACCTCGTCTTGATCCAATGTTTTCCGGAAAAAGGTCAATAAATATTGAATATTGTAACCGTATCCTTTTTTCCCCAAGGCTCCGAAATAAGAAAAATCTCTTCGGATTGTCGCTGAGTCTACTTTTACAGCCTCACTTAATTCTGCAGATGAAACCCGCTGTTTCCCTGATAAATATAAATTCTTTAAAAAACGATAATATAGTGGTAACCGTTTAGCCGTAGCCTGTGGTATTTTCGTTTGTTCTTGATTCACTAGTTATCACCCATCTATTCTACTCTCGATGAAAGTCTCCACTCTTTCCTCCGGTTTTTTCCATTAGGAAGGTGGGGCCAATAATCATGCCCTTATCAACCGCTTTACACATATCGTAGACTGTTAAGGCACAAACTGAAACGGCTGTTAGAGCTTCCATTTCAACACCTGTACTGCCCTTTGTCTTTACTTCACCATCTATTAGTAATACATAATTGCTACCCTTTTGCTCCCAATTAAACGATAGGTTAACACCCTTAATTGGTATAGGATGACACATCGGAATTAAATCAGGAGTACGTTTAGCCGCCATGATACCTGCTACTTGCGCAACAGCTAGCACATCTCCCTTTTCCATCTTCGAGTGAAGGATCTTCTGATAGATTTCATCAGATACCTCAATACTAGACCTTGCTATAGCTGTTCGAACAGAGTCTGTCTTAGAAGAAATATCGACCATTTTCGCATGGCCTTGTTCATTAAAGTGTGTGAATTCAGACATACGAAACCCTCCTCAAGTCAGTTTTCCTCACTATGACTATACACTATTTCCTCAAGCTTGACGAATTGCACCTGTGAACAATTTAGGAATTGTGAAATCCCATCATCTCTTTAGTTGCTCGTTTCCTAAAAAATATATACACTAATAATAGGAAACTCGAGGTGAATACCATGATTTTATTACAGCTCAATCAAATTACAAAATACTTTGGCTCTGAGCTTATTTTATCGAATATAAAACTTGAAGTACAATCAAGGGATCGCATTGCTCTCGTTGGTAGAAATGGTGCCGGGAAATCAACCCTTCTAAAGATCATTGCGGGCATACATTCACAAGACAGTGGTGAAATCATTAAACCAAAGGACGTCACAATTGGCTATTTAGCTCAACATACAGGCTTAGATACTCATCATTCCATATGGGATGAAATGCTTACAGTTTTTTCTCATTTGAAGTTACAAGAAAGAGAACTTCGTCAAATGGAAACACAAATGGGTGAGCCCGCTCTTTATGAGGATCAAACTCGTTACAATCGAGTGTTAAAAGAATATGATTTGCTACAAGAGCAATTCAAACAAAACGGTGGCTACCAATATGAATCTGACATCCGTTCAGTTCTTCATGGCTTAGGCTTTGCTCACTTTGATACGACTACTTCCATATCTTCACTAAGTGGTGGTCAAAAAACGAGACTTGCCTTAGGTAAGTTGCTTTTAACAAAGCCTAATTTATTAATTTTGGACGAGCCGACAAACCATTTGGATATGGCTACACTCTCTTGGTTAGAACAATATTTGAGCTCCTACCCTGGCGCCATCCTAATCGTTTCACATGACCGGTACTTTTTAGATAAAGTAGTAGGACAAGTTTACGAAATATCAAGAAACACCATCCATAAATTCTACGGTAATTATAGTAAATACCTGATTCAAAAAGCAGAAACCTATGAACGAGACGTCAAGCAGTTTGACAAGCAACAGGACGAAGTCGCTAAACTAAAAGACTTTATTCAACGAAACATGGCAAGGGCCTCCACAACGAAACGTGCGCAAAGCAGAAAGAAACAGCTAGACCGAATGTCCCTTCTGGATCGCCCTGCTGGTGATGAGAAATCGGCAAGCTTCCATTTTAATATAGACCGTCAAAGCGGCAATGATGTTGTTCGAGTCAATGATGTAGCCATAACCTACGACGAAAAAAATCCAACCATTGAACACGTTACCTTTTCTCTCAAGCGTGGTGATAGCATTGCCTTAATAGGTCCAAACGGGGTTGGAAAATCAAGCTTACTCAAAGGGATTATCAGCAAAATCTCACTTAGCTCTGGCTCTGTTCATTTTGGATCCAATGTAACAGTTGGGTATTATGATCAAGAACAAGCCAACCTCAAATCAAATAAACGCGTTTTAAATGAATTATGGGATGAATACCCACTTACTCCTGAAAAAGATATACGAACCATACTCGGGAACTTTTTATTTTCAGGAGATGACGTTCTTAAGGAAGTTTCCTCTTTAAGTGGTGGTGAAAAAGCTAGGTTAGCATTATCTAAGCTTATGATGCAAAAGGCAAATTTATTGATTTTAGATGAGCCAACTAACCATCTGGACTTAGATAGTAAAGAGATTCTAGAAAATGCACTCATCGATTACCCAGGAACGATTCTTTTTGTATCCCATGATCGTTACTTCATCAATCGACTTGCGACAAAAGTGCTTGAATTGGAGCGACTTGGTGCAACAGAATTCCTTGGGGATTATGATTATTATCTTGAGAAAAAACAACTGTTATTAGATATAGAGCAATTAGAAAAGAAATCTGTTTTGACAACTACCACACCTGTGAGTAAAGAAGAGAAACGTAGCTTCGAGGAAGAAAAAGAAATCAAACGGCAAGAACGACAGCGACAGCGAAGAATTGAAGAAATAGAGAAAGAAATAGCCACACTTGAAGAAGTAATCACCACAAATGAGGAAAAGCTCTGTGACCCGGAAATTTTTCAGCTTCATGAAGTGGTTACACAATTAAATGAAGAAAATAACAAAGCAAATAATCAACTTGAACAACTAATGGAAGAGTGGGAGCAATTGTTAGAGAAAACTAAATCATAGCTGTGGATAAATTCTCTGCACTTTGCTATAAAACTCTTATAAATAGAAATATTTCCCTTATATAACACTTAAAAAGCCAACGGTTTAGTCGTCGGCTTTTTTTTATCCACATATCCACAATCTTATCCACAATATCAACAGCTGTCTATAAAGGGCTATTTAGTCTTATCCACATAATGCACATCTACTTTTCCACATACCCACAGGAAATCGACAATATTCTCTTTATTTCAACACATTGAAAATTGATAAAACATACTCTATCATCTATGATATTATTAAAATGTTAGACACTAGGGGGAATTTAAATGTTGTTCAAGAAGTTACAAGCTAAGCAACAAAGTTATATAGCAACAATGGAATATGAGCATAAAAAGGTTATTCAATTAAGTCAGCCTGAATTATCCGAGCGTTTACGATATATGGACTTCCATTCTGAGCACCTACAAACTTTAAAAGAGATTCAGCCTGCTATTCTTGCTGTTTTAGATGAAGTTTTAGAAAAAGTATTGGATCATTTATATGAAAGTAAAACCCTAACAATGATTGCAGAAAAGACTACAAGAGAACGCTTAAAGGCTGTTTTTGTTGCTTATTTTAGAAGTGTTTTTAGTGGAGACATCAACGAAGAATACCTACAAATGCGCTCACGAATTGGGGCAACACATAATAAACAAAGCTTGCCACTTGATTGGTTCCTTGCTACCTATTCAGCCGTTCAAACGCTTGTATTACCAAAGCTTGTTGAACACTTTCAATCGGATCCTGCACAACTGACAAAAGTATTGCTATCTGTTACTCATGTATTAAATTTTGATGCACAATTAGTCGCTGGACATTATGTAAACAGGCGTATCCAAGAGGTTAATGAATTAAACGATAGAAATAAGGCACTTCAAAAAGAACTAACAATTATTAGCCAAGAAGTCGCAGCTTCCGTCGAACAAACAGAGGCTTCCCTTCAAGAAACAAGTAACCGTGCACAGCAAGTTAGAAAAGAAACAGAACATACACAAAAAAGCAGTCAAAATCTAGTTACCTTAACCAATCAAAACGAACAACAAATGGATCAAATGCTACACTCCTTCAATGAAGTCATAACTCAAGTGCACGAATCTATTACAAGTATGAATTCTTTAAAGAAAATTTCCGAAAACATTACTAGTATGACAAAAGAAATCGAGTCCATTGCGGATCAAACCAATTTATTAGCCTTAAATGCTTCAATCGAAGCTGCTCGTGCTGGTGAGCACGGAAAAGGATTTGCCGTTGTAGCAAGTGAAGTTCGTAAGCTTGCTGAAGGATCAAAAGGAATAAGCAACAATATTCATTCCTTAACAGTTGAAAGTCATAACACCGTTTCAAATCTAGTAGAACAAATGGTAGTCATGAATGATAAAACAACAGCCTCCTTTCAAAAAATTAATAATGTAAAGAGTGGTTTTGTTACGGTAAAAATGGAGATTGATCAATATATCGAATTATTCAATCGAAATAAAACAGATCTTGATTCCATTGTCGATTCTATTCAAGAAATGAGCATATCCACAGGTTCTTTATCTCACTTAGCTACTGAACTCCTGAATACTGCTGAACAAAGTATTGAACCTAAGGGCAAATAAATAAAAACACACTTTCTTATGAACCCCATCTTGTAGTATGGATTCATCAATAGAAGGTGTGTTTTTTCTTTAAAAAGATTTTAATTCTAGTCCTGGGTTTGCATTCATGTCTAATTGAGCCCGTTTTCCCTTTTCATAGGCTATGCTTCCAACTGCCGCAATCATAGCTGCATTATCTGTGCATAATGATAGTGGTGGCATGACTAGCTCGACATGTTGAAGCTCCTGAAATTTAGACTCGAGACTAGACCTAAGGCCTTTATTTGCAGCAACTCCACCAGCAAGTAGGACTTGCTTCACCCCATATTCTTTTGTTGCTCTCATCGTTTTCGTTACTAACACATCAATGACACTTTCTTGAAAGCTAGCAGCTAAGTCCTCTGGCTTGATCTCTTCCTCGCGCTGTTTCGCATTATGAAGTGTATTAATTACCGCTGACTTTAATCCACTAAAGCTAAAATCATAAGAATCTGGTTCTAACCACGCTCGCGGTAACTTAATGGTCACTTCGCCAACATGTGCTAAACGATCTATGTGTGGCCCACCTGGATATGGTAGGTTTAAGGTTCTCGCCACTTTGTCGTAGGCCTCACCAGCCGCATCATCCCTTGTCTCCCCAATTACCTCAAACGAGCCGTGTTCTTTCATCAATATCAACTCAGTATGTCCACCAGAGACAACCAATGCTAGTAATGGGAAAGTAAATTCTGTTACAAAGCGATTGGCATATATATGGCCTGCAATGTGGTGAACACCAATAAGTGGAATGTTATGTGCAAATGAAATGGCCTTCGCCGCATTAACTCCAATTAACAAAGCTCCAACTAACCCAGGACCTTCAGTTACGGCAATGCCGTCAATATCTTCAAACGTAACATTGGCTTCCTTTATTGCTTCTTCTAGTACTATCGTTAGTTGCTCCACATGATGTCTTGATGCAATCTCAGGGACTACTCCACCAAATCGTTTATGGCTCTCAATTTGAGAGGCCACTACATTTGAAAGAATTTCTCTTCCATCCTTAACTATGGCAACAGCCGTTTCATCACAGCTTGTTTCAATTCCTAATATGATCTGATGTTTCATGTATATTCACCCACATAACTAAGGCATCTTCGCCATTATCTGAATAATAATTTTTTCGGATGCCTCCATTTTCAAATCCTATTTTACGATATAGCGATTGAGCCACCGTATTTGAAACTCGTACCTCTAATGATAATCGCTCTGCACCTAATGCTTTTGCGAGCTCCATTGATTGATTCAATAGTCCTTCACCTAGCTTCCTTCCCCGATATGCAGGGAGAACCGCAATGTTTGTAACATGTGCATCTTCTAGTACAACCCACAATCCACAATACCCAATGATTTGGTCACGTTCCTGCATGACAACATAAGTCGCATAAGGATTATTTACCATCTCATTATAAAATGCTTCACGGCTCCAAGGCACCGCAAATGAAGCAAGCTCTATCACCATGATTTGATCAATATCTGCTGAGGTCATTAATCTATAAGATATATACATTTCTCTAACCTCCTTAATGAGATGACTCATTGGAAGCCAACCAGTTCGCTTCAGCTTCTGCTAAACGAAGATAGCTTGGTACAAAGGAGTGTAAGGGCTCTGCTTCTTTTCTTAACCCGATATAAGCGAGTAACGATGGTCTTGGATTCCAATCAATATAAGGAGAAAATACGGCTTGTTCTCCTAAATGCAGCTGTATAATGGATTGATGCATGGGTAGATCTGCTCCAATAAATAAAATAGGCTCTTGTAGCCCTTTCAACTTCTCTAACCAATCATCAATTAGGATGTTTTGGTCTTCAATTGAGGGAATCATTACTTCCCCATTGAACCGATACAAGCCTGTGTACAATTGGTTTCTTCTAGCATCCATTAAAGGGCAAACATACCCGTTAAAATCCTTGCCGTTCCAAGCCAAGTGCTCCAAGCTTGAAACTCCAATTAGGGGTATATTTAAACTCCAAGCCAATGATTTTGCTATAGAAATACCAATTCTCACACCTGTATAAGAACCAGGTCCCTTTGCCACTACAATTCTATGAAGCATGTTAGGTGTAATATCACAATCACTCATAACTTGCTGAATCGCAGGCATCAATCGGATCGAATGATTTTTTTTTACATTGGTTATGTATTCTCCGATGACCTGCTCATCTTCTGAAAGGGAAACCCCCATTACATAAGTAGACGAATCAATCGATAGTATCTTCATTTGCCATTAACTCCTTGATCAATTCTTCATATCTTTGCCCAGTTGCTTCAATAACTATTTTCCGCCTGCTATCATTTTCTCTAGTAATCATTATTTTCGCTTGTTCAGAGGGGAGCTGATCTAGTATTAAGTGTGCCCACTCCACTACGGTCACACCTTCACCATTAAAATACTCATCAAAGCCTAGATCCTCAAATGAATCCTGTACACGATATACATCCATATGATAGAGGGGGAGTCGACCTGCATACTCTTTAATGATCGTGAAGGTTGGACTATTGATGGTTCTAGTTACATCTAAGCCCTTAGCAAGCCCTTTGGTAAAGGTTGTCTTTCCCGCACCTAAGTCGCCCTCCAATAAAAAGACATCTCTTGGTTTTGTTAATTTCCCAATTTGAAAAGCAAGGCTCATCGTTTCTTCTTCATTATTTGTTATCCACTCATACTTTTTCATTCGATTCCCCATGATTAAAATGATTAAACCCCTTTTTATTCCGCTCAGTAATTTGTTCAACTTTCTTCAAAAAAACTTACAGAGCCTTTTTCAAGATTCCTAATTTTATCCTAAAGATATTTCTAAATTAGCCGAAACATTTGCTTATTAAATAAAATACTAAATTAAGAGTAGAAAGTACTTCTCAATATCTTTCTCACTTAACAGGATATGTAAACCTGTTGATGAGTCTCCTAAGGTACTCGTAACAAATATAATATCTCATGGTTTTGTAAAACAAAAAGACCTTAGGTTTTATCCTAAGGGTATTATATCATTTTCTTATGTTTGGTCTAAAAAAGCAAATAAAAAAAACGAAAGCACTTGTTTCGTTTGAGAAATGGCGGTCCCGACGGGATTCGAACCCGCGATCTCCTGCGTGACAGGCAGGCATGTTAACCGCTACACCACGGGACCATTATGTAATTTGGTTGCGGGGGCAGGATTTGAACCTACGACCTTCGGGTTATGAGCCCGACGAGCTACCAGACTGCTCCACCCCGCGATAATATTAGTATGATGTTGCTCTGAATGCATTTTATTCTACTTAGACGACCATACGTATTAAAGAACAAATCAGTATGCAAAAGTCTTTTTATTAGTAAATGCAGGAATTAAAAAGGCTACAAAAATAATTATACCATAACAATATTAAAAAGGAAAGAGAAAAGTCGATTTTATTTAATCGACTCTTTTATCGCCTCTTTGAAAACAGAAATTATATCATCATCTCGCTCTATACCAACGGAAATACGCACTAATCCTTCTGTAATTCCCAAGGACTCCAATGCTTCTTCTGAGAGGGCACGATGCGAAGTAGCGATAGGATAGGAAACAGTTGTCTCAATTCCTGCAAGTGTAGGAACAATCTTAACCCACTGGAGTGATCCAAAAAAATTTCTCATATCACATTGATTCGTATCTAACTCAATGGTAACCATTGCCCCATTTCCATTTATCGATAAATTAGCAGGATAAAACACTCTCTTGACCCCAAAAACCCCAACTAATCCCTCCGCAAGGTGAGCAGCGTTCATCGCTTGTCTCTCCATTCGAATACTCATGGTTTTTAACCCTCGACAAGCAAGCCAGCTTTCAAAAGGACTCAAATTGGCACCCAAATTAACTAGTTTTTGACTGACCTTTTCCATTAGCTGAGTGCCTCCAACAACAACACCAGCCGTAACATCACTGTGACCACCTATATACTTGGTTGCACTGTGAACAACTAAATCAATTCCATCTAAATAAGGCCTACACATTAGTGGAGTAGCAAAAGTATTATCAATTATAGAGACTAAGTTGAACTCTCTAGCAATCTCAACAATTTGACTAATATTCTCAACACGAAGTAATGGGTTTGTAACCGATTCACTGTAGATAACCTTTGTATTTCCCTTAATTGCATTTCTAATATGTTGCTTGTCCAAGAACGAAACAAATGATGATTCTATTCCAGCATCTCGTAGTTCTTTAGCAATTAATTGAAAGGTGCCACCGTACAGATCCTCATTTGCAATAATATGATCACCAGAGACTGCAACGGCTAGTATGCTCACCAAAATAGCGGAAATACCCGAAGAAGTAGCCACTCCAGTCTCAGCCCCTTCTAATGACGCAACACCATATCCTAGTTCATCCGTATTGGGATTTCCAACTCGAGAATAGAGATAATTACCTTTTCCTTCATAATAACCCTCTAATTCTTCTAGAGACCTAAACGTAAACGCAGACGATTGATAAATTGGCGTAACCTTGCTATGTATTGGTTCAACTTTCTTCTTAGAAAAATGTACATTTTTCGTATAAAAATCCAAAGCTTATCCCCTCACAGTCAAATATTAATTTGACTTTACTCCTATAAAGCAGGAAAGTCAATCATATGTTTGGGTATTATTGGAGTCTTCATTTCAATTATAATATAATTTCTTTCGGAATTCAGATTTTCCTTTTTTTACCGATTAATTACTTTTTTCCCTTTCTCAGACACCAGAGGTCTAGCGATGAAGCTACTCTTAAATTTCATTCACTTCTCACGTACTATCGTATGCTCCGGTCTTCTCTCACTTTCATCCTCTACCTACTTTGCTCCTTTTAGCCCTCACAGTTGTTTATAGGAAGTTTTTACTTGTTATATGGCAATTAAACAGCCCTTCGGGCTAAAATAAAACAAAAAAGCAACTAAATAATGAATTGCTTCTTAATCCTTGCTTGGCATTGTCCTACTCTCACAGGGGAAGTCCCTCAACTACCATCGGCGCTCGAGCTTACCTTCTGAGTTCGGGTTCTGCTAAAATGAGCGTCGAATCTCTTCAACCTAACCAGATCCTCGCGTACCTTCGTACGCTCCGGTCTTCTCTCGCTTGCTTCCTCGACCTTCTTGCTCCTTTTAGCCCTCACAGTTTTTTATAATTTGTATACTACATTTCCTTTGAATATCTCCAGCCTTTCGGGCTACAAAAAAAAGCAGCTATAAATAGCTGCTTCTTTCTCTTTTTGCTTGGCA